>DATMAZ010000220.1:0-79767 GCA_035559675.1 Candidatus Limnocylindria bacterium
CCGAGTGGAGCGCGGTGGCGTCGGCCGGGCCATGGGTGCGTTCCGTAGGATTCCGCGAAAGCCGTTGTCAACTCGCGGCGCGCGCCACGTAGAAGAGGCCGCCGCTGGTGTGCCAGAGCCCCGCCTTCTGAAGCAGCCGCACGATGCGCTGGCCGCGCGGGCCGAACTCGTAGGGCGGCTTGGGCTCGTAGTTGAAGAACGAGCCGACGTCGCACAAATCGACGAATAGCCCTTTCGACCAGGGCAGCCGGTAATCGTCAGGCAGGACCTCGAGCACCTCGAAGCCCGTGCGCGCGAGAAACCCGTCCATCTCGGCCCGCGTGTAGCGGAACTCCGTGAAGCCGAGGCCGAGGCCGCGGAGCCTCCACACCGCGTACAGGACGCGCAGCACGCGGTTCACGACCAGACGGCGAAACGTGTTGTCGTGCGGCACCACGACGAAGAAGAGGCCGCCGGGTTTCAGCACGCGCCGGATCTCGCGGAAGAGCCGCTCGGGGCCGTCCTCGAAGTGCTCCGCCACGTACGAGGAAAAGGCCGCGTCGAACACGCCGTCGCGGAACGGCGAGTGGAGCGCGTCGGCGCGCACCAGCCGCATGTCCGGGTCGTGTGCGCGGGCCACCGCCAGCGGGCCGGCGCTGTCGTCGAGGCCGACCGCACGGTTGCCGAGCCGCTCGAAGAACGCCATCCAGCGGCCCGTCCCGCAGCCGGACTCGAGGATGCGAAGCCCGCCGCCCCCCAGGTAGCGGCGAAACGTCGGCGTGGCGGTCTCGTGCTGCTCGATCGTCGAGAGATGGACGTCGTAGTACGACTTCCCGGGGTGCGCGGCCGCCCAGTCCTCGAGCACGTAGGTCTCGTCCAGGCCGCGGGCGATCTCGATCTTGAGGAACTGCTTGAAGGCCATGCGCGCTCGCGCGCGGCAGCGTAGCGCACCGTGGGCCGCCGAGTCACGTTCGCTTGAGCCGCCGGCGGGCGGCTGCGAGAATCCTCGCCGGCGATGCGCGGTCTGCAGCGCAACTGGGACCCGGACTACCTGGAGGACGGCTGGCCGCGCGGTCTCGACAACTTCTTCCTGGTCGACCGGATCGCCAGCGTCGCCGTCGAGACCACGCTGGCGGGCCGTCCCGCCGCGGTGCTCGAGGTGGGGGCCGCCGACGCGCAGCACTCGTGCCGGCTCGCCGCGCGCGGCGTGCCGGTCGTGGCGCTCGAGCCGTCGCCCGAGATGCTGGCGCGCGCCGCGGAACGGCAGCGGGAACAGGCGGTGCGGTTTCCGCTGGTGCGCGGCATCGCCGAAGCGCTGCCGTTCAGGGACGGCAGCTTCGACCGCGTGCTCTGCGAGTCGGTGATCGACCATCTCGCGCACCCGCCGCAGGCGCTCGCGGAGATGCGCCGCGTGCTGCGCGCCGACGGCCGGCTGCTCGTCGGCTTCGTCAACTACGGCGGCCCGACCGTGCGCATGGCACGCCTCGTCTACGGCGTCGCGCGGGCGCTCGGTCTGCCGTGGAGCCGGCGCCACCTCTTCTGGGACAGCCCCGTGCCGGCCGAGCACAGCTTCGAGTGCACGTATCCCGAGCTCGCCCGCCTGTGCGCGCCCCACTTCGTGCCGGAACGCGCGATCGGCATCGCCACCGGCTGGGCCTTCCCCGGATGGGGCTGGTTCTTGAACCGGCTCCCGCGGTTGCTCGCGGTGCGCGTGCTGGCGACGATCGACCGCACGGCGCGCGCGGTGCCGCGCGTCGGCGACTATCTGCTGACCGTGTGGCGGCCGCGTTGACCCATAGAACGGCCGCGAGCTAGAGAGCGAGCCGCATGAACGCCCGGGGCGGAATCCTGCTCGCGCTGCTCGTCTGCCAGGGCTGCCTGGTCGATGCCCGGCTCGACGACCAGGGTGTCAATCGCGACCCGCCACCGGGACGCGCCGGTCCGGCGTGAGCGCGGCTGCCTCGCCGGTCGCCGTCATCGTGCTCCACTGGGGCGTCGAGGCGGATACGCTGGCGTGCCTCCGCAGCGTGGCCGCCACCGGCTTCCCGGCGCACCCGCTGCTCGTGATCGACAACGGCACCGGGGTGCCGAGCGATGCCGCCATCGCGGCCGTCACGCCCGAGGCCGAGGTGATCCGGTTGCCCCAGAACCTCGGCTACACGGGGGGCAACAACGTCGGCATCCGCCACGCGCTCGAGCGCGGGGCCGCCTCGGTGGTGATCGTCAACAACGACGCCACGCTCGATCCGGCCTGTCTCGACGTGCTGACGCGCACGGCGGCGGCCGCCGGGCCGAGCACGGCCGCGGTGGGCGCCAAGGTGCTGCAGAGCGCCGACCCCTCCCGTCTCTGGATGGCGTACGGCCGGCTGACCTACCGCGCGGCGCTGGTCGAGCGCGTGGGAGCCGGCGCGCTGGACGTCGCGGGACCCGACCACCCGCACGAGGTGGACTGGGTGTCGGGCTGCGCGGTGCTGCTCACGCGCGAGGCGCTCGAGGCCGTCGGGCTCTTCGACGAGCGCTTCTTCGCGTACCACGAGGACGTCGACTGGTGCACGGCGGCGCGCGCCCGCGGGTTTCGCGTGCTCTACGCGCCGGCGGCGCGCGCCTTCCATCGCGGCGGCGGCAGCACGGCCGCGTACGAGGGCGGCGCGGCCGTGCGCTATCTCTGCGCGCGCAACACGGTGCTGTTCGCGCGCAAGCACGCCCGCCCGCTCGAGGCCGCGCGGCTGGCGCTGCGGATCGGCGGCAGCCTGCCGCTCGCCTGGCTGCGGGAGCTGCGCCGGGGCGGGCCGCACCAGACCCGCGATCTGCTGCGCGGGTATCGCGACGGCCTCCTCGGCCGTGCGGTGCCGTACGAGGCGCTGGGGCTGCGCTGACGCCGCGCGGGAACGCGCCGCCGAGCGTTCAGACGTGGAAGTGCCGGGAGCGCGGATCGGCCAGCCACTCCGCCAGCGTCGGGGCGACCTTGTCCTTGGCGGAGACGATGGGCGGGATGTCGGGCCAGCGGATGCCGAGCGCCGGATCGTTCCAGCGGATGCCGCCTTCGTTGCCCGGGCCGTGCTGCGCGCTGCACTCGTAGAGGACGATGGTGTCCTCCTCGAGCGCGAAGGTGGCGTGCGCGAAGCCGGGCGGCACCCAGATGATGCGAGAGTTCGTGCCGGTCAGCTCCACCGCCGCGTGGTCGCCCAGCGTGGAGGAGCCGTGCCGGACGTCGACCACCACGTCGAGCACGGCGCCGCGGATGCAGCGCACCAGCTTCCCCATCGGCGGATCCCACTGGAAGTGGATGCCGCGCAGCACGCCGCGCTTGGACCACGTCTGGATCGCCTGCTCGAAGTGTGCCGGCACGCCGGCGCGCTCAAGCGTCTGCTTCACCCACGACTGCAGCACGAAGCCGCGCTCGTCGGGGAACGTCTGCGCCGTCATGACCACCAGGCCGGCCAGCTCTTCGGGCTCACGTCGCACGCGGGGGTCTATAGACGCGGGGTCCAGAGGGGTCAACGCGCGGACACCGGCGCGCGCCGCGCGCCCGGTGCCCCGCCGGAGGCGGCGTTCGAGACCCGCGGCCGACTTGGGCTATAAGCGAGCCATGATCCTGGTGACGGGGGGCGCCGGTTACATCGGCTGCGTCGCGGTGCGCGAGCTGCTGCAGAAGGGCGAAGCGGTCCGCGTCTTCGACAAGCTGTACTTCGGCGACCACGGGCTGGCGGAGGTGGCCGACAAGATCGACCTGGTGCAGGGCGACGTGCGGCAGTTCGACCCGGCCGCGCTCGACGGCTGCAACGCGGTGATCCACCTCGCGGGCCTGTCGAACGACCCGACCGCCGAATTCAATCCGAAGGCGAACCACGAGATCAACACCATCGGCACCGAGGTGGTGGCGCGCGCCTGCAAGGCGCGCGGCATTTCGCGCTTCGTGTTCGCCTCCAGCTGCTCGATCTACGACCTCGGCTTCTACGCCCCGGACTTCCTGCGTGACGAGGACTCGGAGGTCGCGCCGCGCGCGGCGTACGCGGTGTCGAACTACGAGGCCGAGCGCGTGCTCCTCCAGCTCGCCGACGCGACGTTCCACCCGGTCATTCTGCGCCAGGGAACGGTGTTCGGGTGGAGTCCGCGCATGCGGTACGACCTGGTGGTGAACACCTTCGTGCGCGACGCGCTCACCAAGGGCGCGCTCACGGTGCACGCCGGGGGCGAGATGTGGCGGCCGCTGGTCGACGTGAGCGACCTGGCGCGCGTCTACATCGCGTGCGTCGAGGCGCCCGCCGAGCGGGTCGCCGGCCGGATCTTCAACGTGGTCGAGAAGAACTACCGGGTGCTCGAGCTGGCGCACTGGGTGCGCGAGGCGCTGAAGCCCCTCCGCAAGATCGAGATCGAGGTGGACTACGGCACGTACAAGACCCGCTCGTACCGGGTGAGCGGGAAGCGGATCGAAGTCGAGCTGGGTTTCCGGCCGCTGGTCGGTGTGAAAGAATCCGTGGAGAAGATGGTGCGGGCGATCCAGCAGACGGGCACCGAGGATCTCTTTCACCCGCGGTACTACAACATCGCGTGGATGACCCTGCTCCACGAGATGGAGCAGACGCTGCGCCGCATCGGGAGCGTCTTTTGAGGCGCGTCGTCGTTCTCGGGGCCACGGGTCAGCTCGGCAGCGATCTCGTCGAAGCGTTCGGCCCCGACGCCGTGACGGCCCTTGGCCACGAGGAGCTCGAGATCACGGACGCCGCCGCGGTGCGCGACGCGCTCACGGCGCTGAAACCGGCAATCGTGGTGAACGCCACGGCGTTCCACAACGTCCCGCGCTGCGAGACCGAGGAGGACACGGCGTACGCCGTGAACGCGATCGCGCCGCGGCGGCTGGCGCGGCTGTGCACCGAGCTCGGCGCGCGGCTCGTGCACGTCAGCACCGACTACGTGTTCGACGGCGCGAAGCGCGCGCCCTACGTCGAGACCGATCGACCGAATCCGCTGAACGTGTACGCCGCCTCCAAGCTCGCCGGCGAGCACGGCGTGCTCGCGGCGGGCGGCGATCATCAGGTGGTGCGGTCCTCCGGCCTCTACGGGCTGCGTCCGTGCCGGGCCAAAGGCGGCAACTTCATCGACGCGATGTTCCGGCTGGTGCGCGAGCAGGACGTGGTGCGCGTCGTCCACGACGAGGTGCTGACGCCCACCTTTACTGCCGATCTGGCAGCGCAGATCCGGGTGCTCGCCGAGGAGGGACCCGCGGGCCTCTTCCACGCCACCGCCCAGGGCAGCTGCTCGTGGTACGAGTTCGCAACCGCGATCTTCGCCATCGCCGGCTTCACGACGCCGCTCGAGCCGACGACCGTGGCGGCCTACGCCTCGCCGGTGCGCCGGCCGGTCTATTCCGTGCTCGACAACGCCGCGCTCCGCGCGGCGGGCCTCGATCGGATGCGGCCGTGGCGCGTCGCCCTCGAGGATTACCTTCACCGGCGCGCCAGAGCGTGACCGAAGGCGGCCGCCGGACGCGTTCGTATCGCACGTGCCATAGCGCCATGCCGGGATGACGACGTGCCACCTGGTGTGGCATGAACGTGGTCGTCGGGGGGGGAAGCGGGGGACGCGTGTCGCAAGCTCCATTCCGTCGACTGGCAGCGGTCGTGGTTGCCGCGACGATCTCGTTCGGCTCTGGCGCCGCCGTGGCGCAGACCTGTCTCGAAGACTCCACCGGCGACAACTTCAACTGCAACGCCAACGACGTCAGCATCACGCAGATCGTGGTGAAGCCCGGCGGGCTGATCGACGGCTGCACGTCGGTGTTCGACACCGCGACGGTCAATCTCCAGGCCACGATCGTCGCGGCGCAGCCCACGCGCTACGACGTCGGGTTGTTCATCGCGCTCGACGGCGGCGACGCGCTCACCGGTCAGTGCCTCCACGACTTCCTGGGGCCGAACCTCTCCCCGCCCGGGGTCCTCGACCTCACCAGCGGCTCGGGTCCGTACCGCAACCTCGATGGCGACGCCTGCGGGGACGTGCAGAGCGGCGAGAGCAACGTGAAGGATCTCGGCGTCGTCACCATTCCGTGCTCCGATACCGACGACGATGGGCTGGTCGACGTCGGCACCGTGTCGACCTGGGACCAGAACGCGGGCAACAACTGCACCGGCGTCGAGCAGGCGCTGCCCGGCACCGCCTCGAAGTGTCGGGCGACCCGCAACATCCTGAACCTGCCGATCGCGCCCCCGACCACCACCAGCAGCACCGCCACCACGACCAGCACGACGAGCAGCACGTCGACGACCTCGAGCACAAGCACCTCGTCCACCTCGTCGTCGTCGACCAGCACCTCGAGCAGCAGCACGACCACGACGTCGTCGAGCACGACCACGTCGTCGACGACCAGCACGTCGTTTACCACCAGCACGTCGAGCACCAGCAGCTCCTCCACGACCAGCACGTCGAGCACGACGAGCACGTCGTCGACGACCAGCACCTCCAGCAGCACGGTCACCACGAGCACGACCGAATCGTCGACCACCACGACGACCACCAGCACCACCACCACGACCAGCACGACGAGCAGCACGTCGACGACCGCGAGCTCGAGCAGCTCGTCGACGGTGACGTCGACGTCCATCACGACGTCGACCACGGACACCGTCACCACGACCACCGTGACGACGTCGACCACCTCGACGACGCTCGGGACGCCCGGCTGCGACTGCGACGGCTTCGCCTTCCTCGCGGCCACGCAGGCGCGCCTCAACAACAATGCCTTCGTCGACGGCAGCATCGGCGTGAACGACGGGAACAGCGGCTGGCTGCGCGTCGGCCGGCGAGCATTCCTCGGAGACGGCACCATCGCGGCCGGCAGGCTGGTCGGGCTCGCGGCGAACTCGAGCGTGTATCGGGTCGACGCCACGACGCTCATGAAGGCGCCGTCCGCGGAGATCCGCGACGCGTTCACGAGCCAGCTCGGCTTCCCGCTGGTGACGCCGTTCTGTCCGCTGCCGGCGTTTACCTGCGACGCCGGCAACCCGGTGCATGTCCGGCCCGCCGACAGCGCGAGCCTGCCCGGTGGAACCTACGGCATGCTTTTCGTGGGCGACGGTGCCGTGCTCACGCTGGATGCAGGGGCGACCTACACCTTCTGCGAGGTGCGCGTCGGCCGGAACGCGGCGATCGAGGCCGCCGGCCAGGCCACCATCAACGTGGAGGACGGGATCCGGATCGGCGCGGGGTCGCGCCTGTGGACGCCGAGCGTCGTGAACGACCTGCCGCTCGTGCTGAACGTGGGCGGCTCGCTCGTGCGGCTTTCGCAGGCGGACGTCGTCGAGGCCGCCATCACGGCGCCGAACGCCAAGCTGCGCATCCAGCGGGCCGGCGCGCTCTACGGGTGCTTCTGCTCGGCGGAGCTCACGACCGACAAGAACGTGCGGCTCGAGTGCGTGGAGTAGGGCGCGGCGTCAGTTCGCGGCGCGGGGTGCGTCCTGCAGGTAGCCGAGGGCGCGCAGCCGGGCGGCGACGGCGGGGTCGAACTCCACCTGCGGGGCGGGCGGCGTTTTCGCGTGGTGATTCACCCAGCGTTCCGCCTTGCGCCGAAACGAGCGCAGCCGCGGATGCCCAGCGGGCGCCAGGTTGTGTCGCTCGTGCGGATCGACGCGCAGATCGTACAGCTCCTCGACGTGCCGCCCGTCGTTCTGGCGGAGCGCGGAGCGCTGCGGCGACCACACGTACTTGAAGCCGGCGTGCCGGATGACGACCGCGCGCTCGGAGTTGGAGAGAAAGCCGCCGAGCACGGGACGGTCGTGCCGCTCGCTCTCGCGGGCGAGCGGCAGGAGGCTCCGCCCCATGAATGCGTCCGGGATCGGCAGCTCGAGTGCGTCGAGCACCGTCGGCGCGATGTCCATCATCCGCACCTGCTGCGGGACGCGCACGCCTGCCGGCACCAGGGCGGGGTGGCGGATGAGCAGCGGGATGTGCAGCACCTCGTCGTAGAGCGTTTGTCCGTGGTCGCAGCCGCCGTGCTCGAAGAACTCCTCGCCGTGATCGGCGGTGAGCACGACCAGCGTCTTGCGCGTGAGGTCCAGGGCATCGAGCTGGCGCAGGATCATGCCGATCTTCTCGTCGGATTCCCGGATGCGCGCGTCGTAGAAGCCCATCCGCAGCCGTGCCGTCTCCGGATCCTCCGTGTACCGCCGCCTGCACTCCTCGTGCTTCCAGTAGCCCGGGATGTCGGGACGATCCTTGACGCCTTCCGGGACGAAGAAGCGGTCGAAGCGCGGGGACGGGTAGTACGGCGTGTGCGGCTCGGAGTAGTGCACCCACAGGAAGAAGGGGCGGTCGCGGTGGTCGCGCAGCCACTCCAGGATCTGTGGCGTCTTGTAGACCGCAGGCTTCTCGAGCAGGTCGAACCCCCGCGCGAAGCCCATCGTGAGGAGCGGGTACGCCGACTGGATGAACACGGCCGTGTCGTAGCCGGCTTGCTTCACCAGCTCGGGCAGCACGGGCAACGTCTCGGGCAGCGACGAGCGGGCGAGCACGGTGCGGTGCTGTGCCGGCTGCGCCGAGGTGAGCAGCGTCGCGAGCGACGGCACCGTCCACGAGGAGCTCGAGTAGGCCTGGAGAAAGGTGGCGCCGCTCGCCGCGAGGGCGTCGATGTTGGGCGACGTGTCGCGCGAATAACCGTAGGCGCCGAGATTGCGCGCGCGCACGGTGTCGACCGTGATGAGGACGACGTTGCTGCCGCGGGTCGCGTCGCGCCCGTCGCAGTCCTGATCCACCCCGTCGAGCGGCACGTCGATGCCGCTGGGACGGATGGAGGCATCGCCGTCGTTGCAATCGAGCGCGCGGCTGCCGACCGTCCATGCCCCGTCCCGGTCCGCGTCCCACGGCACGCCCACGAGTGCCAGGGCGACGAACGCGAGCGCGGCGGCACGGACGCCCCGGAGCACGGTCATGCGGCGGTGAGCCGCACGGGGCGCGCGAGACGGTTCCGGGCGGTGCAGACGCGCAGAACGCCTCGGTGATGCGTCACGCCGGCGGGCGGCATGACGGCGAAACGTACCGGTTGCCCTCGGCGGGCGCAACGCGGCGGCGGCGCTATGACGATCGTCGCGCGAACGCCTCGAAGGACAGCGTCCCGTCGCGCGCCACGTGCGGCAGGACGCGGGCGTGCCGGGCGTCGCCCGGGGCGCTGAGACGAAGGAGGAGCCGCCGCTCGGCGCTGGCGGCGAGCGGGCCCATGTCGAACGCCACCCAGCGGCCCCGCACCGGCGCATGCACTCGCGTCCGGACTTCGGCGAGCACGACGGCGGGATTCGCCGCGTCGGCGATCGCGAGCGCGAGCTCGCGGCCCTCGCGCGCGCCCTCCACGTCGACCTTCACGCAGACGCGGCAGAGCCCGGCGGCGCCGCATTCGAAGGCCTGGCGCACGTCACGATTGCCCTCCAGCGGTTCCAGCAGCACGTCGCCCGTGTCGTGGCGGGCGACGCTCACGAGCGGGACGAAGGGCAGGAGCGGGTCGAACTGGCCGCTCGCCTCCCAGGCGGCGGGCAGGGCGGCGGCGCGCGCCGCGAAGGCGGCGCTCCGCGACGGCACCGCGACTGCGCACACGGTGTGCGGCCACTGCGCGTCCCCGAGCGAGAACACGGCCGACGCGCCGAACGGCGCCAGCAGCCGTGCGAGGCCTTCCGGCGTGAAGCGCCAGTAGTCGGGCGGGTGGTGGATGGGGAACACGAACGGCGCCGCGAGCAGACAGCAGCCGTCGGCGCGCAGCACGCGGCGCATCTCGCGCAGCGCGGCCGCCGGGTCGGCCATGTGCTCGAGGCTGTCCGCGCACACGACCGTGCCGGCGGCGCCGTCGGGAAAACCGAGGGCGGCCGCGTCCTCGACGCGATCGACGCCGGGTCCGGGGACGACGTCGCAGCCGGTGTACGCGCGGCCGGGAAAGAGCGGCCGGAGGTCGGCGTAGCCTTCCTGGCCAGGCACCTGCAACGCCCCCAGCTCGAGCACCGGACCGGGCGGGTCGAACGTCTGCACGCAGAGCGCGAGGAACGCCTTCACGTCGTCCCGCATGGCGGTCGCTACACGCCGAGCCAGCGCTTCACGCGGCCCCACCAGTTCTGATGGAAGACGCGCGGCTTCGGCTCGCCCCAGGTGATCGTGATCAGCTCCGGCCGCAGCGTGCCGCGGAGCCCGTCCATCATGCCGCGCACGAAGGCACGCTGGCCGAGGATGGCGTGCTTGGTGCTGTCGAGCGCGAAGAACGTGATGCGCCCGAGAATGCCGATGCAGACCATGACGAAGAGCTTGGCGCGCTGGAGCGGGGTGCCGTGCTTGCGCGCGAACACGAAGGCGTTGCGCCCGATGAAGTAGCCGTACGAGAAGACCTTCTTGTGGCTCAAGTCCGCGCTCGAGCCGCCCTTGTGCAAGATGGCGGCGCGGTCGACGTAGACCACGCGGTAGCCGGCGGCCCGGGCGCGGTACGACCAGTCGACGTCCTCGTTGCACTGCCAGAACTCCTCGTCGAAGACGCCGACCGTGCGCAGCGCCTCGCAGCGCACGAGACACCCGTTGGCGATCACCCAGTCGACGTCGCGCGGCGGGTCGTCGCGTCGCTCGTCGGGCGCGAAGCGCCCGACGGTCCGCACCAGCATCGGCCCCCAGGTCACCTCGCCGTACTGTCCCCACATGTACGTCGGGTTCTCGAGGAGCACGTTCTTCGCCCCGGCGATCGCGATGCGCGGGTCGGATTCCATGACGGCGACCAGCTCGTGCAGGAGACCGGGCAGCACCTCGGTGTCGCTGTTGAGCAGCAGCACGTAGTCGAAGTCGCGCGCGAGCACGTACCGCAGCCCCACGTTGTTGCCCTTGCAGAAGCCGAGGTTCTCGCCGTTCTCGATGAGCGTGACCCAGGGAAAGCGCGCGCGCACCGTCGCCACGGTCTCGTCCTCGGAGCCGTTGTCGAGGACGATCACCTCGTAGTTCGGATAGTCGATCCGGGAGAAGCTCTCGAGGCACGGCACCAGCTCGTCCACCCGGTTCCAGGTGAGGATCTGGACGGCCACGCGCGGGGCGGCGGCTGCGGTCACGCCCCTGCTCCGTGCGCGCTCGCCGGGACCGCGGCCGCCGCGGGTCCGGCCCACGCGAACGCCGGCGCCAGATCGGCGACGCCCTCGAGCGTCGTGCTGCCCTCCACGATGAACGTGGCGAAGGTCGTGATCCAGTCGTAGACCACGTCTCCGGTGCGGCTGCCGGCGGCGACGCTCACCATGTAGGCGCCGTTCGCCAGCGCCGCGGTGAACGGGATGCGCAGCTCGGCCCGCTCCCCGGGCGCGAAGCGCCGCGGCGGCAGGCCGGTCAGCGCACTGGTGGTCGAGCACACCATCTGCCCCCCCGCCCAGACCACGAAGCCGAAGTTCGGATCGTCGACGGCGTCGTGCGCCTCGATCGCGAGCCGCAGCACGAGCCGCGTGCCCGCCCGCACGCGCTTGGCCGGCGTGCCGTCTTCCTGCTCGAGCGCGCCGCCCGTGTAGCGGATGCGGCCGTCGCCGAGCCGCGGCGTCTCGCCGGCCTGCGGCACCGTCACCTCGCTGCGCCCCTGCATGAAGGCGAGATAAAGGCTCACGACCTCCGGGGCCGGGCCCAGGTGGGCGACCCGGCCGCGGTCGAGCCAGCACACGCGCTCGCAGAAACGTTGAATCGTGGAGAGGTCGTGGCTCACGAGCACCAGCGTGCGGCCGGCGCGCCGCAGCTCCTCGAACACCGCGAAGCACTTGCGCTGGAAGTGGGCGTCGCCCACCGCCAGCACCTCGTCGAGGAGCAGCGTGTCCGCGTCGGCCCGGAGCGCCGTCGCGAATGCCAGCCGAGCCGCCATGCCGGAGGACAGGTTCTTCAGCTTGGCGTCGCGGAAGCGCTCGAGCTCGGCGAACGCGATGGCGGCCTCGGTGCGCGCCGCGAGCTCGGCCGGCGGGTAGCCCAGCACGGCGCCGTACAGCTCGACGTTCTCCCGCACCGTGAGCTCGTGCTGGAAGCCGAGCCCCAGCTCGAGGAGCGGGGCCAGCGTGCCGGTCACCTGCACGCGGCCGGTGTCCGGCACCAGCAGCCCGGCCATCACCTTCAGCAGCGTGGACTTGCCGGATCCGTTGGCGCCGATGATGCCGAACGTGCTGCCGCGCGGCACGGCGAGCGTGACGTCCTGGAGCGCGGCCAGCAGCTCGACCGGCACGGGCCGGAACGCCGCCAGCACGCCTTCGAGCAGCGTGGTGCGCCGTTCGTGCGGGATGCGGTAGGTTTTCGAGACCCCCGCGACCTCGATCGCGTTCATCTAATAGTGCTCGACCAGACGCGCCTGCAGGCGCCGGAAGGTGAGGGCGCCCACGAGCAGCAGCAGGCCCACCATCACCGTCGTGCGGCCGACGGCCGCCCAGTCCGGCCATTGGCCGAGAATGACCACCTGGCGGCTGTGCTCGATGATGCGCGCCATGGGATTGTACTTGAGCAGCCAGCGCCAGCCGTCCGGCACGACGGTCTCGCGATAGATCACCGGGGTGAGCCAGAAGCCGATCTGCACCAGCACGCCCCAGAGATAGCCCACGTCGTGGAAGCGCACGTGGAGCGGTGCCAGCAGCAGTGAGACGCCGAGCGTGAGCGCGATCAGATCCAGCAGCAGGACCGGGAAGGCGACGATCGGCGGGCGCACCGGCATGCCGGTCGCCGTCAAGACGATGACGAGCACGAGCAGGCTGATGGCGAAGGTCATGAGCGCGTTCAGCACGGCGGCGTAGACGATCACCTGGCGGGGAAAGGCCACCTTGGTCACGAGACTGGCGCGCGCCAGCAGCGAGGTCACGCCGTGCGCCGACCCGTCGGCGAAGAACGTCCAGAGCACGATGCCGAGCAGCAGATAGGCGGCGTAGAAGGGAACGTCGAAGCGGATGAAGATCGAGAAGACGAGAAAGTACACCAGGGAGAAGATGAGCGGATTCACCACCGACCAGGCATAGCCCAGCACGGAGTGGGTGTAGCGGATCTTGAAGTCCTTGCGCGCCAGCTGCACCGTGAGATGCCAGTAGCGCCGGTCCATGGTCTCCGTCCCATAACAGGGAGGCCCGAGAAGCGGCAACTCGCGCGAAGCGCACGGCAGATGCCGTGTGCGTTGACCGTCCACGGACGGCCTGCGTAGGATTCCTCGGCGTCGACGCCTTCCGCCGTGCGGTTGCCTTTCGAACGTTTGCTCCCCGATCGGATTCGCCGCCGGCGACCCTGGCGGGAGTCCACGCTGCCGCTCGCCGGACGCGACGTCTGGATCGTGGTGCTCAACTGGAACCGGCGGGACGAGACGCTCGCCTGCCTCGCGAGCCTGGCGCACGCGGCGCTCGACGGCGCCACCGTCGTCGTCGTGGACAACGGCTCGCGCGACGGCACGGTCGACGCCGTGCGCGCCGCGTACCCGGCGGTGCGGGTCGTGGCGCTGGGCGAGAACCGCGGCTTTGCGGGCGGCTGCAACGCCGGCATCCGGGCCGCGCTCGACGCCGGCGCGGGGGCCGTGTTGCTGCTCAACAACGACACCGAGGTCGCGCCAGACTTCCTGGCGCCGCTGCTCGAGGTGATGAACCACATGCCGCGCGCCGCGGCCGTGGCGGGCGCCGTGTTTCGGGCAGACTCCCCCGAGGTGCTCGACGTTGCCTGGCTCGACATCTACTTCGGCCACGGCATCGTGCGGCGCCGCGGGGTGAACGCACTCCCGGGGGAAGGCTACGACCAGGTGCGGCGCATCAGCGCCGGCGTAGGCTCGTTTCTCCTGCTGCGCGCGACGGCGCTGCGCCACGTCGGGCTCCTCGACGAGGCGTACTTCGCGTACCACGAGGAGGTCGACTGGTGCTATCGCGCGCAGCGTGCCGGCTACGTGATCGTCTACCAGCCGTACGCGCGTGTCTGGCATCGCGGATCGCGCAGCACCGCCGACCTCTCCCGCCCGCCGGCGCGGCGGTGGCGCGCCGACCGCCCGCAGCTCCCGAATCCCATCCCGCTCTCGTGGAATCCGGTGCGCACGTATCTCGGCGCGCGCAACTCGGTGCGCTTCGTGCGGCGCCACGGCACGTGGTGGCACAAGCTCTACTTCGTGGCCTCGAGCCTCTACGCCATTCCGCTCGATCTCCTGGCGGTGACCATGGGGCGCGAGGAGGAGGTGAAGCTCGGGCTCTGGACGTACCGCCGCGCGCTCGCGCTCTACTGCCTCGAGAACGAGCTGCGGGACGGCGAGCGCCCGACCTGGCGCACCTACGTGCGCGCTCTTTTGCACGCGCCGCGCCATCTCGTGGTCTCGCTGCCCGCCGACGTGCGCCGGGCGCACGCCGCCGGCATGACGGTCGAGGTCGTGGAGTGCCTGCGCGGTCTCCGAGACGGGTACTACGAGCGGCCGCTGCCGCTCGAGCGGCTGGGGCTTCGATGAATCCCTCGCGCATCACCATCATCGTGCTCAACTGGAACCTGCGCGACGCGACGCTTGCGTGCCTCGCGAGCCTCGAGCGGGCGCAGCTCCACGGCGCGCATGTGCTCGTGGTCGACAACGGCTCGCGCGACGGCTCGGTCGACGCCATCCGGGCCCGCTTCCCGGCGGTCGAGGTGCTGGCGCTGCCCGAGAACCGGGGCTACGCGGGCGGCAACAACGCCGGCATCCGGCTGGCGCTCGAGCGCGGCGCCGAAGGGGTGCTGCTACTCAACAACGACACCGAGGTGGCCCCGAACTTCCTGCCGCCGCTGCTGGCGGCCATGGACTCGCTGCCCGGGACGGCGGTGGTGTCGAGCTCGATCCTGCGGCACGACCGGCCCGAGCTGCTCGATTGCGCGTACGCGGACGTGCGCTTCGACCGCCGCCACGTCGTGCAGCTCGTGGGCGTGAATGCGGTCGTGGGGGATGGGTTCGCGGGCCGGCTCGAAGTGCCCATCGCGATCGGCTGCAGCGTGCTGATCCGCGCCGAGGCCTTTCGTACTGCCGGGCTCTTCGACGAGGGATACTTCGCCTACCACGAGGACGTCGACTGGTGTCTGCGCGCCGCCAAGTGGGGCTATCGCATGCTCTACGAGCCGGAGTCGCGCGTCTATCACCGTCGCTCGGCGAGCACCGGACGCCCGCGGCCCACCTACCGGTCGCCGCCGCGCCCCGCCGAGCCGGCCTTGCCGAACGCCGAGCCGGCGCCCTGGAATCCCGTGCGCGCCTATCTCGGCGCGCGCAACACGGTGCGTCTGCTGCGCGCGCACGCGACGACGCGCGAAAAGCGCGCGTTTCTCGCCGCCTGCGTCCGCGAGCTGCCGCTCGAGCTGCTCGCTGTCGTGTTCGGCCGCGAAGGGTGGCTCGTGCTCGGCCGCTGGGGGTGGCGGGACATGCTGCGCGACGCGACGGCCGGCCGGCACGCCGCCGGCACGGCCCGCCTCGCGCGCCTCGCCTGGCTGCCGTACGACCTCCTGATCGCCACGCCGCGCGACCTGTGGCGCGCTTGGCGGAGCGGCGCCTTGGAGCAGGTGGGCGCCGTGGTGCGCGGGCTGCGCGACGGCTATCTCCGCCGGCCGCTTCCGCTGGAACGGCTCGGCCTGCGCTGAGGCCCCTCCCGAAGACCCCCGGGCAGGGCGGCGGCCCGTTCCAAATGTCGAGAAGCCGCCCCGAGTGGCTTCGTAGCCGTGCAAGGCGCCGGCGCGCCGAAGGGCACTCCCAGCCGGCATGGATGATGCTTGCGTGTAAGCGTATGACGACCTCCGATACCGCATCGCCGTTGTTACCGGTCCGCCGCATAGCCATGGCGGCTCTCTTCAGCCTTCTGGTGGGCGTGGCGCTCGCCACCCGTCTCACGGGTCCGGGCCACGGCGTGGTCTGGGTCATCACCGCCATGTTCATCGGTACCGGCTTCGCGCTCCTCGGCAGCCTCGGCGCCGCGCTGGTGCCCATGCGGCGTCGTCCGGACGCCGAGTCCGCCGCCGGCGTCAGTCGCGCCGCCTAACGGGCGCATCGCCACCCTCTCCCGTTCCCGCGTGCCGAGAGATCGGCTACGCGAACGAACGGTGAGGCCCGACGGCCGAAGCGGCCTTCAGTCGGGAATGGAGGGGACGGCGGCGAGATTCAGAGCACCCATGTCCTTGGGTGGATCGGCAGGCCCGGCGGCCCCAACAATGTGGACGCCCCGCCGACACCGCCGAGTAAGCAACCGCACTCGCAAGTCGGCCGCCTGACCGTTACAATCGCGTGTCATGACGGGCAAGCGGTGGCGATGGAAACGGACGGCGGCAGGGGCGATCGCGCTATGCGTCATCACGGGATGCGGCGGAGAGCCGGAGAAGGCTCCGCCGCCGCCGACGCTGGCGTCTTTACCCGCGGCACCGGCCGCGGCTTCGCCAACCGGGCCTCAGGCAGCCCCGCCGACCACCGCTCCGCCCGCACCCGTCGCGCAGGCGCCCCGCGCCATTCCCACGGTCGAGGTGAAAGAACACGCCGACCTGGTGTCGTTCTCGAACTGGCGGTGGAAGGACGCCGAGCAAAGGCAGCTCGCGGTCGAGGTGAAGCTCCCCAAGGGACCGATTGCCTTCATCCGATACGACTTCAACACGGCGGACGGCTACGTTGCCTCCGGGTTCCTTCCCGGCAGTGCCTTCGTCGCCGGCGAGGCCACGCAGACGGCCTTCTTCCCGCCCGCCACGGGCGTCGCCGCGGGCGGTAAGACGATCGTTCCCGACGTGAGCCAGGCGACGCGGCTCACCATCTACGTCGATCCGCTGCCCACGGACGCCGTGCCCGCGGGGCAGCCGGCCTGGGTGGGTCCGCACGCCACGGCGTGCGAACAGGGCTCGGTCCCGGACTGCAAGACGCTCGCCGCCGCCTACCGGACCGGCCGCAGCGATGAAGGCGCTGTCAAAGCCGACGAAACGCTCGCCACCCACTACCGCAATCGCTTCGTCGCGCTCGGTCAGACCACTTGCGCTCTCGGCGCCACCGAGACGTGTTTTCTTCTCGGCCTCGCCTTGGTCGGAGGCGACGATGCGCCCAAGGATCCCGATCGCGGCGTGGCGTTTGTCCAGAAGGCGTGCGGAATGGGCCTGCAGGCGGCCTGCGACTGGCAGGTGGCCAATCTGGACGCTATCCAGGCGCTTGCCGAGTGAGCGCCCGGGCCCGGGGAAAGAGCCGGGGGCGGGTCGTGCAGGCCGAGATTGCCCAGCACGTCGATGATGGCCGCCACTACCAGGCGGGCAAGTCACTTGTGGTTGGCGGGGCAGTGGAGCCGGACCGCCGTGCAGCACGCCCCCCCTGCTCCCGAGACAGCTACGCCGCGCGCCGGGCACGGGGCCACTCACACGGGCTTGCGTTGCGCACGAGGACGGTCGCGGTCGGCGCGCGACGACGGCCGCCCAAGACGGGGCTGCCCGTTGCGCGTGCGGCGTCGAGTCGTCAGCGGGCACGGGCGATCACCGTGATGGTGCCGCACAAGAGCCACGGAACCCGGTGGATGAGGGGGCCGATGATCCGGGTCGCCAGGGGAGGCAGCACGAACAGCGTTGCCGGCGGCGTGGGCTTGAAGGGGTCGAAGATCAGGTTGTGATAGTCCACCCAGACGCCGACGTTCTTCGGCGGCTTGCGGTCGTTCGGGTGCGCCGAGATCGGCTCGAAGCCCGCCGCCTCGAGAAACCCCAGCACCTCGCGATGGGTGTAGCGGTATTCCGAGAAGCCCAGCGTCCAGCCGGCGCGCCGTCGGCGCGCCGTCACCCAGGTCTGCAGGTGATTCATCACCAGGCGGCGCAGCCAGTTGTCGTAGGGGACGTCCAGGATGAGCGTGCCGCCTGGCTTCAGCACCCGATGCAGCTCGCGCAGTGATGCGAGCGGGCCCTCCTCTTCGTGCTCGACGACGCCTTCGGAGAGCACGGCGTCGAGCACGTGGCTGCGCAGCGGCATGCACCGAGCATCGGCTACCACGAGGGGTACCGCCGGGTCCCGGTCGCGCGCCAGCTCGAGTGCCGCGCGGCTCAAATCGAGCCCGACGGCGTGATGTCCCAGGCGGCGGAGCGCGATCGGCCACTTGCCCATCCCGCATCCCGCGTCCACCACGCGGGCCTGGGGCGGCAGACTGGCGAGCACGACGTCGTAGGTTAGCTCGGCGTCGACGTCGTCCGCCGGCGCCTGGGACTCGACGCGCCAGGTCACCTGGCTCCACGCGATAGGGTCCAGCGCCGCAGGAAGTTCCAGCTTGTAGCTCAGGGACGCGATAGCTAGCGGCCGATCGGAAAGCGTGTCAACGCCGCGCGCGGGGGGCAGGTTTTGCGGCAGGGGGGTTGACGCGGTGGGGCGCCGACTTACTGTCGACAACGGACATCGCGAAAGGAGGTGAAGATTGTATGGCACTGCCCAGTCTCTGGAGGCGCGGCCGGAACGATCGTGACGTGACCGTCCGACGGGCCGAAAATCCTTTCCTGTCCCTGCAGCGGGAGATGAACAGCCTGTTCGAGGAGTTTTGGCGGGGATTCGACCTGCGCATGCCGTTCGGTGACGGTGAGTGGTCGACCTTCGAGCCGCGCATCGATCTCGAGGAGACGGCCGACAGCCTGTTCGTGACCGCCGAGTTGCCGGGGCTCGACGAGAAGGATTTCGAGGTGAGCCTCGACGGCGATCTGCTGGTGCTCCGCGGCGAGAAGCGCGTGGAGCGTGAAGACAAGGCGGCCGGATGGCACGAGCGCAGCTACGGCTCGTTCCATCGCGCTATCGCGCTGCCCTGCGAAGTCGACGTCGACAAGGTGTCGGCGCGATTCAAGAACGGGGTGCTACGCGTGGACCTGCCGAAGGCCCCGCAGGCGCGCGAGCAGCGCAAGCGCATCCCGGTTTCGGCTAGCTGACGGCCGCGGCGCCGGTTCCCGCCCGCGCGGGAGCCGGCGCGGCCCGCAAGGGCGCTTCCGCTAGCGGTGCGCTCCAAAGCGTGCCAAAGCGGGCGTGATGCGTGGCGTCTGCCTGCTGCTTCTGTTAGCGGCGATGGCTGCATGCCGCGGAGAGACGGCGCCTTCGCGACGCCCGAACGTGCTGCTGGTCGTTGCCGACACGCTGCGCGCTGACCGGCTCGGCGCATATGGCAACCGCCGCGGGCTCACGCCGTTTCTAGATGAGCTGGCGGCGCGGGGATGGGTGGCGCGGCGCGCGCGTGCCCAGGCGTCCTGGACCAATCCGTCCGTGGCGTCCATTCTGACGTCGCGCTATCAGTCGCAGCACGGCATCGTGGACTTCGCTTCGGTGCTGCCGTCGGCCGAGCTGACGCTGGCGGAGGTGCTGCAGTCGGCCGGGTATGCCACCGCTGCGTTCTCGGCCAACGGCCTGATCGGGGCGACCAACGGCTTCGCCCAAGGGTTCGATCGCTTCGAGGCGCATCTGCTGGCACATGACGACGCGCCGGCGTATCTGCGCGTGCCGGTGCGCACCGATCGACTCGCCGCCGACGCCTTGGCCTGGCTCGACGGCGTCTGGCGCGAGGCGCCCGCGACACCGGTGTTTCTGTACGTACAGCCGATGGAGCCGCACTCGCCGTACGCGCCGCCGCCGGACGTGCTGGCGCGGGTGCGCGGCGCCAAGCCGCCCGTCGACTTGCGGCGCGCGAGCGAGACCATGTTCATCGACGCCACGAATCCGGTGGACCACGAGCAGCTCGACGAGATCCTCGACGCCTACAACGCGTCGGTCGCGGCCATGGACGCAGCGCTGGCGGAGCTCTTCGCCGCGCTGGAGGCCCGGGGCTTCTTCGATCAGGCGGTCGTCGTGGTGACCGCCGATCACGGGGAGGAGTTCCAGGAGCACGGCGCTCGCGGACACGGCCGGACGCTGTTCGACGAGACGATCCACGTGCCGCTGATCATCGTGCCGCCCGGCGACGGGGGCCCGGGGGTCGTCGAGCACCTGGTATCGTCAATCGACATCGCGCCCACGATCCTCGAGCTAGCCGGCGTGCCGGTGCCGGCGCGCTTCGCGGGCCGATCCTTCGCGTCGAGCCTGCAGGGCGGTATCGGGGGCCGCGTGCGCCGCGCGCTGGTGTCGTGGCGGGGCGACCCGTCCCAGCCGGCGTCCTACAGCGAGCACCTGCGGCCGCCGGGCGAAGCGGTCGCACCCGCCACCTCCCACCAGCGCGCGCTGGTGGTGGACGATCTCAAGCTGATCGGCTGGCGCGATGGGGCGCGGCGCTTCTATGACTTGCGCGTGGACCCCGGCGAGCACGCGCCCAACACTGTAGAGGATGCCGATCGCGCCCGGCTGGAAGCCGCGCTGGCTGAGATGGAGGCGCGCGCCCGGCTCGACGCGTCGCCGCCCGAGACCCGCGCGCCGGATGCCCGCACGCTGCAGGCGCTCGAAGCGCTGGGATACGTCCAGTGACCGAGCGGCGACCGCGCATCGGCCGGTGGCAGGGCCTCGCGCTGCAGGTAGGCGCGGCGCTCATGGTCACCGTCGCGCTGCTCGCCGCAGGCGAAGGGCTGGCGCGGCTCGTCGTGGGCCCGGCGCCGGCGCGCCCGGCGGCGGTGCAGGCAGCCCACGGCGACGATTACGTCGCCACCACACTCACCGGTCTGGACATCGCTCCGGAGCTGAACCCCTCGCCGCTGATCGAGGATCCGTACGTGCTGTGGCGGAACAAGCCGTTGGCGCGGAAGACCCAGCCGGTGAACCCGGCGGTGTTCGGCCGCAGCGACACGTGGACCATCGAGAACGACTCGGCCGGCTACCGCGGGCCCGAGCGGCCGCCCGCCGGCGACGAGGACGCGGTGTATCGCATCCTCTGCGTCGGCGATTCCGTCACCTTCGGCTTCAACGTCGATCAGCCCGACCCGTATCCGCGCCGGCTCGAGGCGCGTCTGCGCGAGCGCCATCCAGGACGGCGGATCGAGGTCGTGAATGCCGGCGTGCCGGGCTGGACGTGGGTCCAGGGGTTGCGCTTTCTCGAGGCGTATGGGTTGCGCCTGCGCCCGGATCTCGTAATCGCCGCGCACGGCACGAACGACCAGTTCTGGCGTGCGGTGATCACCGACCGCGAGCGCTTGCCAGGCGGCGGAGTGCCCGCACCCGAGATGCGGCCCGCGACGGCGCTCGAGCGCACGAGCCTCTACCGACTGCTCGCGGGCGTGGGCCGGCGCTGGCGGGCTGCCGAGCCACCGCTCAGCCCCGTTTGCCGGGCCACCCAAGCGGGCGGCGAGACCTGCCGCCGCGTGCCGCTCGCCGACATCACCCGCACGGTGGGCGAAATGCACGATCGCCTCCGCTCGGCCGGCGCCGAGCTGATCGTGGCCAACATGGATTTCATGGAGACCAAGGCCGTCGAAGGTGTGCGGCGCGCGGCGGCGGAGCGGCAGCTACCGTATCTCGACCTGGTCGCGCACTTTCACGCCCTCGACGAGGCCGAGGACGCAGCGCGCGCCGCCGAGCTCGGGCTCCGGCCCGCCGGCGCGGGCGCGCCGGCCGCGCCGCGCCGCGTGCTCTTTCGCGTCCTCGTTCCCGCCTCGGCGAGCGAGCCGGTGTCGGTGCGCGGCGGCGGATACCTCCGCGACGACGTGCGCTTCGAGCTGCCGCTGCGCGACGACGGCGCCGGCGGCGACGAGCGTGCCGGTGACCGGATCTTCTCCGGCGTGCTCGAGGTGGGAGCGGACGTAGGCGCGCTGGAGTATGTCTTCTGGCTCGGCGACACGGCGGAGTTCACGCCGCTCCCGCCGCTGCGCTCCACGTCGGGCACGCGGCTCGTCCGGCTCGGGAGCGGCGAGACGGTGGCGCCGGTGGTGGTGTTCGCCGAGCGGCGGCGGATGGCCGAGCGGACGCATCCCAACGCGGCCGGTCAGGCGGAGATCGCCGAGCGGTTTGCCGAGGTGGTGGAGGCCCAGCCCTCATTCCGGGCCTGGCTCGACCGCTTGTAACGGCGGCGCGTCCGGGTCACTCTCCCGCGCCATGGGACGCAAGGTATTCGTCGTTGGTGTCGGAATGACCAAGTTCGAGAAGCCCGGATCGCGGGAGGGGTGGGATTACCCCGACATGGCGAAGGAAGCGGGCGAGAAGGCGCTGAAGGACGCCGGCATCTCGTATACCGAGGTGGAGCAGGCGGCCGTCGGCTACTGCTACGGCGATTCCACGTGCGGGCAGCGCGCCGTCTACCAGCTCGGCATGACGGGCATCCCCGTCTACAACGTGAACAACAACTGCTCGACGGGCTCGACGGCGCTCTTCATGGCGAAGCAGTTCATCGAGGGTGGGCTCGCCGACTGCGTCCTGGCCCTCGGCTTCGAGAAGATGGAGAAGGGCTCGCTCGGCATCAAGTACACCGATCGCACCAACCCGATGGACAAGCAGGCGACGCTCATGATCGAGCTGCGCGGCCTCGCCAAGGCGCCGTTCACGCCGCAGTTCTTCGGCAATGCCGGCCGCGAGCACATGGAGCGGTACGGCACCAAGCCCGAGCACTTCGCCAAGATCGGCTACAAGAACCACAAGCACTCGGTGAACAACCCGTACTCGCAGTTCCAGGACGAGTACTCGCTCGAGGACATCCTGAACGCGCCGATGGTGTACGAGCCGCTCACCAAGCTGCAGTGCTGTCCCACCTCCGACGGCGCCGCCGCCGCGATCCTCGCCAGCGAGGACTTCGTGAAGAAGCACAACCTGCAAAAGCAGGCGGTCGAGATCGTCGGCCAGGCGATGACCACCGACTTGGAGAGCACGCTCTCCGAGCGGAGCTGCATCAAGCTGATCGGCGCGGACATGACGCGCAAGGCCGCGGAGAAGGTCTACGAGCAGTCGGGGCTCGGCCCGGAAAACGTCGACGTGATCGAGTTGCACGACTGCTTCTCGACCAACGAGCTCATCACCTACGAAGGCCTCGGGCTCTGCGAGCCGGGGAAGGGCGGGGAGCTGATCGACTCCGGCGCGGTCACCTACGGCGGCAAGTGGGTGGTGAATCCGTCCGGCGGCCTCATCTCGAAGGGCCATCCGCTCGGCGCCACTGGGCTCGCGCAGTGCGCGGAGCTGAATTGGCAGCTGCGCGGCGAGGCCGGCAAGCGCCAGGTGCCGGGGGCAAAGGTCGCGCTGCAGCACAACCTGGGGCTGGGCGGGGCGGCCGTGGTGACGATGTACCGCAAGGCCGACTAGCCGTCCACCGCACACACGCGACGATTCTGAAAAGCGCAGCATGGCGTATCGGTTGCACTACTTCCCCATTCGTGGCCGCGGCGAGCAGATCCGGCTCCTCTGTCACGCGTTCGCCATCCCGTTCGAGGACGTGCGTGTCGGACGGGCGGAGTTCGGCGAGCTGCGCGGAAGGGGCGTGAGCCCGCTGGCATTCGGATCGCTGCCGCTGCTCGAGGACGACGGTTTCTTCCTGGTGCAGGGCCCCGCCATCATGGCCTACCTCGGCACCAAGCATGGGGCGCGGCCGAAGGACCTCCGCGCGGGCGCGCGCTGCGATTCGTACGTGCTCGGCGCCGAGGATCTCCGCATCCGTTACTTCCGCGCCTTCGGTGAGGATACCGAGAAGAAGGCCGAGTTCGTCCGGAGCGAGTGGGAAGGACGGTGGCGGCCGCGGCTCGAAGCGCTGCTGGAGGCGAACGGGAGCGACCGGCACTTCATCGGCGGCGAGCTCACTACCGCCGACGTCGCGATCTGGGACGTCGTGGATGCGGTGACGCACTTCATCCCCGGGGCGGCGCTCGACGGTGCCGGGCGGTTGCAGGCGTTCTACGAGGCGTTCGCGTCGCGGCCGGCGATCGCAAAGTACCTGGCGGAGCGGCCGAAGGACTAGGCCTAGTCTCCGTCCAGCTGGTATGCGAGCTGTTCGACGCCGGCCAGCGCGTCCGGCTGGAGACGCGCCAACGCTTCCGCATCGTCCCGTAGCACCGCGTCCAGAAAGTTCACCGCGAGATAGTTCTCGACGTGCCGGCCGTGTCGCCGCGGGAGGAACTCCGGCTCGCAGGCCGCCGGCCTTCCGCGCGGTACCTCGGGCACCTCGCACAGATCGGCGAAGCTCGAATGCGCGGCGCGAACGAAATTCCCGTAGCCGACCAGCGCCGGACCCGGGGCCAGGGCGTCGAACGATCTCGCGGGGTGTTCCACCTGCCGGCCGCCGGGGTTCAGCGGGGAGTGCAACTGCTGCACGAATGGTTGGCCCGACGCGCAGCTCGGCGTCGGCTGCTGCACCCCGTCGTAATTGTAGTCCAGCTGCTCGCAGAACTGCCGCTCGCTGCGCACGGTGTAGAGCGCGATCAGCAAACACGCCTTGAGCAGCCGCTCGGGCGGGACCGAGGGCCGGCCGCCATCGGCGTACATCCGGCAACCTGCTAGGTCTCGGCTCGGGGACGCTCGGCCTGTCTGATCTCTCGTCCCGACATACTCGAGGACTCGGCTTGACCGCCGCGGCGTCGCTACGTATTGGCCGTCGTGTAGCCCGTTAGGAGGGAGAAGGACGCGATGAGAGGTTCGAAGGGTGTCGCCGCGTTGCTCGCGGCGTGTGGGCTCGGGAGCGGATGCTTCAGTTTCGCTGCGGATCGCCCCGTCGTCATGGATGTCCTGATGTTGGTCCTTGGGGACGCTCTACCCGAGCCGGTGGTGCTGCCGCGCAAGGCCCAGAAGCTCGAGGGGCAGGCCAACGTGACGGCGTCCGTTGCTATCGGCGGCCTCGACGGCACCTACGACGTGACGCTCGGCCCGTACGGCCGGTTCGCCGGTACGGCAAAGGTCGTCGGCAAGAAGGGCGCGAAGCTGGTGGTCAAGGACAGTCCCGAGCTGCTGGCGGCCGTGCAAGGGATCGTGCTCGACACGCTCGGCGTGGACGTCACCGTAAGCGGCGCCAAGGGAAAAGTCGTCGGCAAGCAGACCACCGGCGGCGTCAACAAGCGCTACAAGGGCAAGATCAAGTTCAAGGGAACGGTGGCATCCGGCCTGAGCGCGGGAGCGCGGGTGAAGGGCAAGATCACGACGTCGGGCGATCTTGAAGCGCCGCAGATCTAACGCCCGGCGCGCAAGGCCAGTCACGGTCGACGAGCGTCAGCGAGAGCACCGGCCCGGCCCACCCACGATGCACGGTCGTGCCGCGAGCGCCAGGCTCACCAGACGCCGCGGAACATCCGGTACCGGGTGACGCTCATGTAGGCCCGATACTCGTCGCCGCGGGCCCGCAGCAGCTGTCGCTCTTCGATCGGAATGAAGCCGACGAAGGTGAGGCCGATGGCCGCCGCCCAGACGAGCTGCGCGGCGTTGGGATGGATCAGCAACGAGGACAGGCCCATGCACACGGCGCCCCGATACATTGGGTGGCGGACGCTCGCGTACGACCCGGTGGTGAGCAGCGGCGTCACGGCGGCGGCCGTGTGCGTCTGCTCCCCGCCCGGGATGCCGAGCAGGCCGCGCAGCGACTCGAAGGTCGCGCCTTCGAGGAAGGCGAGAAACGACAGGAGGAAGGCGCACGTGCCGGCGTAGACCACCCACCAGCTCGGCGTGTACGCCGGGCCCGGGAGCGGACGGTGCAGCGCGTAGAGCACCACCCAGGTGACCACCGCCACCGTGATGTAGGCGCGCCGTTCCGCCGGGGAGCCTTCCGGCCGACCGGTGACCGCTTTCTTGAAGGTCGGTGTCATCATCACGTAGTGAATCGTGACGTAGGCGAGGTACAGGAGCGCGTTCACCAGGTAGTTCCCGGCCGGAGCGGACGCGTCGTGGCGAAAGCCGAGCAGCAGCGACGCCGGGACTGTCATGAGGCCGAGGTACGCGAACCAACCGTATGCCACCATAGGCGTCTTGTCTCCGGCGCCGTCTAGCGCAAAAGGTGCCGGGTGGCCAAGAGGCCTCAGGCGGCGCGCGCGCATCGCGCGGCGGCAGCCTCGCAGGCCTCGGTACACCGCGCGTTCTGACAGAGGCTCGCGCACGCGAGCCCGAAGCCCTCGCAATGGTCTCGCGGCGCCTGGCGACAGGCGTCGTGCCCCGCCTCGCAGGCGCCACGGCACTGCTCGGGGACGTAATCCCCGCCGCCGCCGCACCGTTCGATGCACGCCGTCCGCCCGTCGCCGCAGAACCGCTCGACCTGCGCCCGTTCGGGGCCGCCGGACCCGCAGGCGCAGGCCAGCAGCAGCGCCCAACCCAGCGTGCGGAGCGCACGCGTCCTGTCGGCTCGCCGGTTCATCCCACCGCCGTCTCGGGGCGGTTCGCATCCGGATGCCGGACGTACGCCTGGTGGAGCAGCCGGATGAATGCTGGATCGCGCTCGGGGTCGTCGCCGGACGGTGGCGCCGCGATGCCGCGCGCAGCGAGATCCACGCGAAAGCGGCGCAGCACCTCGGCGAGGTCGATGTCGTCGGTGTGCTCCGCCCACCGGCGGCGCTCGGCGTCCGACTCGAACACCAACGCCTTCCACGACACGCTGACGCGCAAGCGCTCCCGGGGCACCGCTGCCAGCTCGCGCCCGCCATCGACGATCGTCCAGGCGTTGCCGCCGCCTGTGAGCTCGCTCGCCATCGTGAGCGCGGGCATGCCATCGGCGAGCGCGCCGGTGGGCCGGACCCGATGCCACATGACGTCGTTGTCGCCGACGATGGCCGTGTTGTCGATTCGGCCCTCGTGAACGCGGGACGGGCGGTCGGGCCCGTCCGGCCAGTATTCGAATCCGCCATCCGCGCCGGCGTAGAACCATACCACGGCGGTGGCCACCTTCACGCGTACGTCCTCGAACAACCCGGAGAGGCCCATGATGGTGAGCAGCGTGATGGGATGGCGCGTGCGATCGAACCCCCGGAATACGGGGACGTCGGTGTGGCCGGCGCCCTGCGGGAACGGGAGCTGATACGTGAGGTTCACGTACACGGTCGTCGGCACCACGATCTCGGCGTCGAAGAGCCGCCGGGCGGCCGCCACGAAACGCGGTGAGTGCAGGAGCGGTGCCACCCCCTCGCGCACCACGCCGTCGGCGGCCCAGTTGCCGCGAAACACCGGCGCTACGACCATCCCGGCGGTCGCGTCGCGCCCCGACAGCGCGGCGTACTCGGCGTCGTTGGCGAAGTAGCGCTGGACCGGCCAGTACGGTGCGTGCGCGTCGATCAGGGAGTGCACCGCCGCCGGATCGTCCACCGCCGGGTCGAGAAGCACAGGCGCACGGGGCGACTGGGCCATATGCGCACCGTGGCATGTCGCCCTCCTGATGTCGAGACGGAACGGCGGCGCCGCGATGGGAATGCTGCGCCTGCATGCTGCCGACGAGCCGAGAGCGAGCGACACAGAGGCCGTGACCTCAATGCAGCCAGCGCAGCACGAGGAACCCAGCAACCAGCAGCACGACGAAGAGCGTCGTCATGAGGTTGAAGTTGCGCTCCAGCACCTCGCGCATGCGCGGCCCGAAGCGCGCGATCAGGCTTGCTTCGATAAAGAAGCGCGCGCCGCGAGACAGGACGGAGGCGAAGAAAAAGGCCGGCACGTTCATGCCGAAGAGCCCGGAGGCGATGGTGAAGACCTTGTAAGGGATCGGCGTAAAACCGGCGATCATGACCGCAACGATGCCCCATTCGTTGTAGAAGCCTTGCACCCGCTCGAACGCCTCGTGGCTGAAGCCCGGTACGTAGGTAAAGAACCAATCGTCGACGGCATGCCAGAACCCCCAGCCGATCAGATACCCGAGAAGGCCGCCGAGAGCGCTCGCCGCGGTGCAGACGAACGCGTACCAGAAGGCGCGGGACGGCCTGGACACGCCGAGTGCGATCAGCAGCACGTCGGGCGGAATTGGAAAGAAGCTCGACTCCGCGAAGGACAGGCCGGCGAGTCCCGCCGTGCCATGGGGGCTGTCGGCCCAGCTCGTCACCCAGTCGTAGAGTCGCCGATGCATGCCCGGGCGCGGCGGCGGTTGCCAAGCCTGCGCGGTGGCCACGCCCTGGGCGGGCTTGCCAGGCCGGTCGTCGGTGGAATCCATCGGGGGTTTGTAACCCATGGGACGAAAAACGGCGAACGGGGGCGTACTCTCGCGGCGACAGACGCGGTGGCGCATGTGATCGGGCCGCGATGGGTAGCTCGCCCGAGGTCCGTCCTCACGCGCGCCATGAGGTAGACGGCGCGCAAAGGGACAGTTAGGCCGCGCGCGGCAGACAGCTACGGTCGCAGGTGGCGGTCCGAACGTGCCAGCGCGAGCAGTAGACCACCCGCAGCGACGCCTGCGAGGACGCCCGCCCGAGCAGCGTGCGTGCCCGAACGCCGTCGATCGGGCAGGTCACCGTCCGGAACTCGTGTCCGGCGATGGTGAGGCGCGCTAGCAGGAAGACCATGGCGCCGGCCAGCAGGATGGTCGCCACGGCGAGGGCTTCGAGCACCGACAGCGCGCCGAATGGATTCGTCAGCGGGATCGCCTCCGACGGGGGGAGCGGCCACACGAGCGACACCTCCTCGACATCTTCGGCAGCATGATTCGTGCCGCCGTCAGCGCCAACCGCCGCGAGCGGTCGTTCCGGCGGTTCGGATGCCCGTCGCGCCAGCCGTATCGACTTTGCGAACCGCAGGCCCGGCCGCCACAATCGGGCGCGTGCGGCAGCGGGTGCTCGCGAACACCGTGGGGTTCGACGACGCGCCGTTTGCGCGCGGGCATCGGGGAGCGGTCGCCGTCGTCGGGGCGGTCTTCGCGGCCAAGCGGCTCGACGGCGTCCTGATCGCGTCGGTGGAGAAAGACGGCGACGACGCCACGCGCGTGCTCGCCGCCACGATCGCCGGCTCGCGCTTCCACGAGCACGTGAACCTCGTGCTGCTGCAGGGCGTGGCGCTCGCCGGTTTCAACGTGGTGGACGCGGCGGCGCTGCACGCGGCGCTTCGCCGGCCGGTCCTGGTGGTGGCACGGAAGCCGCCCGATCTGCCCGCCGTGCGCCGCGCGCTCGAACGGGTCCCGGGCGGGCGGGAGAAGTGGCGGCTGATCGAGCAGCTGGGTGCGATGGAGCCGTGTGCCGGCACGTACGTGCAGCGGGTCGGGCTCGATGCGGGCGAGGCGCGCAGGGTCGTCGAGCGGCTGGCGATCCACGGCCGGATTCCCGAGCCGCTGCGCGTCGCACACCTGATCGCAGGCGCGGTCGCGCGCGGTGTCAGTCGCGGGCGCGTCTGACGAGTCTGCCGGCAGCGTCATGTCGGCCAGGGAACTCAAGGCGGTGCCAGCGGAAAAGGTGTCTGAGTGCACGCGAAAATCCTTGCCTGCACGGTTATCGTCGCTTTGCCCCGCGGCACTGCTCTTCAGAACCGTCTTCTGAAGGCCATGTGGGAACCGAACGGCGCATGGCGGCGCGCTCGCGGCTGCTTGCCCTTGACCAGGTGAACGGGGCGGCGTAGCCGGAAGGCATCATGAAGGTCGGCCTGGTCATGTTCGCCACCGACTACGCCATCCGACCCGACGAGCTGGCGCGCGCCGCCGAGGCGCGCGGCTTCGAATCGCTGTGGGTCCCCGAGCACACGCACATCCCGGTCTCGCGGCGCAGCCCGTGGCCCGGCGGGCCGAACCTGCCGAAGGAGTACTGGCACACGTACGATCCGTTCGTGGCGCTCGCCATGGCGGCCGCCGTCACCACCACGCTGCGGCTCGCCACCGGCATCTGCCTCCTGGTCGAGCGGGATCCGATCACCACCGCCAAGGAGGTGGCGAGCCTGGACCATCTGTCCGGCGGCCGCGTGATCTTCGGCATCGGCGGCGGCTGGAACGCCGAGGAGATGGCCGACCACGGCACGGATTTCCGCACGCGCTGGGCGCTGCTGCGCGAGCGCGTGCTCGCCATGAAGGCGCTCTGGACGCAGGAGGAGGCCGCGTTCGCCGGCAAGCTGGTGCGTTTCGAGCCGAGCTGGGCCTGGCCCAAGCCGGCGCAGCGGCCGCACCCGCCGATCGTGCTTGGCAGCAACGCCAAGCGCGCGCTCGAGCGCGTGGTCGACTACTGCGACGGCTGGATGCCCATCGCCGCGCGCACGCGCGACCTCGACGCCGACCTCGCGCGGCTCCGTGCGCTCGCGGCCGAGCGCGGCCGCGATCCGGGCGGCATCGAGGTCTCGCTCTACGGAGCGCCCGCCGACGCGGACGCGCTGCGGCGCCTCGCCGCTGCGGGCGTCCATCGCGCCGTGCTGCCGTTGCCGTCGGCCGCCCCCGACGTGGTGCTGCCGCTGCTCGATCGCTACGCTCCGCTGGTGGCCGCGGTCCGCTGACGTGAGCCGGCGCCAGCAGCCGGGCGCGGTCACGCTCCGCGTGGTGGACGGTCTCCGCGCGGTGCCCGCCGCCGCGTGGAACGCGCTCGTCGGGGAGGGCTCGCCGTTCCTCGAATGGGAATGGCTCGCGTCGCTCGAAGACGCCGGCACCGTGCGGCCCGAGACCGGCTGGCTGCCGCAGCATCTCACGGTGTGGCGCGGCGAGCGGCTGATCGGTGCGTGCCCGCTCTACCTGAAGGGCCACAGCATGGGCGAATTCGTGTTCGACCACGGCTGGGCCGCGGCGGCCGAGCGCGCGGGCATGGCATACTATCCGAAGCTCCTGGTCGGCGTGCCGTTCACGCCGGTGACGGGGGCGCGTTTGCTGGCCGCGTCCGGCGAGGCGGGGGTCGTGGTCCCGCTGCTCGCCGAAGCGCTCGAGCAGGTGTGCACCGAGCAGCGGCTCTCCTCGGTCCACGTGAACTTCTGCCTGCCGGAGGAAGCCGCGCTGCTGCGCGCGCGCGGCTGGCTCGTGCGCACCGGCTGGCAGTACCACTGGACGAACGCCGGCTACCGGAGCTTCGAGGACTGGCTGCAGGCGCTGCGCAGCAAGCGGCGCAACCAGACGCGCCGCGAGCAGCGCGAGCTGGCGGCCCAGGGCGTGACGCTCGAGACGCTCGCCGGCGACGCCGCGCCACCGGAGCTGGCGCCCACCATGTACGCGCTCTATCGGTCCACCATCGACGACAACCCGTGGGGCCGGCCGTACCTCACCGAGCGCTTCTTCACGCTCGCCTTCGAACGGCTGCGCTCGCGGCTCTGTCTCGTCCTGGCGCGCCAGCGCGGCGAGATCGTGGCCGGCACCTTCAACGTCCAGAAGGGCGAGGCGCTCTACGGCCGCTACTGGGGGACGCTGCGACCGCTGCGCTACCTGCACTTCAACGTCTGCTACTACGCGGCGGTCGAGCACTGCATCGCCCACGGGCTCGCACGCTTCGAGCCGGGCGCAGGCGGCGAGTTCAAGCACATGCGCGGCTTCGACGCCCGCAAGACGCTGAGCGTGCACTTCGTGCGCGATCCCCGGCTGCGGGTCGCGATCGCCGATTTTCTCGCGCGCGAGGGAGCGGCGGTCGAGGAGGAGATCGCCTGGTTCGACGCCCGCACGGCGCTCAAGCGCAATCGGCCGCGCGACGCCTGAGCGCCGGCGGCTCGCTACGCCGCGCGGCGGGCGTGCTGGTCGCCGGCCGGGACCACGGGAAGCGCCACCCGGAAAGTGGCGCCGCGGCCCGGCGCGCTCTCGAGCTCGATCGAGGCCCCGAGCTGCTCGGCGAAGCGCCGCACGATGTAGAGCCCGAGCCCGGTGCCGCCGAAGCGGCGGGCGTCCGAGCCGTCGCCCTGACGGAACATCTCGAAGATGACTTGCTGGTCTTCGGGACGGATGCCGATGCCCGTGTCGGCGACGGACACCACGAGGCGGTCGCCCGCGACGTGCAGCGCGGCGCGGACGTGGCCCTGGGGCGTGAACTTGAGGGCGTTGCCCACGAGATTGCGGATGATGACGCGGAGCTTGTGCGGATCGGTACTGATCGTGAGGTTCGGGACGGGTCCGCCCCATTCGAGCCGCACGCCCTCCTGGCGCGGGATGGCGGCGCAGGTCTGCCCGAGGTCCGCCCAGAACGCCGGCAGCCGCACGGTCTCGATGCGCACCGGCGAGCGCTGGGCCTCAAGCTTGCCGACCTCCAGCGTGCTTTCGATCAACGTCAGCAGCTCGCGCCCGGCTGCTTCGATGCGATCGAGGCAGCGCATGCGCTCGGCCGGCTCGAAGCCGGGGTCGCGTGCCATGTCGGCGAAGCCCAGGATCACGTTGAGCGGCGTGCGCAGCTCGTGGGAGACCGTCGACACGAACTCCGACTTGAGCCGGCTCGTTTCCCGCAGATCGGCGAGCAGCCGCGCTGTCTGGAGGGCCAGGGCGGCGGGATCGGCCAGCCGCTCGGCCAGCTCTCGCTCCATGTCGGCGAACGGCCACCGCCGCGTCCAGACGATCACGCCGAGCCTCTCGATGCCGCGCTGCAGCGCCAGGTACAGGGCCCGCACGTCCGGCTGCAGGGCGAAGACGCGGCCGAGCTCGCTGTCCGACGCATCGCCGGGCATCGACAGTACGCCGCGGCCGAAAACGTCTGCAAGCAACGGCGAGTCGCACGGCACCTCGAAGCCGAGGAACTGCTCGGCGAGCGCGGGCGCATCCCCGCCTGCATGCGTCACGCGGACCACGCGGGAGCCGTCGGCGGCGGACGTCACCTGCGCCACGAGGCAGACGTCGGCCGGGATGAGCGTGCCGGCGTGCGCGAGCAGGCGGGCGGCAACGTCAGACGGCTGCGCTTGCTCCGTCAGCTCGTGGCCGAACGCCGCGAGACGGGCCTGCTGCCAGGCCTGCACGTAGCAGGTACGCCGGTAGCGATCGAGGTGCGCAGCGCCTACCACGCCGACGAGCGATGCGCTTACCACCATCGACAGCAGCGCGGAGCTGTCGCCCAGGCTGCCGAGCCAGAGGCCGCCGTACACGACGACCACCGCCCCCCCGAGAATTGCCTGCGGCACGGCGCCCCACGGCACGAGGATGGCGAGACCCATCACGGTGGCGCAGAGCGCCGCGACCGTGATCGCGATGCCGTCGGGGATCATCCTGCCGTACACGCTGAGCGTGAGCGTGATGCCGATGCCGAAGGCGACGGCGATGGGACGCGGATGGCGACGCCCCACGGGCGAGAGCGTCGCGAGCCCGATGCCGACGCTGAGCGCGAGGAACACGCCCAGGAACTTGAGGCGCAGCGCTTCGGCCTCCGGCCGCGCCAGCGCCACGTCGGCGCACGCGACCACCAGACAAAGCACGCACAGCGCCGCGGCCCAGCGCGTGCGCCAGGCGATGGCCGCGCCGCGCTCGGCCTCGTAGGCTGCGTCCCAGGCGGTCGCTCGTGTGCGCCCCGGCATCTCGCGGCGAACACAGCAATGCACGTGCCACGGCGTGCGGCGGATCGGCGTGGCCATGCGGCCGCGATCCTCGCGGTGCACGCGCGCGGCGGGCGTCACGTTTTCGACACCCGGCTCGCGCGAATGGCCGGCGCTCAGACCGGCTCGGCCGGCTCGGGCTTGGCCGCCTTCGCGGGCACGTAGGTGATGGTGAGCTCGTCGCCGGTCACGTCGAACTCGGCGCGGCCGCCCTCGCGCAGCGAGCCGAAGAGCATCTCGTTGGCGAGCGGGCGCTTCACCTGATCCTGGATCAGCCGCGCCATCGGGCGCGCGCCGAAGGCGGGGTCGTAGCCGCGGGTGGCGAACCAGCGGCGCGCGGCCGGCGTGAGCTCGATCGTGACGCGCCGGGCGGCGAGCTGCTCCTCGAGCTCCGTGAAGAACTTGTCGACCACGCGCTCCACCGCTTCGGGCCGCAAGCGCCCGAAGTGGACGATGGCGTCGAGCCGGTTGCGGAACTCGGGCGAGAAGAGCTTCTCGAGCGCCTTCTGTCCCTTCTCGGCGTTCGACACGTCGCCGAAGCCGATGGCGGCGGCGGCCATCTCCTGCGCGCCGGCGTTGGTGGTCATGATGAGGACCACGTGGCGAAAGTCGGCCTTGCGCCCGGTGTTGTCGGTGAGCGTGGCGTGGTCCATCACCTGCAGCAGCACGTTGAAGACGTCGGGATGCGCCTTCTCGATTTCGTCGAGGAGCAGCACCGCGTGCGGGGTGCGGCGGATGGCGTCGGTGAGCAGCCCGCCCTGATCGAAGCCCACGTAGCCGGGCGGGGCGCCGATCAGCCGCGAGACGGTGTGCTTCTCCATGTACTCGCTCATGTCGAAGCGGATGAACTCCACGCCGAGCGCCGCGGCGAGCTGCTTGGCCAGCTCGGTCTTGCCCACGCCGGTCGGGCCGGCGAAGAGGAACGAGCCCACCGGCTTGTCGGGGTGCCCGAGGCCGGCGCGCGAGAGCCGGATGGACGAGACCACGCGCTCGATGGCCTCGTCCTGACCGAAGACGAGGAGCTTCAAGTCGCGGTCGAGCGTCTCGAGCCGGTCGCGGTCCGACAGGCTCACCCGGCGCGGCGGGATCTTGGCCATGGTGGCGACGATCTGCTCGATGTCGGGCGCGCGGACGAGCTTGCGCTGGCCCTTGCCCTCGCCGCGGACCTGGGCCGCGGCGCCGGCCTCGTCGATGACGTCGATGGCCTTGTCGGGCAGGAACCGGTCGTGGACGTGGCGGGCCGACAGCTCGGCGGCGGCGCGCAGCGCGCCCTCGGTGTAGGTCACGCCGTGGTGCGATTCGTACTGCGTCTTGAGCCCGCGGAGGATGGCGTGCGTCTCCTCCACGCTCGGCTCGACCAGCTCGATCTTCTGGAAGCGGCGGGCGAGCGCGCGGTCGCGCTCGAAGTGGCTCTTGTAGTCCTGGAACGTGGTGGCGCCGATACAGCGCAGCTCGCCAGAGGCCAGCGCGGGCTTCAGGATGTTCGAGGCGTCCATCGAGCCGCCGTGAGTGGCGCCGGCGCCGACCAACGTGTGGATCTCGTCGATGAAGAGGACGGCGCCGGGCCGCTGCTTCATCGCCGCCAGCACGGCCTTCAGCCGGGCTTCGAACTCGCCCCGGAACTTCGTCCCCGCGAGCAGCGCGCCCATGTCGAGCGCGTAGATGCGGACGTCGCGGAGCGCGGGCGGCACCTTACCCTCGTGGATGCGCAACGCCAGGCCCTCGACGATGGCGGTCTTGCCGACCCCGGGATCGCCCACGAACACGGGGTTGTTCTTGCGCCGCCGGCAGAGCACGTGGACGGTGCGCTCGAGCTCGCGCTGGCGCCCGATGAGTGGATCGATCTTGCCGGCGGCCGCCTGGGCCACCAGGTCCGTGGTGAAGGCCGCCAGCGGGTCGCGCCGCGCCGCCCCGTTGCCCTCCTCGTCGTCCTCGTCGGTCTCGTCCTCGGTCGCGTCGTGCTCCGAGGGATCGTCATCGGGCACCTTGGCGATGCCGTGGGAGATGTAGGTGATGGCGTCGAGCCGGGTGATGCCCTGCTGGGCGAGCAGATAGGTGGCGTGCGTCTCGGGCTCGCGAAAGATGGCGACCAGCACGTGCCGGCCGTCGACCTCGTCCTTGCCCGAGGATTGCACGTGCGCAGCGGCCCGCTGGAGGATGCGCTGGAAGGCGAGCGTCTGCTGCGGCAGCGCGTCGGTGCCGTCGGGCAGCGTCTCGAGCTCCTTGTCGAGGTAGTTCTTGAGATCGCGCTTGAGCGCCTCGACGTCGCCGCCGCAGGCGCGCACGACGTCGGCCACGCGTTCGTCGTGCAGGAGCGCGTAGAGCACGTGCTCCACGCACAGGAACTCGTGCCGGCGCCGGCGGGCCTCGTGGACCGCAAGCGTGAGCGACGCTTCGAGGCTACGGGCGAGGTGCACTAATCTTCCTCCATGGAGCAGCGCAGCGGGAACTCGTGCTGGCGGGCCAGGCGCTCCACCTGCGAGACCCGGGCCTCGGCGATCTCGCGCGGATAGACCCCCGCGACGCCGATGCCGGTGCGGTGCACGTGAAGCATGATCTGCATGGCGGTGGCTTCGTCGTGGTGGAAGACGCTCTGGAGCACCCAGACGACGAACTCCATGGTGGTGTAATCGTCGTTGTGCAGCAACACCTTGTAGCGCTTCGGCCGTTCGACGACCGGCGCCCGTCGCGTCTTCGTGACGACTCCGACGTCACGCTCTTGGTCATGCTGGGCCATCGCCCCCTCCAAAGTAGAGAAGGCGGTCGCGTCCCGCAATCACTACCCGTCGGCTACAGGCGGGCCGGATCGTCGGGGGTGCGCAGCCGGGCGAGCGCGCCGCCGCGCCGCCACATCCAGCAGGAATCGGGGCGCCCGCCCATGCCGAGCAGCCAGCGGTCGCGGGCCGCGGTGCTGGCCCAGTCAGCGACGGCGGCGAACACCTGGATCAGGGTGGGCGCGAGCATGAGTGCCGCGTCGAGGTGCGGCCGGTCGTCGCCCGGCTCGCCGAAGCGCGCGAGCAACGTCGCCGTCGCCCCGCGCAGCAGCGAGATGCCGTCCAGGTGCGCCGCCACGTCGGGACGCGGGCGCCACGGAACGTCGAGGCACGACGGGTCGCGCCGGCGCTCGGCCACCGCCACGCCGGTGGTGGCGAACTCGGGCGCGCGCAGCGTGAGCTGGATGCGCATTTCGAGGTGCTCGCCGAGCCGCTGCATGGCGGGCACCACGCCGTCGACGGGCGCGAACAGCATGTCGGTGAGCTGCAGCCCCAGCACGAGGCCGCCGTCCGGGAGCTGCGCGCCGTCGATCACGACGTCGCGCCGGTAGACCCGCTGCCCGGCGGCGCGCGCAACGCCCGCGAAGCGCGCCCGCTCGCGCCCGAGCGCCCAGGCGGTGGTGCCGCCGAGAAAGTGCGCGAGCGTGAAGACGTGGAAGCACGCCTTCGGGCCGCCGAGCGCGTCGCCGACGCGCTCGGGCCAGCCGCGGGCGACGTTGCCGCCGACGAGCGCGCCGGCCGTGGCGATGGGATCGCGACAGCTCTCGCCCTCGGTGGCCGCCGACGCCTCGAACGCCACCGACGGCTGGCGGGCGCTCGCCGCCTCGACGCGGCCGCTCGCCGGGTCGACCACCACGTCGAGCAGCATGTGGTGCACGATGCCGGAGCCGTGGAGGTCGCCGCCGACCGGCACGAAGCCGCGCTTGCGGAGATCGAGCAGCGTGCCGGCGACGTCGAGCCGCCCGTCCGCCCGCTGCGCGATCCCGATGCCGAGCGCTCGCGAGTGAAGCGGGTGGCCGCGGAGGTCGAGATCCATCGGCTCCTTCTTCCGGGAGTCTCCGAGCCATCGCAAGCGCGTCAGCGTACGACGCGGCGTGCGGGGTCGTAGCGGTAACGCGCGTGGAGCACCGGGTCGAGCATGAAGCCGGCGGCGAGATCGCCCTCGCGCCGCCAGCGCAGCGCGGGATTCGGATACGGCGTGCACGGCAGCGGCGCGGCGCCGCAGGCCTCGATGCCGAGCGGGACGTTCACCACGCCGCCGGTCTCGAGGCGCCGGGGCTCCCAGCGGATCGGGCTGGTCACCTCGAAGTCGCGGAGGTCGAGCCAGAGCGGGTCGAGCCCGGCGCGCAGCGTGGCGGCGGTGGCGACGGCGGCCACCGCGAGCAGCACCGGGCGAAGGGGGCTCCGCGCCCGCCAGGCGCGCTCGCCGGCCGCGAGCAGGATGCCGATCGCCGCCAGCACCCACACGGTGGCGCCCGCGTACCGCGGCACGGGGGACATGACGAGGCAGAAGACGAGCGAAGCGAGCGCGGGCACCACGAGCGCGATGGGCAGCGCCGGCGCCGGCAAGCCACCGAGCCGACGCGCGAGCCGCACGGCAAGCGCGTAGCCGCACCCGGCGAGGCCGACGACGATGGGGCCGAGCACGTCCGGGGCCTGCCATCCCCAGTTGCGCAGAATGCCGGCGAACCACATCGGCGAGCGCACGATGGCGCGCCAGCCGCCGACGTACACGGTGTTGCGCAGCCAGCCCTCGACGTCGGTGCCGACCCGCCAGTCGACCGGCAGCGCGATCACCGCGCTCGGATAGAAGGGCAGCCCGCTCATGATGACGTTGCGGACGATCCAGGGGACGATCGCGGCGAGCCCGATGCCGGTGAGCACGGCGATTTGGCGGGCGCCGTCCCGCGCGCGGGGGCGCTCGGCCGCCAGGTAGAGGCCGAGGCCCACCAGCAGCGCGCCCGCGGCGAAGCCCGCGAACGAGAGCTTCACGGTGACGCCCGTCACGGCGAGCAGCGTGGCCGCGCGCAGGTGGACGAGGCGCCGCGACGGCGCGTCGACCGCCAGCGCCAGCAGCTCCGCGGCGACCACGGTCCCGAGCGCGAAGACGCCGACGTCGGGATTGGGGCTGGTGAGCCAGATGCTCACCACCAGCGCGAAGATGCCGGGGGCGACGAGCACGTAGAAGACGTCGACCGGCCCCGTGGCGCGTCCGAGGCGCAGCGTGCGCCAGGCGGCGAGCGCCACGCGCAGACCGAGCGCCAGCGCGAGCAGCCCGTTTGCCAGGTGGTGCGAGCGTCCGGCGAACGGCCCGGCCTCGAGTGCGGCGACGTAGCCGAAGTACGACTGGTTGAGCGCATAGTGCGCGTGGAGGTTCCCCAGCCCCGGCACGATCCGCTGCTCCACCAGCCAGCGGACCGTAGGGACGAAGTAGGCCGCGACGTCGCCGTAGCGGGCGCCGGCGAGCGCGTGGTTCGACACCCACACCGCGAGCAGCACGGCCGCGGCCAGCGCCGGCGCGTCGCGGACGGCGCCGCGCGCGAGCGCGCGCCACGGCGTAAGGCCGCCGGCGACGAGCCCGATCGCGCCCGCGAGCAGGCAGGCGGCGCGTGCCGCGTCGTCGATGGGACGGGCCAGGTGCCAGACCTGCAACCCGAGCAGCAGCGCCGCCCAGCCGAGCCAGAAGCAGTCGAGCAGCTCCCCCGCATCCCGCGCCGCGGCCCCGGCCGCCCGCCGAACCAGCAACCCGATCCCGACGAGGACGAGCGCCACCACCGCCCACGCCTCCAGTACCAGCAGCTGCGCGCCGGCCAGCACGGCGGGGAAGCCTACCATGGCGGCGTCCGGCAGGTGAACGGGAGACGCCCGCGCGACCGTGGCGCTGCCGAGCCGCGTACGGTACTAATCGCGAATGCGACTGAGTGAGGTTCGGGCGATGGTAACCGGCGGGGCGTCGGGCCTCGGAGGTGCCACGACGCGCCGGCTGGTCGAGGCGGGCGGGCGCGTGACGATCTGCGACCTGCCGACCTCGAAGGGCGCCGAGCTGGCGCGCGAGCTCGGCGAGCGGGCGCAGTTCGTGCCGACGGACGTCACGGACGAAGCACAGGTGCAGGCGGCGGTGGATGCCACCGTGCAGCGCTTCGGCGGGGTCAACGTGCTGGTGAACTGCGCCGGCATGGGCATGGCGGGTCGCACCATCTCGAGGCAGGGCCCGTTTCCGCTCGACCCCTTCACCAAGACCATCCAGGTGAACCTGATCGGCACCTTCAACTGCATCCGCCTGGCGGCGTTCCGCATGTCGCAGGCCGAGCCCAACCAGGAGGGCGAACGGGGCGTGATCGTCAACACCGCCTCCGTGGCCGCCTTCGACGGGCAGATCGGCCAGGCGGCGTACTCCGCGTCGAAGGGCGGGGTGGTGGGCATGACGCTGCCGATCGCGCGCGATCTGTCGTCGGTCGGCATCCGCGTGTGCACGATCGCGCCGGGCACGTTCGATACGCCGATGCTGGGGATGGCGCCCGAGGAGATGCGACAAGCGCTGGCGGCGCAGATCCCGTTTCCGAAGCGGCTCGGGCGTCCGAGCGAGTTCGCCGCGCTCGCCGCGCACATCATCGAGAATCCGATGCTGAACGGCGAGACCATCCGGCTCGACGGCGCCATCCGCATGGCACCCAAGTAGGAGGCGCGATGAGCACGGGCGAGCGCGTCGGCGTCGTCGGGCTCGGCAACATCGGCCGAGCGATCGCCGCCAACCTGGTGGCCGACGGCTACCACGTCTCGGTGTACGACCTCGACCAGAACCGCGTGCAGAGCCTGGTCGGCGCGGGCGCCCGGGCGGCCGCGAACGCCGCGCAGGTGGGGGAGCGGAGCGCCGTCACCTTCCTCTCGCTGCCGACGCCGAGCGCCATGGAGGCGGTGGCCGACGAGTGGCTCGCCGGCGCGGCCCGCGGCGCGATCCTGGTCGACCTCACCACCAACGCGCCGGTGGTCGTCGAGCGCGTGGGCGCGCGGCTGGCCGCCGCGGGACGGCATCTGCTCGAGTGCCCGCTCACCGGCGGCGCCCCGGGCGCCCAGGCGCGCATGCTGGTGTTCATGGTGGGCGGCGAGCCCGTCGTCTACGAGCGCGTGCGCCCGCTGCTCGCCAAGCTCGGCCGGGCGAGCTTCCACATGGGCGGGCTCGGGCTCGGCAACGTGGCGAAGCTGGTGAACAGCCTGATCGCCTTCCAGGCCACCTGGGGCACGCTCGAGGTGCTGGCGGTGGCCGCCAAGGTGGGCATCGACCTTCGCACCATGATCGACGTCATCCGGGCGGGAGGCGCCGGCAACGTCTTCACGGAGCGCATGGTCGAGGGGCTGAACCAGCGCCAGCGTCCGACGCAGTTCGCGCTCGGGTTGGCGGCCAAGGACGCCGGACTGTTCGTCGACCTGGCGCGCCAGGCGGGCGTGCCCGTGCCGGTCTCGGCGCAGGTCGCCCAGGCGTTGGTGGCGGCGGTGGCCGCCGGCCTGGCCGAGCGCGATTTCACCGATCTCGTGGAAGTGGTCGAGCGCGCAGCCGGCGTGAAGCTCGTGCTCGCACCGCCGAGGACGTAGCCCGCCCGTGTGCGAGGCGCGATGCGGGTACGAGGAGGACACGCCGCGCTGCTGCTCGCCGCGCTCCTCGCCTGCGGCCCAACGGAGCGCTCGCCCGTGACCTCGACCGACGCCACCGCGGCGGCCCGCGAGGCGATGGTCGCCGAGCAGATCGAGCGCCGGGGCGTGCGCGATCCGGAGGTGCTGCGCGCCATGCGCGTCGTGCCGCGGCACGAGTTCGTGCCGGTCTCGGAGCGCGCGGAAGCCTACGACGACCACCCCCTGCCGATCGGGCACGGGCAGACGATCAGCCAGCCCTACATCGTGGCGTTCATGACCGAGGCCGCAGCCGTGAGGCCGGGAGCGCGGGTGCTCGAGATCGGCACCGGCTCGGGCTACCAGGCGGCGGTGCTCGCGGAAGTGGGGGCCGAGGTCTACACGATCGAGATCGTGCCCGAGCTCGCCGCCGCCGCCCGCGCGGCGCTCACGCGCACGGGCTACGAGCGCGTGCACACGCGCACGGGCGACGGACACAAAGGCTGGCCCGAGGCGGCGCCGTTCGAGGCCATCATCGTGACGGCGGCCGCGCCCCGGGTGCCGCCGGCGCTGCTCGAGCAGCTCGCGGTCGGTGGGCGGCTGGTCATGCCGGTGGGCAGCGTCTGGCAGGAGATCGAGATCCACCACCGCACCCAGGACGGCATCTCGGTAGAGCGCGTGCTGCCGGTGCGGTTCGTGCCGCTGGTCGGCGGCCCCTGAGCGCGATCCGATCGCTTGAACCCGCGCGCGAGCGTGCGGTAGGTCGGGCCCATGACGCCCGACGGGCTGCGGGTCATGGACAGCGACATGCACGTGCTGGAGCCGCCCGACCTCTGGCAGCGCTACATCGACCCGGCGTTCGCTCACGTGGCGCCCGTCGGTCTCACCGAGATGCCGCGCGACATGCGGGTGCGGGTGAAGTCGCACGTCATGCTGAAGCTCGGGCCGGTGCGGCCGCGCGCCGCCGGTGCCAAGGCGTGGAGCAGCGAGCAGGACCGGGTGTTCGCCGACGCCGAGCGGCGCGGCTGGGACGCCGACTCGCAGTGCCATGCGATGGACGCGGAGGGCCTCGACCAGGCGGTCCTCTTTCCGAGCCGCGGGCTCTTCGTGCTCGGCCTCGACCTCCCGCAGGTGGTGGGACTCGACGGCCTCGAGCCCGAGTTCGCCGCCGCCATCGCGCGCGCCTACAACGACTGGCTCCACGACTTCTGCCGCCGCGATCCCGCCCGCCTCCTCGGCGCGGGCATGGTGGCCCCCCACGACGTGACCAGCGCGGTGGCCGAGACGCGCCGCTGCGCGGAGACGCTCGGCATGAAGACCGTGTTCCTGGCGCCCGGCTGCGTCGGCCGGCGGCCCTGGCACGATCCGTACTACGACCCGCTCTGGGCGGAGTGCGAGCGGCTCGGCATCGCGCTCACCTTCCACGGCGGCGGCCAGACCAACTTGAAGCCCGACTTCTCGCTGGAAGTGCTCGACAAGCTCATGATGTGGCACACCTTCAACCAGCCACTCGGCATCATGGCCGTGGCCGTGAGCCTGACGGCTGGCGGCGTCCTCGAGCGCTTTCCCCAGCTGCGCGTCGGGCTGCTGGAGGGCAACTGCGGCTGGGCGCCCTGGCTGCTGCAGCGCCTCGACGAGCACTGGGAATGGGTGGGGGCGTACGAGGCGCCGGAGCTCACCATGAAGCCGTCCGAGTATTTCCGCCGCAACTGTTACCTCTCCGTCGAGGCGGACGAGCAGTCGGTGAAGTACTACGTCGACGCCTACGGCGACGAGAACCTGGTCTTCTCGACCGACTACCCGCACGCCGACTCGAAGTACCCGCGCTCGGTGGCGACGTTCCGCACGCTGCCCCTGTCCCCGGACTCGCAGCGAAAGATCCTCTGGGACAACTGCCGGCGCCTCTACGGCCTTCCGGTCGGCCCATGACCGGGCTCGGCGCCGCCGTCGCGCTGGCAGCCGCGCTGCTGGCCGGACCCGCGGCGGCGACGGCGGTTGCGCCCGTGGTGACGGTCACCACGCGCGGCCCGAAGATCGTCGTGCGCAGCGAGGCCGCGGAAGCCGTCGTGCGGCGCAAGCACGTGCGGCTCGTCGTGCGGGACCGCTCCACCCGCAAGCGGCTGCTTCGCGAGCGGGCGCAGGGCGGCCTCTTCTACGAACGCGCCGGGGTGGTCCACGAGCTCGGCCGCGTGACGGCAGCGGAGGTGGTGCCGGGCGGGGTGGCGCTCGTGGTCGAGACGGACGAGGGCGCGCCCGCCACGCTCACGCTGCGCTTTCAGACGGCGCGCACCCTCGTGGTGGCGCTCGATCCGCCCGATCCCGAGACCGTGGAGGCGTTCGGCGAGCGGCTGCGCTCGCCGCGCAACGAGGCGATCTACGGGCTGACCTCGCGGCTCCGCGACTCGCCGCCGCTGGTGCCGGGCGTGATCGACATCCCGGCCGACGACGTGATGCCGCCGGAGGTGGGCTCGCTCGACCGGCGCGGCGAGAGCATCGAGATGCGGATCATGCCGACGTTCAGCCTCTACGCGCCGTTCTTCCAGTCGTCGCGCGGCTACGGGCTCGCGGTGGAGGGCACCACCTTCGGGCGCTTCGACGTGGCACAGAGCGACCCGCGCATCGTGAGCTTCCGCTTCGAGGCCGGGACGACCCCCGCCTCGCGGCGCCTCGTGTATCGAGTGTTCGTCGGCCCCGAATACGCCACGATACTCGACGAGTACACGAACGCCACGGGCCGGCCGATCGTGCCCCCGGACTGGACCTTCCTCCATTGGCGCTGGCGCGGCGAACTCACCTTGGGCCCGACGGCGCTGCTCGATGGGCTCCCGGTGAACGCCGACGTCGCCGACGACGTGCTGAGCTACGAGGCCTACGGCATCCCGCCGGGTGTCTACCTCTTCGATCGTCCGGTGATGCCCGGCAACTTCGGCTTCGCCCGCTTCGAGTGGGACGAGGTGCGGCTGCCGAACCCCACCCACATGCTGGACGCGCTCCGGCGGCGCGGCTACCGCTTGGCCGTCTGGAGCAGCACCTGGGCCTGCGGCGCCGGGCCGGGCGACAACGGCACCGAGGCGCAAGCGCTGGGCTTCCTCGCGCCCGACCCCACCGAGCCGCCCCCGCCTCCCAACTGCGCCGACGTCGGCGGCACGAGCTTCATCCTGGACGTCACCAACCCGGCAGCGCGAAGCTGGTTCGCCGGCAAGCTCGCCGCCTTCCTCGCCGCCTACGGCCTCCAGGGCGTGAAGCTCGATCGCGGCGAGGAGCACATTCCGTCCGAGGCGAGCGACATCTGGGCCGATGGGCGCACGGGCCGCGAGGTCCGCAACGACTATCCGCGGCTGCAGGCCATGCTGCACCACGAGGCGCTGTCGAGCGCGTTCCCGGACGGCGACTTCTTCCTGGTGACGCGCTCGGCGTACACGGGTACCGCGCCGTGGGCCGTGTTCTGGGGCGGCGACATCCCGGCCAGCGAGAACTTCGGCGCCGGGGCGGGGACCGACCTCGGGCTGCGCAGCGCGATCATCAGCCAGCAGCGGGCGGCCTTCATGGGGCTGCCCATCTGGGGCTCGGACACCGGCGGCTACTACGAGTTCAAGGACCGGGAGGTCTTCGCGCGCTGGATCGAGTTCAGCTGCTTCTCGGGCCTGATGGAGATCGGCGGGGTGGGCGAGCACGCGCCGTGGCGCATGCCGACGACGCCGGCCCTCGACACGGAGCTGATCGACATCTACCGTCGCTACACGGTGCTCCGCCACACACTCCAGCCGTACATCGTGGCCGCGGCCACCGAGGCGGCCCGCGGCATGCCGATCGTGCGGCCGATGCCGTTCGAGGATCGGCGGGACCGCCGGCTGCGGGACCGCTGGGACCAGTACCTCTTCGGGCCCGATCTGCTGGTCGCGCCGGTGTGGCGGACGGGCGAGCGCCAGCGCGAGGTCTACCTGCCGCGCGGGCGGTGGCGGAACTACTTCGACCGCGCGCAGGCGATCGACGGGCCGGCGTTTCGCACCGTGGACGTGCCGCTCGACGCGATCGCCGTGTACGTGCGCGACGGCGCCGAGGTGCCCGGCCCATGAGCTGGGGCGGCGTGACAACCTTTACGCCGCTGTTCCCCGCGGACACGGCGGCGGCCATGGTGGCGCTCTGCGAGCGCTTCGGCAGTTACGGGATGTATTCGGAGGAGCCGACGTTCGCCGGCCTGGGCGAGGGCCTGCCCGCCCGCTGGGACGCCGTGCGCAACTTCCTCAAGACCGGCGATCGAGTGGGGCGCCGGGAGCCGCTCGAGGTGCTGGCGGCGCGCACGAACTACTTCCGGGAGACGTACGCCTACGGGGCCGCGCCCGCCATCGACGGCATCGAGCCGTTCCTCTTCCACGAGGGCTTCGTCGAGGCGGCCCGCCGGCTCCACGGCCGGCCCGTGGTCGAGCCGGCCATCGTGTTCGCGAACCTGCTCGTCCCCGGCCAGGAGCTCGCCGTCCACACCGACGTCCCCGAGTTCCGCGGCGTGAGTCGCAAGAGCCATCCCCAGTGGCTGATCGTGGTGATGCGGCACAGCGGCCTCTTCGAGGCCTGGCGCATGCCGATCGCCACCGCGGTCGCCTGGTTCCACGACTGCACGGGCGGGGAGTTCGTCTACTACCCGGACGGCCCCGAGGCGCCCCCGGTGGCGCATCCCGTTCGCTACAACACGGCGCTGCTGCTCGATACCGACAGCGTCTTTCACGGCGTGGCCCCCCTCGCCGAGCCGGGGACCGAGATCGCACCGCTCCGCCCCGGGATGCGGCTCACCGCCGCCGGCGGGGGCTGGTGGGAGGTCCGGGACGGCGAGCGGCGCGTCGCGCGCTACCGCTGGGAGGATCTGCGCTTCTCCGTCTCGTGGAAGGCCTACTGCTTCGCCGACGAGGCGGAGCGTCGCCTGTGGGCCGAGCACCGGGACGATCTCACGGTCGACGCCGTGGTCGAGCGCCTCCTCGAGGACCTCCGCGCCCGCGGCGTGGTCGGCGCCGACGTGCCGCGCGGCAACGAGCTGGTGGACCTGTTGATCGACACGTACGTGCGCTACCCGAAGCCCACCGCCTGAGCGGCGAGCGGTGGTGTCCGGATGGTGGTCCGTCGCGCGCTCCGCACCCGGCGCTCGCGGGAAAAAGTGCGTGCACCCCGTTGATATCGGTGCGCGCGACGACTAAAGAGCGAAGTCAGTGGGCGTCGCCCGGATGAAGGGACCGGAGCCAGCGCGCGCGAACGGAGTGCGCGCTCCGTGGACGATCGAGCGGAGCGTCGAGCTCTACCAGGTGCGTGGCTGGGGTGACCCGTACTTCAGCGTGAACGAGCGCGGGCACGTCTCGGTGCGCCCCGACCCGCAGCGCGAGACCACCATCGACCTCGCCGACCTGGTAAACGACCTCGAGGCCCGCGGGCTGCAGCTGCCGCTGCTTGTGCGCTTCTCGGACATCGTCGACGATCGCATCCGCACCATCAACGAGTGCTTCCGGCGCGCCATCGAGGAGTACGGCTACGAGGGACGCTACAAGGGCGTCTACCCGGTGAAGGTCAATCAGCAGCGCCATCTGATCGAGGAGGTGGTGCGCTACGGGCAGCGCTGGGAGTTCGGCCTCGAGGCCGGCAGCAAGCCCGAGCTGCTGATCGCGCTCGCCATGGCCGAGGGCTCGGGGCTGATCGTCTGCAACGGCTACAAGGACCTCAACTACATCGAGACGGCGCTGATCGCGCAGCGCTTCGACAAGACGGTCATCGTCGTCCTCGAGCGCATCGAGGAGCTCGACCTGCTGTTCAAGGCGGCCGACCGCCTCGGCATCACGCCCATCGTCGGCGTGCGCGCCAAGCTGTCGGCCCGCGGGGTCGGGCGCTGGGCCGACTCGACGGGCGACCGCGCCAAGTTCGGGCTCACCAGCCAGGAGATCGTCGAGGTGGTCGACCGGCTGGCGGCCCGCAACATGCTCGGCTCGCTGCAGCTGCTGCACTTCCACATCGGCAGCCAGATCTCGAGCATCATCCCGGTGAAGAACGCCATCCGGGAGGCCGCGCAGTACTTCGTCGAGCTCTCCAAGATGGGCGCGCCCATGCGCTACCTCGATGTGGGCGGCGGCCTCGCCGTCGACTACGACGGCTCGCGCACCGACTTCCACGCGTCGCGCAACTACGGGGTGCAGGAGTACGCCAACGACGTCGTCTCCGGCATCCAGGAGGCCTGCGGGCGGGCCAAGCTGCCCGTGCCCACCATCGTCAGCGAGAGCGGACGCGCGATCGCCGCCTATCAGGCGGTCCTGGTCTTCGAGGTGCTGGGGTCCAACGAGGCGCGCGTCGAGGAGCCCACGCCCCCGCCGCCCGACGCGCACCCCCTCCTGCACACGCTCTACGACACCTACAACGGCATCCAGCCGAAGAACGTGCAGGAGGCGTGGCACGACGCCAGCCAGGCGCGCGACGAGGCGGAAAGCCTCTTCCAGTACGGCTACATGGGGCTGCGCGAGCGGGCGGCCGCCGAGAAGCTGGTGATCGCCTGCGGGCGCAAGATCCTGGCCACGGCCCAGCGCATGGGGCCGCTCCCCGAGGATCTGCTCGCGCTCGAGCGGCTGCTCTCAAGCATCTACTACTGCAACTTCTCCGTCTTCCAGTCGGCGCCCGACACCTGGGCGATCGATCAGCTCTTTCCGATCATGCCGATCCAGCGGCTCGACGAGGAGCCCACCGAGCAGGTGACGCTCGGCGACCTCACCTGCGACAGCGATGGGGTAATCGACCACTTCATCGACGTGGAAGAGGTGAAGGACGTGCTCCGCGTGCACCGGCTCCGCGAGAACGAGTCGTACCGTATGGGCATGTTCCTCATGGGCGCCTACCAGGAGATCCTGGGCGACCTGCACAACCTCTTCGGCGACACCAACGCCGTGCACGTGCGGGTGAACGACCACGGCTACGACGTGACGCACGTGATCAAGGGCGACTCGATGAACCAGGTGCTGCGCTACGTGCAGTACGACCCCGAGGTGCTGACCGAGCGCATCCGTCAGCAGGCCGAGCGTGCGTTGGCGGCCGGCCGCATCACGCTCAACCAGATGAAGCTGCTGCTCGAGCACTACGAGCAGAGTCTCCGCAGCTACACCTACCTCACCGACGAGGAGTGACCGGCGCGGCCGCCGCGTCCACCGCGCCGGCGGCTGCTCGGCCCGCTGCCCCTTGCCAACCCGGTCGCCGTCCGCATAGCACGGGGCCGTGGCACTCGACATTCTAACTCGCCTACGGGGGCGTGCGGGTGACGCGCCGGACGGGCCGCCGACGCTGCCGCTCGCGCCGGCGGCGCCCTTCGCCTTTTTGCCGATCGCCGGGGTGGACGGCGCGGTCGAGCTCGTCGTGCGCGGGCGGGTGTACGCGCCGCTCGTCCCGGAGCTGCGCCGGGCGTTCGAGCGGCGTCGCGATGCGGGCGCACGCCACCTGGTGGTCGACGCCACCGCCTTGGAGCAGGTCGATTTCGCCGGCATCGGTTTGCTGGCCGACATGCTGGGCGACGTGTGGGCCGCGGGCGGCGGCATGGTCATCTACGGGCTCGACCCGCGGATCGAGCGGATGCTCGAGATCACCCAGCTGCGCAGCGTCATGCCGACCGCGGCCGATCGCACGCAGGCGCTGGCCCGCATCGGCGACGCGCCGGCCGGCGTCGATCCGGCGACCTTCGACCGCATCCGGCGGCACATCCGGGTGGTGGCCAATGCCGGGGCCGAGCAGCCCCCCGGCGAGGAGTTGCCGCGGCAGGCGCTCGCGCGCGTGGCGTACGACTACTTCGTGCGGTGGGTGACCGAGCGCGGCATCCCGAATCGCGACGACGCATGGGACCGGCTTCGCGCCGAGGCCACGGTGCTGGTGCAGCGGCTGGCGCGCGACGCCGGCTTTGCTTGCTCCCCGGAGGACTGCGCTCAGGTGGCGGCGCTGCTGGTCTCCGATCTCTGCGGCTTGGGGCCGATCCAGGCCTTCCTCGACGATCCGCTGGTGACGGAGGTCATGGTGAGCGGCGCCGGCGACGTGCTGATCGAGCGCGCCGGGGCGCTCGAACGAACGGACGTCCGGTTCCGCGACAACGAGCACCTGATGCACACCATCCGCCGCATCGCCGAGCGGGTCGGTCGCCGCATCGACTTCGCCAACCCGTCGCTCGACGCGCGGCTCGACGACGGCTCGCGCGTGCACGCGCTCGTGCCGCCGGTCGCCATCGACGGCCCCACGCTCAGCATCCGGAAGTTCGGCGTGCAGTTCCGGCAGCTCGAGGATCTCATCGTGGGCGACATGCTGAGCCCGGACATCGCCTACTATCTCGGCGCCTGCGTGAAATCGCGCTTGAACGTCGTCATCGGCGGGCCGGCGGCGTCGGGCAAGACGACGCTGCTGCAGGCGCTGGCGGCGCAGGTGCCGCTGCGGGAGCGGCTGGTGACCATCGAGGAGATCACCGAGCTCGATCTGTCCGAGGTCCACCCGAACGTCGTGCGGCTGCAGGCTCGGCAGGCGAACACCGAAGGGAAGGGCGAGGTGACGATCCGGCAGCTGGTGCGCGAGGCGCTGCGCATGCGAGCCGATCGCATCCTGGTGGGCGAGGCGCGGGGCGCCGAGATGATCGAGGTGCTGCAGGCCATGCGCTGCGGGCACGACGGCTCGATGACCACGATCCACGCGTCGTCGCCGTCCGATTTGATCGAACGCGCCACCACCATCGCGCTGTTCGCCAACCTCGGCCTGTCCGACGATGCGGTCCGGCGAATGGTGATCGACGCGCTCGACGTGATCGTCTTCCTCTACCGGTTCGCCGACGGCCATCGCCGCGTCGTGCGCGTGACCGAGCCGTACCGTACGGCGCAGGGCGACGTCGCGCTGAACGACGTGTTCACGTTCGACCACGAGGGCTACGACGCCGCGGGGCGCGTGCAGGGTGGGTTCCGGCTGATCGGCCCGTCCCGCTTCGACGATCGTTTCCGCCGCCAGGGCATCGAGGTGCCGTGGGCGGTCTTCGCGCGGGGCGTGCCGGCCGCGGACTGAGCGTTCCTACCGGCGAGCCCCGTTCGCCGGCCCGTTCACCGGCCGGCGCTCGTCCCGGAGGGCGCCTCCCAGAGGTGCTCGCGCGTCTCGGCGGCGATCACGCCGCTCAGCGCGAGCAGCGCCACGAGATTCGGGACGGCCATGAGCCCGTTGGCAATGTCGGCGAACGCCCAGACGGCCCGCAGGGAGGCGACCGAGCCCACCATCACGGCGAGCACCCACAGCACCCGGTACGGGCGGATGGCGGCGACGCCGAAGAGATACTCGGCGGCCTTCTCCCCGTAGTAGGACCAGCCAAGGATGGTGGAGAACACGAAGGTGAGCAGCCCTATGGTGAGCACGATGGGGCCGACCACGGGCAGGTCGGCGAAGGCCGCCGTGGTGAGCGCCGCGCCGCCGATCCCCTGGGTCCATTCGCCCGAGTTCACCACCACGAGCCCGGTAAGCGCGCACACCACCACGGTGTCCCAGAACGTGCCGGTGGCCGACACCAGCGCCTGGCGCACCGGGGTCGTGGTCCGGGCGGCGGCGGCGACGATGGGCGCGCTGCCGAGCCCCGACTCGTTCGAGAAGAGGCCGCGCGCCACGCCGTAGCGGATGGCGTCGCGCATGGCGGCGCCGGCGAAGCCGCCGACCGCCGCCTGCCCGGTGAACGCGCTCGAGACGATCAGCCGCAGCGTGTCGGGGAGCGCGGCGGCGTTGGTGACCAGCAGCACGGTGCAGCCGACGACGTAGAAGAGCGCCATGAACGGCACCAGCGCCTCGCACACGCGCGCGATCGAGCGGATGCCGCCCAGGGTGACGACGGCGGTGGCGACGGTCATGAGGGCGCCCGAGATCCAGGGGCTCACCTGGAACGTCTCGTGCGCCAAGGACGCGATGGCGTTGGCCTGCACCATGTTGCCGATGCCAAAGGCGGCGACGGCGGTGAACGCGGCGAACGCGACGCCGAGCCAGCGCTGCCCGAGCCCGCGCTCGAGCACGTACATCGGCCCGCCGGCCATCGTCCCTGCCGGCGTGCGGATGCGGTATTTGATGGCGAGCACCGCCTCGCCGTACTTGGTAGCGATGCCGAACACGCCGGTGAGCCACATCCACAGCACCGCGCCCGGGCCGCCGGAGGCGACGGCGGTCGCCACGCCGACGATGTTGCCGGTGCCGATCGTGGCGGCGAGCGCGGTGACGAGCGCGCCGAAGTGGCTCACGTCGCCTTCGCCCTCGGGATCGCGCTGCACCGAAAGGCGGATCGCGCGCCCCATGTAGCGCTGGATGAAGCGCAGGCGAACCGTGAGGAAGAGGTGCGTGCCGACCAGCAGCACGAGCAGCGGTGGGCCCCACACGAGGTCGCTCACGCGGCCGAGAAACTGCTCGAGCCCCTGCATCATCCCCACCTCCGACGTTTCGGCTCCTACCACGGCAGACAGCCGCGTAAAACCCGCTCAGCCGGAGAAAACGTCCGCGGGCAGGCGCACGGTCGCACGTCCGCTGAGCGCGGCGGGATCGAACTCGCGCACGAGATCGCGCGCGGCGATCGGCGCCGGTGCCGGGCGAAGCCCGAGCGTGTACGCGAGCACGCCGACCACCGCTTCCGGCGGCCGGCCGGCACGGCGCCACGCCCCCAGCGTCGTGCCGCCGGCTCGCTTGGCGAGCCGTGTGCCGTCACTCGACACGACGAGCGGCAGGTGCGCGAACGCGGGCGGCGTGCCGCCGAGCGCCCGCGCCAGCAGCACCTGCCGCGGCGCGGAGGCAAGCAGGTCGTGGCCGCGGACCACCTCGGTGATCCCCATCGCGAGATCGTCGACCACGCAGGCGAGCTGATAGCTCCAGACGCCGTCGCCGCGGCGGAGCACCACGTCGCCGACGGTCGCTGCCGGGTCCTGCACGAACGCGCCTTGCCAGGCGTCGTAAACGGTCACCGGCCCCGGCGGCAGCACGACCCGGACGGCCGGCGCGCGCCGCCAGGGCCGCTCCTGCATGCCGAAGCGCCGGCAGGTGCCCGGATAGCGGGGGCCGTCCTCGCCGGCGTGCGGTGCGCTCGCCACCCGCGCGATCTCGCTGCGCGAGCAGTCGCAGCGGAAGAGCAGCCCGCGCGCCTCGAGCAGCTCCAGCGCCGCGACGTAGCGCTCGCTCCGCTTGGACTGCCGGTAGGGTGCGTGGGGCCCGCCCACATCCGGGCCCTCGTCCCAGTCGAGGCCGAGCCAGCGCAGCTCGTCGAGCTGGCGCGCCTCCGCGCCGGGCACCACGCGCGGGCGGTCGATGTCCTCGACGCGCACGACGAAGGTGCCGCCGGCCGCCCGCGCTCGGAGCCAGGCCACGAGCGCGGCGGCCGCGGAGCCGAGGTGCAGGTCGCCGGTGGGCGAGGGGGCGAACCGCCCGCGATAGGCCGCCCCGATCACGCCACGCGGAGCACGATCTTGCCGAAGTGGTCGCTGCGCTTCATCAGGCGGTGTGCCTCGGCCGCCTCGGCCAGCGGCAGCACGGTGTGGACGACGGGCCTGAGCCGCCCCGCCTCGAGCGCGTCGCCGAAGCGCGCGAGGAAGCCACGGACGATGGCGGCCTTCTCCGCCGTCGGCCGGGTGCGGAGCGTGGAGCCGATCACGGAGAGCCGGCGGGTAAGCAGCAGCCCGAGGTTGATCTCGCTCTTGGCGCCGCCCATGAGACCGATCTCGACCAGGCGCCCGCCAGTGGCGAGCACGTCGAGGTTCCGCGCGAGATACGATGCGCCGATGTGGTCGAGGATGACGTCCACGCCGCGTCCGCCGGTGAGTTCCCGGATTTGCGCCACGAAGTCCTCGGAGCGGTAGTCGATGGCGGCGGTCGCCCCGAGGGCGACGCACCGCTCGGCCTTCTCCGCGCTGCCGACCGTCACGTAGCAGGCGTGCCCGGCTTCGCGCAGCAGCGTGATGGCCGCCGTGCCGACCCCGCCGCCGCCGCCGTGCACCAGCACGGAGTCGCCGGGCGCCAGCGCGCCGAGCCCCGGCATGAACAGGTTCGAGTAGGCGGTGAGAAAGACCTCGGGGAAGGCGCCGGCTTCCTCGTCGCTCATGCCGGCAGGCACGGGGAGCACCGAGCCCGCGTCGACCGCGACCTCCTCGGCGTAGCCGCCGCCCGCCAGAAGCGCCATGACGCGCTGGCCGACCCGAACGCCTGCCACCGCCGGTCCGACCTCGATCACCTCGCCCGCGCACTCGAGCCCGAGGATGTCGGAGGCGCCCGGCGGCGGGGGATAAAGTCCCATGCGCTGCAGCAGGTCGGCCCGGTTCACCGCCGTCGCGCGCACGCGGATCCGCACGTCAGATGGGCCGAGCGGCGGTGCCGGCGCCTCGCCGTAGGCGAGGCGGTCTTCGTCGCCGGGTGCCGTCACCAGGATGGCGCGCATGGTCGTTCGCTGTCATGGCGGGCGATAGCAGTCAACGCTATGATCCCGGGTCATGACGACGGCGCTTGTTGTGCTGGCCGGGCTCGCGGCCGTTGCCGCCGGCGTGTGGCTCGGCCGGCGGCTCACGGAGGTGGAGCGGCAGCTCCCGGAGATCCGTCGTATTCGCCGGGAGCTCGGCGAGCTGCGCGAGGAGCTCGAGCGCGCGCTGGCGGTCACCCGCGACCACTTGGCGCGCACGATCGCCGGCGAGCCGCCGGAGCCCGACGTCGCACGCCGCGGGCAGGCGTGGACGGATCTCCAGGCGGCCCCGGCGCTGGTGCTCTACGAGCGCAACCCCGACCTGTTCGTCCTCGACGTGCGCACGGAGGCCGAGTTCGCCCGCGGTCACATCCCGCGCGCCACGCTCATCCCGGTCGACGAGCTTGAGGACCGGCTCCGCGAGCTGCCGGCACGGGACGTGCCGATGCTGGTCACGTGCGCGGCGGGCGGCCGCAGCCAGGCGGCCTGCCAGACGCTGGCGCGACACGGCTATACCCGGCTCTACAACCTGGTGGGCGGCATGCATGCCTGGGCCGGCCCGCGCGTCGAGGCCGAGCCCGAAGCGCCGCCGCCCGGCATGCTGGAGGGCACGAGGATCACGCATCGAGGGGGCCCGATCTCGGCCGAGCAGGTCGTGGCGGCGCTCCGCGAGTGCTACGATCCCGAGATCCCGCTCAACATCTTCGACCTCGGGCTTGTCTACGACATCGACATCCAGGACGCTGGCATCGCCATTACCATGACGCTCACTTCCGAGAGCTGCCCCTCGGCGCGGACCATCCCCGAGGACGTCCGCCGGCGCGTGAGCGCGCTCGGCCAGCCCAACGTCACCGTCGACGTCGTCTTCGCCCCCCCGTGGCACCCCGCCCGCATCAGCCCCGACGGCAAGCAACGCCTCGGTCTCGCGTAGACTGGACGGAAACGCCGCCCCCGCATGCCGAGACGGTCCAGCGATCGCTGCCGCGGGTTGGCGCGGCAGACGTGCTGTGTTACGTTGCGCGGCCTTGGCTCGCGACGATCTCATCCAGATAAAAGGCACCATCGTCGAGGCGCTCGCCGGCGGGAACTACCGCGTGAAGGGCGACAACGGCATGGAGTTTCTCGCCAAGATCGGCGGACGCATGCGGCGCTATCACATCCGGGTGATTCCCGGCGATCGCGTCACGATCGCCGTGTCGCCCTACGACCCGACGCACGGTCTGATCGTTTTCCGAGGCGGCTGAGCTGGCCCCGCTCGGGCGCTACGCGTGGGCGCGGGTCGGCTTGGCGGCGGACGTCGCGCGGGCCGTCCGGGCCTGGAGCCCGGCGAGGCAGCTGCGGAGCGCATCGAGGCCGAACGGCTTCTGCAGGAAGTGCAGCGAGGTGTGCTGCGCCAGCCGGCGGCTCAGATCCTGGGTGGCGTAGCCGCTCATGACGACGATGGGCAGCAACGGCCAGCGCTGACGGACGGTGGCGGCCAGGTCCTCGCCGCTCATGCCGGGCATCGCCATGTCGAGCAGCACGACGTGCAGGGCGGCCGCGTTGGCGTCCAGGATCGCGAGCGCCGCCTCCCCGTCGCTCGCCGGCACCACCTCGCAGCCGAGCCGGCGCAGCATGTGGGCGGTCGTGAGCCGCACACCCTCGTCGTCGTCGACCAGCAGCGCGCGCAGCGGGCGCTCGAGCACCGGGCCGGGGGCGGGGCGGGTGGGGGCGCGCGCCGGCTCGTCGCTGCCGGCCGGGAAGCTCACTGTGAACTCGGTCCCCACCCGCGGCGTGCTGCGCACCGTGATGGTGCCGCGGTGGGCGTCGACCAGCTTGCGCACGATCGCGAGCCCGATGCCGCGCCCGCGCGCCTTGGTGGTGAACGCCGGCTCGAAGATGCGCGCCTGCATGGCCGGGGTCATACCGACGCCGGTGTCGCTCACCGTGAGCTGAAGCCAACCGGCGCAGCCATTGGCGCCTCGGCCGACGCGCACCTGTACGCGGCCTGGACGGTCGCCGACGGCTTCGCCCGCGTTCAAGAGGAGGTTCATCACGATCTGCCGCAGCTGCGTCGGGTTGCCGCGCATCGGCGGCAGGCCCGGCTCGACGTCGAATTCGACGCGGACGTTTGGCGGGATCGCGGGGCCGAGGAGCGCGGCCGTCTCGTGCGCGAGCGCACCGAGGTCGACCGGCTCGTCGCTGCTGCGCCGCGAGTCCGCCGCGTCGAGCATGTCGCGCGCCAGGTCGGCCGCGCGCTGGGCCGTCGCCTGGATCGCTTCGAGGCGCACCCGCAGTGCCTCGGGTGTGGAAAGCTCATGGAGCGCGAGGTCGCTGTGGGCGAGAATGCCTGTCAGCAGGTTATTGAAGTCGTGCGCCACCTCGCCGGGGAGCAGCGTGCGCTCGGTCGGCGGCCGCCGGGCGGCGCGCAGCCGCTCGATCTCTTTGGCCGCCAGCGACGCCAGCACGTGCAAGAGCGGGAAGGACCGCAGGCCCTCGTGCAGCGGGCGGTTGTGCAGCACGCCTACGTGCCCGATGGGCTGCCCGTGGCGATCGTGCAGCGCCACGCCCAGGTACGCCTGCGCGCCGGTGCGCTGTACGTGGGCGTCCCGCGGGTAGAGCCGCTGCAGGTCGCGCGTGTGGAGCACCACGTCGCGCTCGTAGACGAGCGCGCATGGCGTGTCGGCGAGCGCGTACTCGACGTTGGGGGCGAGCCCGTCGCGTTCCCAGATCGCCAGCGTGCGGGCATGGCGCGGCGGGTCGTCGAGCAGCTCGGAGACGAAGGCGGTGTGCACGTCGAGGGCGCGCGCGAGCTGTTCGACGAGGCGCAACAGCGCGTCGTTCGAGCGCGCGGCCGCGGCCGTTTCCGTCAGCAGGCGCTGCTCCCGCTGCACCCGCCGGAGCTCGAGGTCGCCGCTGGCGCGGGCGCGCACCCCGAGCAGCATGCGGCGGACGTGCTCCGGGTGGCGGAACGGCCTGGTGTCGAGCACGCCCAGCAGGCCGAGCGGACGCCCGTCGTCGTCGCTCAGCCGCAGACACGCGATGCTCTCGATGCCGAGCGCCTCGTAGATCGGGACGCCGGGAAAGCGCGTGCGCGCATGCTCCGGGCACCAGTGGAAGCCGTCGGCGTCCGGCGGCTCGGCGGCTGGAGTGCCGTCGAGCTCGTACACGTACGGCGTGTGGTCGATCGCGTGCGTGTCCTCGCTGGTGGCGAGCACGTGCAGCCGCGTTGCGTCGTCGCCGGTGAACTCACCGATGAACGCGTAGCGGACATCGAGGGCTTCACGCAGCCGCGTGACCAGCCAGTGGAAGAACGGCGTGCCGGGCGCGCACCGCAACCCGTCGACGAGCGCGTCGGGATGGGTCATGGGGGGCCTGCTACGTAGCGCTTCCCGCGTCGCAGCGTCAACGGGTCGATAGGGCGACTGCCCGCGGGTCGACGTTCGGGGTGCAGCGATCGCCGCGCGGGCGACTATCGCAGGTGCGCTGCCGAGCGGCTCACGCGTCGGGGATGGCGCGCGCGGCCTCGAGCCAGGCGGCGGCGGACGCGTCGGCGGGCATGCGCCAGTCGCCGCGCGGCGAGAGCGAGCCGCCCGAGCCGACCTTCGGGGAGTCCGGCACGCAGTCTCGCTTGAACTGGCTGGCGAAGAAGCGCTCGAGGAAGACGATCAGCCAGCGCTTGATCGTGGCGAGGTCGTAGCGGGGCGCAAACGCGGCCAGCGCCAGCCGCGCCAGCCGCTCGGGGCGGAGGCCGAACCGCACGAAATGATAGAGGAAGAAGTCGTGCAGCTCGTAGGGCCCGACGACCTCCTCGGAGCGCTGCACGATGGCCCCGTCGGCGGCGGGGCGGAGCAGCTCCGGGCTGATCGGTAGCGCCAGCACCTCCCGCAGCGTGCGCGCGACCTCGGGCTCCCCGGCGAACACCCGCTCGCCCGCCCAGGCGATCAGCGCCGAGATGAGCGTCTTCGGCACTCCGGCGTTCACCCCGTAGTGGGACATGTGGTCGCCGCCGTAGGTGGCGAACCCGAGCGCCAGCTCCGAGAGGTCGCTGGTGCCGAGATCGATGGCTCCGGCCTGGCCGGCCGCGGCGAACAGCAGGAGCTTGCGGCTCCAGGCCTGCACGTTCTCGAAGGTGAGGTCCTCGACCTGGGGGTCGTGCCCCAGGGCGGCGAAGGCCTCCTGCGCCATCCGGCGAATGTCGGTTTCCCGGAGCGTGGCGCCGAGCGCGCGCACGAGCCGGCACGCGATCTGATAGGTGCGATCCGACGTCCCGAAGCCGGGCATGGTGAGACCGATCACGCCGGTGCGCGGCAGCCCGAGCAGATCCATGGCGTGCACGGCCACGAGGAGCGCGTGCGTGGAGTCGCGGCCGCCGGACACCCCGAGCACTACCTGTCTGCGCCCTTCCGGCAGCGCGATCAGCCGGCGGGCGAGCGAGGTGGCCTGGATGAGGAACAGCTCGCGGCAGCGCCGGTCGAGCTCGGCGGGGTCGGTGGGCACGAACGGCGTGGGCGTCACCCGGCGCTCGAGCGACGTCCAGGTGGACACGGGCCGGCGCTCGGCCTCCGCCGGCGCCTCCACGCGCCGCACGGCCGGCGCGCAGTCGGCGGCATTGGCGGCGAACGACGTCTGGCGCGCCCGGTCGCTGGCGAGCGCGGCCAGGTCGACGTCGGCGACCACGTGGCTGCCGCCCGTGGTGAAGCGCTCGGTCTCGACCAGCACCTCGCCGCGATCGGCGATGAGTCCGTGCCCGTCCCACGCGAGGTCGGCGGTCGACTCGCCGAATCCGGCGGCGGTGTAGAGCTGCACGGCGAGGTTCTTCGCGGACGACATGCGCACGAGGTCGCGCCGGTACTCGAACTTGCCGACGGTCACGTTGGACGCCGAGAGGTTGGCGAGCACGGTGGCGCCCGCAAGCGCGGCGAGCGTGCTCGGCGGCACGGGCACCCAGATGTCCTCGCAGATCTCCGTGTGCAGCACGAAGCCCGGCAGCTCGGGCAGCGCGATCAGCAGATCGGTGCCGAACGGCACCTCCTCGCCGAGCAGCGTGATCGTCTCGGCGTCGGCATGGCGAGCCGGCTGGAACCAGCGCAGCTCGTAGAATTCGCGGTAGTTCGCCGGATAGGCCTTGGGTGCGACGGCCAGCGGACGGCCGTTGGCGAGCGTCACGGCGCAGTTGTAGAGCCCGCCGCCGACGCGCAGCGGGAGCCCGACGGAGAACACGAAGCTCCAGGTGCGGGTGGCGTCGGCCAGCGCCGCCAGCGCCGCCAGCGCGCCGTCGAGCAGGCGATCCTGGAAGAAGAGGTCGCCGCAGGTGTAGCTCGAAAGCCCGAGCTCGGGGCAGAGCGCGTAGTGCGCGCCGCGCTCGTAGGCGCCGCGCAGCTCGGCGAGGTGTGCCTCGGCGTTGAAGGCCGGGTCGGCCACCCGGACGGCCGGCACGCACACGGCCACCCGGGCGAAGCCGTGCCGGCGCACGTCGAGGAACGCTTCGGTCACGCCTCGCATCATAACGCGCCGAATCGGCTGCGCCCAGCAGGGCGCGTTTCCCCCCGGCGGCGCCCCAGTCGCCGGGGCGACAAAGTTGCTTGCTAGCTGCTCAGCCGGGCGGGGTGCCGACGATCCCGTGGGCGATCTTGAGCGACACGGCGATCAGCGTGAGCGTCGGGTTCCAGCCGCCGCCGGTGGGAAACGTGCTGCTGTCGCAGCAATAGAGGTTGTCGACGTCGTGGAAGCGGCCGTCCGGGCGCGTCACCGAGGTCGACGGATCGGTGCCCATCCGCAGCGTGCCCTTCTGATGACGGGAGGTGGGCGGCCCACCGAGCAGCGAGTCGCAGGGCGTGAGAAAGACCCGGTCGGTGCCGGCGTTGGCCACCACCTCGCGCATCACCGGCACGTAGAACCGGCGGGCCTCCAGCTCGAAGGTGTGGCTCTTGTAGGTGATGCGCGGCACCGGAAGCCCGAAGACGTCGCGGACGGTCGGGTCGAGCGTCACGTTGTTCGAGCGCACGGGCGCGTCCTCGCCCTGCATCAAAAGACCGAACAGATGCTGGCCGAGCGGCAGCTCCCGGAGCGCGGTCTTCAAGTTGGGGCCGAGCCCCGCCACCGGCAGCTCCTCGGTGTAGACCGCGCCGTCCTCGGTGATGAGGTTGCCCTGCGAGCCGACGAACTCGCACACGCCGCCCATGTAGGCGCGCGCCCCGAGCGGCGTCTCGACTACGCGGATCTCGGCTCCGCCGGGCTCGACGCCGCGGAAGTCGGCGAGCCCGCTGGTCACCGCCTGGCCGCGCTGGCCGTGCACGCGGCGGGGAAAGAACCCGTTCACGTTGGTCTGGAAGTGGAACATCAGGTTCTGGCCGAGCTGGCCGCTCGAGTTGCCGAGCGCCTCGCCGCTCGGCGTCTCCGAGAGGAGACAGATGCGCGGCGACTCGATGGCGGCGGCCGCGAGCACGTAGGCATCGGCCACCGCGGTGCGCTTGGCGCCCGTGCCGTCGATGTATTCGACCGCGCTCACGTGGCCCCCGTCGTTCAGGAGCCGCGTCACCTGACAGTTGTAGCGGAGCTGGCAGCGGCCGGTGAGCAGCGCGCGGCGCAGCGTGGTCACCGCCGAGGACCCCTTGGCGTGCGTCGGGCAGCCGTAGCCGCTGCACGGTCCGCACTGGTTGCACGGCGGCCGCTGCAGCGCCGGCTCCGAGGGATAGAAACGCGAGTTGATGCAGGACGGATACTTGTGGGGGAAGAGCGGCCCGCCGAGAAAGGTCGTCTTGCTCGCGCCCTCGCGCAAGAGCAGCGCCAGGTACATGTCGGGGTGCGGCGGCATCGGGTACGGGTTGGAGCGGGGCGGCGCGAACGGGTTGGAATCGTCGCCCGCCACCCCCATCAGCCGCTCCGCCTCGTCGTAGAACGGCTCGAGGTCGCCGTATCGGAACGGCCAATCGGCCCAGTTGGCGCTGGCGGCGTCGCCGAAGAACCCAGGCACCTCGAGCGACGGGAAGCGGTCCTTCGCGCGCTGCATGGCGGAGACCATCTCGAAGTCGACGCCCGTGAAGCGGGGCACCTTCATGTCGGCGTGCGACCAGGCGCCGCCCACGCACTTCGGGAGTACGTTCACGTCGTCGTGGATGGTTGCCGTCTCCGCCTCGCTGGTGCGAAACGTGCGGGGCTCGAGCGCGGCGAAGGGGGTGATGAAGCCGCGCACGCCGTACTTGAGCTCGTCGTTGCTGTGACGCCCGGGGCGCAGCGGACCCGGGCGGTCGAGCCCCGGGAACGGATTCGGCCCCGCCTCGAGCACGAGCACGTTCTTGCCCGCGGCCGTGAGCACGTGGGCGGCGGCGCCGCCGCCAGCGCCACTGCCGATGATGCAGAAGTCGAAGGTCGTCAGCCTGCGCTCGCCCAGCACGTCGTCGTCGGATCGCTTCTTCGCCACGGCGTGCTCCTCAGCAGCCCTCGGGAAAGACGTTCGAGCCCGCCACGATCACCTGCTGGATGGTGTTGGAGATGGGCGAGAGCGGCAGCGGCCCGGCGATCTCGTCCGGGTTCGGCGTGGACAGCGGATGATCGGCGCGCTCCTTGTAGGTGTCGTCCGCGCGCGAGTAGAGCGCGTAGCCGAGCGGCTGACTGTCGCCCTCGACGCCGGCGAGCGCCCAGCCGCCGCCCTTGCGGTTGCCGCCGTACTCCGGCGCGGCGAACAGCCCCTCGATCGTGTGCTGGACGACGAGCCCGATGAAGTTCTTGCCGCGCCGCGGGTCGACCGGCAGCGTGGTCCGCGCCGCCTCGCGCACCCGCGCCCGTGCCTCGGCGTCGAGCGCGGCGAACGGGGCGCCTTCGCGCTCGCGGGCGAGCGCGTCGAGCTGCTCGAGACCCTCGCGGTAGCGTTCGCGCAGCCCGACCAGCGGCCCGCCGCCGAGCTGCGCGTCGAGGGGCTCTACGAGCGCGCGCTCCGCGGCGGCGAGGCCCGCCGTGCCGAGGAGCTGCCAGCGCCAGTAGAGCGTCTGGAGCCGGCTCGGCGCGACGAACTTCTTGAACGCGTTGCGCGGACGCTTCGTCGCCGGGGTGCCGGTGTCGTAGTCGATGAAGGGGTTGCGGTTGCTGTACGGGCCGCCGGCGTAGAGACGCGGGTGGCGCCCGTCGAACATCGTGAGCAGCCCCTCGATGTAGCGCACCACGCCGAGGTCGGCGGCGCCGGGCGTGTCGTCGGGCGGGACGATGCTGTCGACCAGCGCGGCCAGCGCGGCCCGCTCGCGCTTGGTAAAGAAGCGGCCGCGCGCGCCCGCCCAGACGCGCTCGATGCGGAACCACGGCGTGAGCACCACGACCGACGCCGCCCCGAGCGCTTGCAGAAACGCTCGGCGTCCGAGCAGCACGCGCACTGCGCGGGTCGCGGTGGGAGGCGGCTCGGCCGGGGCCGGCGGCCGCGCGAACGCCAGGTTCGGAAGGCGGAGCCGACTCATGGACGCGCCGGCTGTAGCACGGCTGGTCGCTCGGGTGCTAGGGCGCGAGCGATGCGCTGGATCCTTCCGATGCTCCTCCTCGCGTGCGGGCACGCGCCGGCCCCCGCGCCGACGCCGCCCGCGCCACCCCCCGAGCCGCATGGCCTCACGGTGACGCTCGAATGGCAGGCGCCGGTGGACCTCGACCTCTACGTGACCGATCCGAGCTGGGCGACCGTCTACTACGCGCGACCCGACGGCCACTTCGCCCGTGACGCGCGCTGCGAGGGCGGGGCGCCCTCGGCGCAGTGGGAGCGCGCGTACTGGACCGATCCCCCGCACGGACGTTACCGTGTCGGCGTGGACTTCCCGGAAGCGTGCGGCGCCGCGCCCGACCGCGTTCCGTATCGCGTGATCGTCGCCGTCGACGGGGTCACCCACGAGACGCAGGGCACGGCCCGGCTCGGCCGCCGCGAGCCGCTGGTGCTGGAGTTCACGGTTCCGTGACGCTGGTGGTCGCGTCGGCGTCGCCGCGCCGCCACGAGCTGCTCGCGGCCCTTGGGCTCCGCTTCGAGGTGGCGCCGGCCGACATCGACGAGGAGGCGGCGGCCGGGACGCTCGCTCCGGCCGACGCCGCGCTCGCCGTGGCGACAGCCAAGGCCGCCGCAGTGCCGCGCCCAGACGCGCTCGTGCTCGCCGCCGACACGCTGGTCGTGCTCGACGGCGAGCTGCTCGGCAAGCCGGCGTCGCCGGCCGAGGCCCGGCGCATGCTGGCGCGGCTGCGGGCGCGCACGCATCGCGTGTTCACGGCCGTCTGCCTGGCTGCGCCCGACGGCACGCGAACTGCCGTGGTGGAGAGCGAGGTGCGCATGCGCGCCTACCGCGACGAGGAGATCGAGGCCTACGTCGCCGCGGGCGGTGGATTGGACAAGGCGGGCGCGTATGGCATCCAGGACGAGCCGCTGCGTCCCGTCGAGGCGATCGGTGGCTGCTGGTGCAACGTCATGGGGCTACCGCTCTGGACCACGTGGAGCATGCTGCGGAGCGCCGGGCTCCTCCCGCCGCGCGCGCCGGACGAGGCGTTCGCGCGCTGCGCCGCCTGCCCGTTGCGGGAGCGTGCCGCGTGAGGCGCTGGCTCGTCGCCGCCGGCCTGGCGCTGGCCGTCCATGCGCGCGCCGCGATCGTGCTCACCGGCGAGGTGCGGGACGAAGCCGGCCGGCCGGTGGCCGGCGCATGGGTCACGGCGCGCAGCGTGGAGGCGGCGCGCGAGACCACCGTGTACACCGCCGACGACGGCAGCTTCCGCACGCCGCCGCTCGACGCGGGCCTGCTGCAGCTGCGCGCGCGCGCCTACGGCTACCAGGACCATGCCATCACGCTGGAGCCGTCGCGGCGCGAGGTTGCCCGCACCGTGACGCTCACGCTCACGCCCGAGACCGACGGCCGCGCGCTCGCCTGGCAGCTGCCCGCCCACCGCTGGCTCGACCTGGCGCTCGCCAAGATGCCGGACGACGCCATGCGCGAAGAGTTCGTGCGGCAGTGCACCTTCTGCCACCAGCAGGGCAGCTGGGCGACGCGCGTGCAGCGCGAGGAGGCCGAGTGGCGCAAGCTGATGGCGCTCATGGCGCGCATGGGCGGCGTGCTCTCGCCGGCCTTGCGCGAGCAGCTGCCCGCCATCCTGAACGCTGCCTGGGACGACGCCTCCTACGTGCCCGCGCTGGCCGAGCGCTTCGCGCCGCCGCCCCCGCCCCCGCCCGAGGCGCGCCGCGCCGTCATCACCGAATGGGACGTCGGCATCACGGGATCGATGCCGCACGACGCGGCCGTCGGCCCCGGTGGCATCGTCTACGCCGTCGACATGACGCAGGACCGGCTCTACCGGCTCGATCCGCGCACGGGCGAGCGCCGGGAGTTCACCATCCCGGGCGGCGGGCTGCCGCTCGGTGGCGTCTTTGCGGGCCGCCAGCCCATCCCGGCCAACGCCAACGCCCACGTCGGGCCCCACAGTCTGCAGGTCGCGCCCGACGGCGGGGTGTGGATCACGCTCGCGCTCGGTAACCAGCTCGCCCGCTTCGACCCCGGCACCGAGCGCTTCGAGATCGTCGCGCTGCCCGACGGGTACTACCCGCACACGCTGCGCTTCGATGCCGCGGGACGCATCTGGTACACGCTCGCCATCTCGAACCACGTCGCGATGTACGATCCGCGCACGAGGGAGCATCGCACCTACCGGCTACCGGCACGCACCTGGGGGCAGGAGCTGGTGGTCCGGGCCATCCCGTTCGTGCTCTGGCTGCAGCGCAAGGTGGACCTCGATCCGGAGCGTGCGGGCGACGGCCCCCAGCTGCCCATCCCCTACGGGATCGACATCGCGCCCGACGGCGGCGTGTGGTTCGCGCAGCTGAACGAGCGGCGCATCGGACGCCTCGACCCCGAGACCGGCGACGTCCGCATGATCGACACGCCGTTTCCCGCGCCGCGCCGGCTGCGCTTCGACTCCAAGGGGCACCTCTGGATCCCGAGCTTCTCCAGCGGCACGCTGGCGCGCTTCGATCCCGCCACCGGCGAGTTCCGCAGCTGGACGCTGCCCACCGAGGAGACCGGCACCGAGACGCCCTACGCGCTCGCGGTCGATCGGCGCACCGACACCGTGTGGGTATGCGGCACGCAGTCCGACTCGCTCATCCGCTTCTCGCCGGCGGACGAGCGCTTCACCGTCTATCCGCTACCCAACCGGGTGACGTATACGCGCGAGATCGATTTCGACGAGCAGGGTGCCGTCTGGACCTGTAACTCGAACCTGCCCGCCTGGCAGATCGAGCGCGGCACGCCGACGCTCATCCGCCTCCAGCCCGCCGGAGAACCGCTTGTTCCTCGGAATCTTGCGAAAGGGGATGAGCCAGCGGACCTTGTGCTTCACGCGACGGACGAAGGCCTTGACCTCGGGGTGGGGGCCCGTGGCGCGGTAGAGGACGACGACGATGCCGCTCGCCGCCAGCCAGGCGACGAAGAGCGACGTCCACACCAACAGCCAGCGCCGGTCGCTCTGGACGGACTCCCGCCGATGGGCGGCTGAAACGGTGGGCTCGCGAGGATCGATCGCCATCCGCGGCACTCAGGATAACGCGCCCGGCAAGCCGGCAAAAGCGTGCCTCGCGGCATGACAATTCCGCGCTTCTCCCTGAGCCAGATCACCACGCTCGGCTGGACCCTCGAGCAGGACCTCGAGGCTTACGTGGCGGCCGGCGTACCGGCGCTCGGTGTCTCGCTCGCAAAGCTGCGCACTGCCGGCATGGCGCGCGGCGTGCGCCTCCTCCGCGCATGTGGCCTCCCCGTCTCGTGTGTCACCTCGTCGGGGCCGATCCCGCTCGACGATCCGGCGCGCGCAGCCGGCGCGGTCGCCGCGGCGCGCGAGCACCTGGCCGTGGCCGCGGAGCTGGGTGCCGCCTGTCTCATGCTGCTTCCCGGCGCGGCGCCGGGGCTCCCGTGGGACGAGGCCGCGCGCCGGGCTCGCGAGCACGTGGAGGCCCTTCGGGCCGATGCCCGTCGCCTCGGCGTCCGCCTCGCGCTCGAGCCCGTGAGCCAGCTTCGCATGGACCTCTGCTTCCTGCAGTCCTTCCACGACGCGCTCGACTTTGCCGACGCCATCGGCGCGCCCGAGGTGGGTGTCGTGCTCGAGCTGAACAACGCCTGGATCGAGCGGCATCTCGACGCCGACATCCGCGAGCGCAGCGCGCGCATCGCCGTGGTGCAGGTGAGCGATTTCAAGGTGGGGACGCTGCGGGCGAGCGAGCGCGTGATGATCGGCGACGGCGACATCCCGCTCCGCCGGCTCTGCGGCGCGCTGGCCGCGGCGGGGTACGACGGCTGGTACGACATCGAGATCCTCGGCCCGGCCATCGAGGCGGCCGGCTACGCGCAGGTGGTCCCGCAGGCGCTCGCGCGGTTCCGGGGGCTCTGGACGTGAACGGCGAGCTGCACGCGGGGCTCCGGCCGCGTCGCGAGCGGGTGCGTGGCGCGGGTGTGGAGCTGTCCTGTCTCGTGTGGGGGGATGACGCCGCGCCGAGCGTGCTGCTCGTCCACGGCAACGGCGGGCACGCGCGCTGGTGGGATCCGCTCGTCCCCTACCTGGTGCCCGGCTGGCGGCTGGTCGTGCCGGATCTGCGCGGCCACGGCGAGAGCGCCTGGGCCGAGCCGCCGCGCTATCTACTCGAGGACTTCGCGCGGGATCTCGTGGCGGTCGCCGACGCGCTCGCACCCGGGCGGATCCCGCTCGTCGGCCATTCGATGGGCGGGCGGGTGGCGGTCGCCGTCGCCGCGGAGCGTCCCGAGCGGGTGGCCGCGCTCGCCGTGCTCGACTCGCGCTTCGATCCGATCGATCCCGCGTTTGCGGCCAAGTACCGCAAGACGAACGTCGGCAAACGCGAGGGCCGCGGCTATTCGACCCGGGAAGACGCGATCGCCGCCTTCCGCTTCATCCCGCACGAGCCCGACGTCGACCCGCGCATCACGGCGCACCTCGCCGCCCACGCGGTGTGCGAGCGTCGGCCGGGCGACTGGACCTTCCGCTTCGACCGCGGCGTGCTGTCGCTCGAAGGCGACGGCGCGGGCGATCTCCGCGAGCGCATCCCGCGCATCCGCTGCCCCGTGTTCGTCGGCGCCGGCTCGCAGAGCTGGGTCATGCCGCCCCGCGAGATCGAGTGGGTTCAAAGCGTGCTGCCGCAGGTCGAGACCCACGTGTTTCCGGGCGCGCATCACTTCCTGGTGCGCTGTCCCGAACGGCTCGGGCCCGTGCTGCGCCGCTTTCTCGACGCCACCACCGAAAGGCGCTAGAGACCCCGCCCATGCGACTGCAGAACAAGGTGGCCGTCATCACCGGAGCCGGGCAGGGAATCGGCGAGGCCTACGCCCGTCGTTTCGCCCGCGAAGGCGCGACCGTCGTGGTCGCCGACATCAACGAGGAAAAGGGCCGCGCCGTGGCGGCGTCGCTCGGCGCCCCGCACGTCTTCGAGCGCGTCGACGTCTCGAGCCAGGCGGACACCGAGCGCCTCGCCAAGGCGGTGGCCGACCGCTTCGGGAAGATCGACGTGCTGATCAACAACGCCGCCATCTTCTACGGCATCGACCACCAGAACCAGTCGTTCGAGTACCTGAAGAAGATCTTCGACGTGAACTACTTCGGCACCTGGCTCATGTGCCGCGCGGTCTTCCCGTACATGCGCAGCGGCGGCGGCGGCTCGGTCATCAATCAGTCGTCGTCGGCCGCCTGGCTGCATCCCGAGATGCCGATGGCCAATCCGGACAGCGACCCGCTGCCCTCGTTCCACTACAGCCTGACCAAAGCGTCCATCAACGCCATGACGCACTTCATGGCCGGCAACGTCGGCCGCTTCGGCATCCGCGTGAACGCCATCGCGCCCGGGCCGACCATGACCGACGCCACCAAGACGGGCGTGCCGCAGGAGATCCTGCAGATGATCGTCGCCTTCCAGATGGCGATCCACCGGCCGCTCGAGCCCGAAGATCTCACCGGCACGGCCGTCTGGCTCGCCTCCGACGACTCCGCCATGGTGACGGGGCAGGTGATCCCGGTGGACGGCGGCATGATCATGCTTGGCTGATCGTCCGCCGCGCGTTCGTTGCGGGGTTTCGGTGTGGGGTGCGTGCGGGCGAGGGGGGCGTCTCGAGGACCCAAGTGAAGCGCACCCCCCGTGCGGCCCGACACCCCAAACGCCCGGTCCGACGGCCGACCTCAGATCACCCCGGCGTCACGCAACCGGCCGATGTCGTCCCACGAGTAGCCGAGCACGTCGATGAGGATTTCCTCGGTGTGCTGCCCGAACTCGGGCGCCGGCAAGCGAATGGAGCCGGGCGTCTCCGAGAGCCGCACCGGCATCCCGACCACGCGCGTCGGCCCGAACGCCGGGTGCTCGAAGGTGGTGACGTAGCCGTTCGCCTGCACCTGCGGATCGTCGGGGAGGTCGTCGACCGAGTTGACGATCGACACGATGAAGTCGCCGCTCGGGGCGAGTCGCGCGATCCACTCGGCGCGCGGGCGGGTGGCGAAGGTCTGGTCGAGCAGCGCCACGCAGGCCGCGGCGTTGGCGGCGCGCGTCGCCATGTCGACGAAGCGCGGGTCGGTGGCCGCGCCCGGAATGCCGAGGGCCTCGCACAGCTTCGCCCAGTAACGGTCGGGCTGCAGCATGGAGAGCGCGAGCCATTTGTCGTCCTGGCAGCGGTAGTGATTCCAGAGCGGGTTCACCGCCTGCGCGCGCGGCATGCGCGGCAGCGCGAAGCCCAGCATGAGCTTGGCGGAGAGCGAGAGACCCTGCAGCCAGGCCATCGAGCCCAGGTGCGAGGCATCGACTTCCTGGCCGCGGCCGGTCTTCTCGCGTGCCAGCAGCGCCGCAAGCACGCCGTAGGCGAGCATGACGGCGCCCATCTGGTCGGCGATGCCGCCAGCGATGGCGAGCGGCGGCTGGTCGGGCTCGCCCGCGGCGAGCATGATCCCCGAGCGCGCGATGCCGAGGTAATCGAAGGACGGCGCGGCGCGCTCGGCGCCCTCCGGCCCGTAGCCGGTGGCGCTGGCGTAGATGAGGCGCGGGTTGCGGGCGCGCAGCGTCGCCGCGTCGAGGCCGAGCCGCGCCGCCACGCCGTAGCGGAAGTTCTGCACGAACACGTCGGCGCGGTCGGCGAGCCGGCGCACGATCTCGACGCCTTCGGGCTTCTTCAGATCGACCGTCAGGCTCTTCTTGTTGCGGTTGTTCGCCTCGAAATAGAAGTTCGGCCGGTCCGAGAGGTCCATTCCCTGTGCCCGTAGCACGCCGCGTCCCGGGTCGCCGCCGGTGCGCTCCTCGATCTTGAACACCTCGGCGCCGAGGTCGCCGAGCATAACGGACGCGACCGGGCCCTGCTGCCAGATCGTCCAGTCGACGACTCGGATCCCCTCGAGCGGCATCGTCATGCCCGGACCCCTTGCACACGTCGCCGTTCGACGGCAAGGCGCTTGGGTCCAATGGGTCTGCATGGTACGCGGCCCGGCGGGAGGGACTACATGCACGTGTTGGTGACGGGGGCGACGGGTCTCATCGGGCGGGCGCTGCTGCGCGCGCTTGCGGCGGCGGGCCACAGGATCACGCTCGTCAGCCGGACGCCGGGCCGCGCGCCGATGCGTGCCGTCGGCTGGGACGGCCTTTCCGACGTGCTGGGGGACGTGGATGCGGTGGTGAACCTGGCCGGCGAACCGATCACCGCCGGCCGCTGGACCGAGGCGCGCAAGCAGGCGATTCGCGCGAGCCGCGTCGACGCCACGCGCGCCATCGTCGAGGCGATGCGGCATGCCAGCCGGCGGCCGTCGGTGCTCGTGAACGCCTCGGCGACCGGCTATTACGGCCCGTGCGGCGACGAGACGGTCGACGAGTCGCATCCCGCGGGCTCGGACTTCCTGGCGAGCGTCTGCAAGGCCTGGGAGGCCGAGGCCATCGCCGCCGAGGCGCTCGGCGTGCGCGTGGTGCGGCTGCGCACGGGCATCGTGCTCGCTCCCGAAGGCGGGGCGCTCGGCCGCATGCTGATCCCGTTTAGGGCCTGCCTCGGCGGTCCGATGGGCAGCGGCAAGCAGTGGATGCCGTGGATCCACCTCGACGACGAGTGCGGGTTGATCGTCGCCGCGCTCGCCGGCGAGGGCTGGCAGGGCGCGGTCAACGCGACGGCGCCGGAGCCGGTCCGCAATCGCGACTTCGCGCGTGCGCTCGGCGATGCGCTCTACCGGCCGGCGATCCTACCGATCCCGGCGTTCGTGCTTCGATTGGCGTTCGGCGAGATGGCGGACATCCTGCTGAGCGGCCAGCGCGCCGTCCCCGCCGCGGCGCAGGCGCAGGGCTACGACTTCAAGCATCCGACGCTGCCCGAGGCGCTGGCCGATCTGCTGGCGCGCTAGACCGCGGCGCGCTTCCGCGCCAGCGTCACGCCGTCGGCCACCGGCAGCATGACGGCTTCGACCCGCTGGTCGGCCGCCAGCGCGTCGTTCAGCGCGCGGATGGCGACGGTCGACTCGTCCTGGTTGGCCGGGTTGGCCACCTCGCCCATCCACAGCACGTTGTCGAAGACGAAGAGCCCGCCAGGGCGCACGCGCGGCAGCAGCGTCTCGTAGTAGTTGCGGTAGTTCGTCTTGTCGGCGTCGATGAAGACGAGGTCGATCTCCGGGCGCTCGGGCAGCGCGCGCAGCGTCTCGAGCGCAGGCGCGATGCGCAGCTCGATGCGGTCGGCGAGCCCGGCGCGCGCGAAGTAGCGGCGCGCGATCGCCGTCCACTCCTCGCTCACGTCGCAGCAGAGCAACCGGCCTCCCGGGGCGAGCCCGCGCGCGAGGCAGATGGCGCTGTAGCCGGTGAAGGTGCCGACCTCGACGATGGTGCGCGCGCCTACCAGCCGCGCCAGCAGCGTCAGGAACGCGCCCTGCTCGTGGGCGATCTGCATGACGGCCCAATCGCCGAGCGCGGCGGTCTCGGCCGCCAGGTCGGCCAGCACGGCGTCCCGCGGCGGGTTGTGGGCGAGCAGATACGCGTAGAGCTCCGGCGTGAGCCGCGTGAACTTGTCGTCCATGCGAGTCTGGAGATTGACGAAAAACCATCCCGCTGCCAAGGCTCGAACATGAGGCACACCGCTCTCAGCTTCGCCGCGGTGGGCGCGCTGGTCGGGGTCGCGGCGGCGGCGCAGGACAACATGCAGGACGCGCTGGAGGATCTGCGGCGCGCCCGCCAATCGCTGCAGCAAGCCTCCGAGAACAAGAGCGGCCATCGCGCTGGCGCCATCGATCACGTCGACAAGGCGATCGACGGGGTCGAGGAAGGCATGACGGCCGGGGCGCGAGGATCGCCGCTAGGCGAGCCGTCGCGCGGACGCTCAGGGCAGGGTGACGGCCGTGGCATCGCCCGCGGTGGTCGCGGCGACGAGCGTCACCGGCCCGGCGGGCGCCACCGGCACGTCGAAGCGGCCGTCGGGGTCGAGCGGCGCCGCGACGCCGTCGACCAACAGCGAGGGCTCCGGCGGACCCATCTGACGCCCTTGCCAGTCGAACCAGGCGAGCGCGGCGGTGGCGAGCAGCCGATCGTGCTGGTTGAGGCCGGTCACCACCGTGAAGCCCGCGTCGAGCACCACGTAGAGCCGCTTGCCGTGGACGTTCAGCCCGAGATGCGGGCAGAACGCGATGTCGGCGGTGAGAAACGGCCCGAGACAGGCGAGCAGCGTAGGCAGGTCGACGGCCGGGCGCGGCGCCGCCACCTGGGGGCCGAGCACGTCGGCCAGCACCACGTTCGGCGGCCGCACGTGGCCCTGCACGTGGCGGGCGCCGTCCACGTCGACCAGCCGGAGATCGTGGAACGAGGGCTTGAGCGCGCGCAGCAGATCGCGCGCCAGGCGCGCTTCGGCGAGGTGCGCGCGCAGCTCGTCCACCCAGGGCGCGATCTCCATCCCGAGCGTCGAACCGCCGAGGACGGCCTCGATGCCGTCGGCGGCGCTTTGCTGCCGCCCGATCTCCGCGTCCAGCGCGGCGACGGCGGCGGACCAGTGGGATCCCGCATAGGTGGCCGCGACCGCATCGACCGCCGCGGTGAGCGCGTGCGCGTCGGTGAGGTCGAGCGCCGAGCTGCGCGTCTGCTCGGCGAGCACGTCGAGCGTGCCGGGTGGGGCCAGCGCGTGGAGGGCGGCGCGCCAGGCGGCCTCGGCGTCGTAGCCTGCGGGATCGGCGAAGTAGGCGGCGGCCGCGCCGAGCGCCACCAGGCTGGCGTGCGCCTGCGTCATCGGGTTCAATAGGTGGCCGCCGCCGAGCGCAGGGCCGAGGTCGGCGGCGCGGCCGGTAAACGGGCCGAGGTGCAGGTTCGACGACAGCACCGTGTCGTTCACCGGGAAGTTGTCCCACAAGAGCAGGCGCCGTCCGCCGAGGCAGTCGCGGCGGAGCCGCGCCTGCTCGGCGGTGACGGTGGCCGGGATGACGCCGGTGCCCGTCCAGCCGACGATCGTCGAGCGCGGCAGCGTCTCGTCGAGCGCGGTGAGATACGGCGAGCAGGCCGTGCCGAAGTAGTCGGTCGGCACCATGAAGACGAGCGCGGGAAGGCCGCGTCGGCGCAGCCAGGCATTGGTGCGGCGGACGATCCGCGCCTGCGCGCGGGCGAGCGCGTCCGGCCCGTCGCCGCCGAAGCGCGCGACGTCGTCGGGATGGGAGAGCCGCAGCGGGGCGTCGTCGAAGAAGAGCGCGAAGCGCCGGATGCCGGCACGGGCGAGCTGACGGAGCTTGCGGCGTAGCGCACGCGTGTCGTCCGGGCAGCTGTAGCAGATGTCGAGCGCGGGGCTCAGCGCATAGACGAAGCGCACCTTGGCGCGGCGCGCCTCGCGCGCGGTGAACGCCAGCTCGGACAGCTCCGCCTCGGGGTAGGGCGTGCGCCACTCGTCGCGATGAAACGGATCGTTCTTCGGCCCGTAGACGAAGGTCGTCAGGCGCTTGGCGCCGAGGAAGCGGATGACGTCGCGGCGCGCCTCGTGCGTCCAGGGGCGCCCGTAGTACCCTTCGACCACGCCGGTCATGAAGCGGGCGGCATGCGCCATGGTCGCGGTGAGGAGCAGGGTGGCGCCGACGAGCGAGAGACGGCGACCCATCGCGCCGTGTGTAGTCGGCCCACGGGCACGGGCGCAAGCGCCGTGTCGTCTGGACACGAGCGGCGCCGCTCGGGCAAAGTGCCCGGATGCACGAGCTGGCCTTCGTTCCCGCTCACGAGCTGGCGCGCCGCATCCGGTCCCGCGAGCTGTCCGCGCGCGAGGCCGTACGCGCCTGCCTCGATCGCATCGCGCGCTTCGACGGCGAGCTGCGGGCGTTCGCGTGCCTGCGCGAGCGCGAGGCGCTGGCCGAGGCGGAAGCCGTCGATGCCGCCGTGGCGCGCGGCGACGCCGTCGGCCCGCTCGGGGGCGTGCCGTTCGGCGTGAAGGACGAGCAGGACGTGGCGGGGCTGCCCACCACCTACGGCTCGGTCCCGTTCCGCACCCACGTCCCGGAGCGCGACTCGACGCTGGTGGCGCGGCTGCGGGCCGCCGGCGCCATTCCGCTCGGCAAGACCAACATGCCGGAGTTCGGCGCCACGGCGTTCACCAAGAACCTGCTCTTCGGCGTGACGCGCAACCCGTGGAATACCGCGCGCACGCCCGGCGGATCGAGCGGGGGCTCGGCCGCCGCGGTGGCGGCGGGCCTGGTGCCGTTCGCCACCGGCGGCGACGGCGGCGGCTCGATCCGCATTCCAGCGAGCTACACGGGGCTGTTCGGTTTGAAGCCCACGTTCGGGCGCATCTCGCGGGCGCCGTTCTGGTTCCGCGACTGGGTCGACACCATCTGCAAGGGGCCGCTCACCCGCTCGGTGCGCGACGCGGCGCTCTTCATGGACGCGGTGGTGGGCTACGATCCGCTCGACCCCGACTCGCTGCCGCATCCGGGCTACGCGTACGCCGAGGTGCTGGAGTCGGTGCCGCGGGGTCTCCGCATCGCCTACAGCCCGACGCTCGGCTACGCGCGCGTCGCGCGCATGGTGAGCGCCGTGGTGGAGCCGGCGGTCGAGCGGCTCGGCCAGGTGCTCGAGCGGCCGATCGAGGTGATCGACGATCACCTGACCGACGGCGGGCTCGCCTGGGCGATGCTCAACAGCTTCGAAACGCACGCCAAGCTCGGGCCCATGCTCGAGCAACACCGTGACGAGTGGGGTCGCGGGTTTCTAAAGGGGCTCGAGTTCGGCGCCAAGGTGACGGCCAAGCAGATCGGCGACCACATGCGCACCCGGCTGCGCCTCATCACCGAGGTGGCGGCGATCTTCGCGCGCTACGACCTCCTGGTGACGCCCACGCTGCCCACGACCGCCTTCGACGCCAAGGGGCCGATGCCGTCCGACGTGGACGGCGTGCCGTTCGACTCGCCCATCCATCCCGTCGCCTTCTCCTATCCGTTCAACCTGACCGGGCACCCGGCGTGTACGGTGCCGGCGGGCCTCGCGAGCGACGGGCTGCCGGTCGGCCTGCAGCTCGTGGCCGACCGCGGGCGCGAGGATCTCCTGCTGCGCGTGGCCCACGCGTGGGAGACCGCGTACTCGTTCCCGGCCTATCCCGCGACGCCGCGCTCGCCCGCATGAGCGGCGGGCCGGCCACGCTGCCGGCGCTGCTCGCCGACCTCGCGACCCGCCACGGCAGCCGCGAGGCACTCATCTCGGCGCGCGGCCGGCTGCGCTTCGAGGCGCTGGCGGAGCGCGTGGAGCAGGTCGCCGCGGGGCTCGCCGTGCACGGCGTCGGGCGCGGCACGCACGTCGGGCTGCTCGCGCCCAACTGGCCCGAGTGGATGGTGATCGCGTTCGCCGTCTGGAGCCGGGGCGCGCTGCTCGTTCCGCTGAACACGCTCTACACGTCGCGCGAGCTCGCGCACGCGCTCGACCACGCCGACGTGCGGCTGCTGATCGCGGTTCGCTCTTTTCTGCGCCACGACTACGTGGCCGCGCTCGACGGCGTGCGCGCTCCGTGGCTGCGGGAGATCGTGTGGCTCGACCCCCCGCCGCCCGGAGCGCCGGTCGACCTCACGCCGCTCGACGGGCACGTCGTCCCGCCCCCCGCCGGGCCTGTGGTGCAGCCGGCCGATCCGGCGACGATTCTGTTCACCTCGGGCTCGACCGCGGCGCCGAAGGGCGTCGTCCACACGCACGAGGCGCTGGTGCGGGCGGCGCTCGGGAACGCCGCGGTGCTCGGCATCACGCCCGACGACCGCACGTGGGGCTACCTGCCGTTCTTTTTCGCCGGCGGGCTCGTGGCCGTGGCGCTCGGCACGCTCGCCGCCGGCGCGGCGGTCGTGCTGCAGGAGGTGTTCGAGGCGGGCGAGACGCTCCGGCTGCTCGGGGCCGAGCGCGTGTCGGTCTTCTTCGCCTGGCCGCACCAGGCCGAGGCGCTGCTGGCGCACCCCGATTTCCCGCGGACGACGCTGCACCTGCGCAAGGGCGTCGGCGCCAACACGAAGTGGGCGGCGGCGCTCTATCCGCCCGATCACCAGGCCGTGTCCAGCTTCGGCATGACCGAGACGCCGCCGCTCTGCACGGCGTGGCCGTGGCATGCGCCGCTCGCCAAGCGGGCGGGCAGCCACGGCCCGGCGGTGGGCGCACGGCAGCTGCGGATCGTGGACCCGGAGAGCAGGCATCCCGTGACGACCGGCGCCATCGGCGAGATCTGCGTGCGGGGCCCGGAGCTGCTCGCCGGCTACTACAAGGAGAGCAAGCCGCCGTTCGACGCCGACGGATTCTTCCACACGGGCGACCTCGGCTGGCTCGACGACGACGGCGCGCTCCACTTCGTCGGGCGAACGAAGGACATGGTGAAGACGGCCGGTGCCAACGTCGCCACCGCCGAAGTCGAGGCGGTGCTGCTGGAGCACGCCGCGGTCGGTGCGGCCTACGTGGTGGGCGTGCCGGATCCCGTGCGGGGCGAGAACGTGGCGGCGTTCGTGGTGCCGAAGATGCCGGTCGAGGAGGCGGCGCTGCTGGCCCACTGCCGCGCGCGGCTGGCGAGCTACAAGGTGCCGCGGCACCTCTGGCTCGTCCGCGAGGAGGACCTGCCGCAGAAGGGCAGCGGCAAGGCCGACAAGCCGGCGCTGCGGGCGCTGGCGGCGCGGCTCGCGGGCGCTACAGACGGTAGCGACCCGCCGCAATCGCCGCCACGACCTGTGCCGTGAGCGGCACGTAGGCGCCGGCGTCGTCGTCGCGCACGTAGAGCGGGTCCTGCACGCGCGCCGGATCCCAGCCCTCGCTCGCGAGCGTCGTCTTGCGCTGCTTCAGCGTGCCGGTCACGTCCATCTCGGCGACCAGGCGCACGAAGGCGGGCATCGCATAGCGCGGCAGGTTGCGGGCGGCATGGGCGTAAAGGGCGGCGCCGTAGAAGGGCGCGCCCGGCTCGAGCACGAGGGCCGCCATGCCGGCGCGTCCCTCGGCGCCCGGCACGGTGACGCCGTAGACGTTGGACTCGGAGACGCCGGGCGCACCGTTCAGCACGTCGGCCACCTCCTGGGTGGCGACGTTCTCCCCCTTCCAGCGAAACGTGTCGCCGAGCCGGTCGACGAAATAGTAGTAGCCGTCGGCGTCGCGGCGGAGCAGATCGCCGCTGCGGAACCAGGCATCGCCGGGGGCGAACAGGTCGCGCACGATCTTGCGCTCGGTGGCCGCGCGGTCGGTGTACCCGTCGTACTCCATCGTGCCGCCGCCGTGGTCGATGCGGCCGAGCAGCTCGCCGGGCTCGTCGGGCCCGCACACGATGCCGCGGCCCTCGTCGTCGCGGGCGAGGTCGCCCCGCGCGTGGTCGTAGCGGGCGAGCACGACCTGGCCTTCCGCGTATGGCTTGCCGACCGAGCCGACGCGGCCGTCGAGGTTCTGGAGCGCGATGTTGCCCTCGGTGGCGCCGTACATCTCGATGATGCGCGAGATGCCGAACCGCTCCTGGAACGCCCGCCAGACGTCGGCGCGGAGCCCCGCGCCGGCGGCGACGCGGAGCTTGTGGTCGCGGTCCTGCGGCGTGGGCGGCTGGCGCAGCAGGTAGCGGCAGAGCTCGCCGACGTAGACGAACGCCACCGCCTCGTGCCGGCGCACGTCGTCCAGAAACGCGCTCGCGCTGAACGCGCGGCGCGACGCGAACGCGCCGCCGCTGCGGAACGCCGGCGCGAAGCCCACGAACAGGCTCTCGCCGTGGTAGAGCGGGAGCGGGGCGTAGACCGTCTCGCCCGGCTGGAGGCCGAGCAGGGCGGCGAGCCCGATGCCGCCGAGCGTGAAGCGGATGTGGCGGACGATCGCCGGCTTGGGGTAGCCCGTCGTGCCCGAGGTGTAGATGTAGAGGAAAACGTCGGCGTTGCGGACGTCGGGCGGCGGCGGGGGGTCGGCGCGCTCGGGCAAGGCGTCGTCGAGGGGCACCAGGCCCGCGGGGAGGGGGGTGTCTGGCTCGGCCTCGGCGAAGAAGCGGATGCCGTGGGTGCCGGCGACCCGTGCGAGCGCGGGCACGGCATGCGCGTCGGCGACGCCGACGCTGGCCCCCGACGCCCCGAGCACGTGCGTCAGTCCGGCGCCGTCCAAGTGGGTGTTCAGCAGCGCGCCGATGGCACCGAGCTTGGCGACCGCGCCGAGCGCGGTGAGAAACCGCGGGCTGTTCTGGCAAAGGATGGCGACCGGCGTGCCGCGCCCCACACCGGAGCGCGCGAGCAGCGCCGCCAGGCGGTTCACCTCGGCGTCGTAGGCCCCGTAGGTGACGGTCTCGCGCTCGAATTTGAGCGCGGGCTGGTCGGGGATGCGTGCCGCCTGCTCGCCGATCAGGCGACCGAAGGTGTCGGTGGAGCGTTTGAGCTCCGCGACGGCCGCGGCGAGGTCCATCCGAGCGCCGTAGCAAGCGGCCGCCGCGCCGGCAAGCGACGGCCGCAGCCTGCCGACCGCAGGGAGCGGGTGCGGCAGGAGGTCGGGTCAGCGACTGCGCCGGCCCGGCCGCTTGCGCTCGTGGTCGAGCTTGGTCCGCAGCGCGGATTCGACGAACTGCATCACCGACATGCCGACTCCGACGCAATGCAGCTTGATGGCACGATGCAGCTCGCGTGGGACCCGGGTGGCCAGCTGGACCAGGACATCATCGTCTTTGCGCATGAGACCACCTACTTAGCTGCAAACCCATGCGCCGGGCAACGCGTCGGTTTCAGCCGCGCGGCGAGGTGGCCAGCTCGGCTCGCAGCCGGTCCTCCACCGTCTCGAGCTGGCGCGTGAGCGCCACGATGCGGAGCTGCGCGCGCACCCGCGCCACCAGCTCGTGCCGGTTGACCGGCTTGGTGAGGAACTCGCTCACGCCGTGGTGCATGCCCTCGACGCGGGTGTCGAGGTCGGTACGCCCCGTAAGCAGGATGATCGGCAGCTGGCGGCTCGCGTCGCCGGCGCGCAGCGCCTGGCAGACGGCAAAGCCGTCCATGTCGGGCATGGAGACGTCGAGCAGCACGAGATCGATCCCGCCGCGCTCCACGAGCGCGATGCACTGCGGGCCGCCGTGCGCTTGCAGCACCTCGTAGCCTTCGCGCTGCAGAATGGTGGCCACCACGGACGCGATAGCGGGCTCGTCGTCGCAGACGAGGATGCGGGCCTGGGCGGCGGGCGTCATTCGGTCACCTCGTGCTCGTTCTGCTCGTTGTCGTCGCTCTCGACCTCGGTCTCGGGCTCGCCCCGCCGGCGCCGGAGCTTGGCCACCAGCGTGGTGCGCTTCAGCCCGAGCAGCCGGGCCGCGGCCTGCTTGTTGCCCTTGGTGCGGCGCAGCGCCTCCTCGATCAGCCGGTTCTCGAATTCCTCGACGGCGGTGTTGAAGTCGATGCCGTGGTCGCCGAGCGTGGGGCGGGGGATCTTCTTCTCGGAGATGAGCGAGCGGATCTGCGGGGGCAGGTGGTGCAGCTCGATGCGATCGTCCTCGCAGAGGATCACCAGCCGCTCGAGCAGGTTCTCGAGTTCCCGCACGTTGCCGGGCCAGTCGTACTCCCAGAGATGCACCATCGCCTCGTCGGAGATGGTGACCGGCGTGCTCGGGCGCTTGTCGTTCAGCCGGCGCAGGAAGTGCTGGATCAGCAGCGGGATGTCCGAGCGGCGCTCGCGCAGCGGCGGCATGACGATCGGAATCACCTGCAGCCGGTAGAAGAGATCCTCGCGGAAGCGTCCGGCCTCGACCTCGGCGGCGAGATCCTTGTTCGACGCCGCGACCACGCGGAGGTCGATGCGCGTCGAGCGGTCGCCGCCGACGGGTCGCACCTCGCGGTCCTGGAGCACGCGCAGCAGCTTCACCTGGAGCGTGGGGCTCATCTCGCCGACCTCGTCGAGGAAGATGGTCCCGCCGTTGGCGAGCTGGAACATGCCGGCCCGCTGGCCGACCGCGCCGGTAAACGCGCCGCGCTCGTGGCCGAACATCTCGCTCTCGAGCAGCTCGGCCGGAATCGCCCCGCAGTTCACCGGAATGAAGGGGCGGTCGCTGCGCGGGCTGAGCGCGTGCACGGCACGGGCGACGAGCTCCTTGCCGGTGCCGCTCTCGCCCATGATCAAGATGGTCGCGTCGGTGGGCGCAACCTTCTTGATGAGCTGACCGATGCGCTGCACCAGCGGGTGCTCGCCGATCAATGGAGGATAGGCTTCTCGATTCGTGTTCGTCACGATGCCGTCCGTCGCTCCCTCGCCCCAGATTACCTTCTGCCCGATGCGGCCGAGTCTCAAGCACGTGGCAGGCGTGATCGCCGCGTGCTATGCCCGCCCCCATGCGGACTGCAGGCCGAGAAAGATATCGGATGGATGGCGGCGAAGGTTGAACGCCGTGGCGGGCGCGGTGACGGTCGCGCGGTGTCAGAACTCCGACCCGTGCGGCTCGTGCCGGGCTTCCTGCCGCCCGCGGAAGGGTCCGTGCTCATCGAGATGGGCGACACGCGCGTCATCTGCACGGCGAGCGTCGACGAGAGCGTGCCGCCGTTTTTGCGCGGCAGCGGACGCGGCTGGGTGACGGCCGAGTACGCGATGCTGCCGCGCAGCTCGCCCGAGCGCATCCCGCGCGAGCGGCGCGGGCCGGGCGGGCGCAGCCACGAGATCCAGCGGCTGATCGGCCGCGCGCTGCGCGCCGTCACGGATTTGACCGCGCTCGGCGAGCGCTCGATCCTGATCGACTGCGACGTGCTCCAGGCCGATGCCGGCACGCGCTGCGCATCGATCACGGGCGGCTACGTGGCGCTCGTGCTGGCGCTCGAGAAGCTGCGGCGCGACGGGGTGCTGGGTGCGCTGCCGCTCACCGCCACCGTGGCCGCCGTCAGCGCGGGCATCGTCGACGGCCGCCTGCTGCTCGACCTCTGCTACGAGGAGGACCACCGCGCCGAGGTCGATCTGAACGTGGTCATGACCGGGCGCGGGCGGCTGGTCGAGGTACAGGGCACGGCGGAGAGCAAGCCGTTCACCCAGGCGCAGCTCACGCGGCTGCTGGCGCTCTGCGAGCAGGGCGTGCGCGAGCTCACCCGGCTGCAGCGCGAGACGCTGAAGGGGTGCGGCGTGTCGCTGCCGCGCGTGTGATTCCCGCCGAGCTCGTCCTGGCCACGGGCAACCCCGGCAAGATCGCCGAGCTCTCGGCGCTCGTGACGGAGTGGGGGCCCGTGCGCGTGCGCTCGCTCGCCGACCATCCAGAGGTCGTGCTGCCCGACGAGACCGGCGCCACGTACGAGGCGAACGCGGCGCTGAAGGCGCGCGCCGTCGCCGCGGCGACCGGGCTGCCGGCGCTCGCCGACGATTCCGGGCTCGAAGTGGACGCGCTCGGCGGCGCGCCAGGCGTGCAGTCGGCACGCTACGGCGCCAGCGACGGCGAGCGCATCGCGCGGCTGCTCGGAGCGCTCGCGGGCCG
>DATMAZ010000221.1:0-2766 GCA_035559675.1 Candidatus Limnocylindria bacterium
GGCGAGTTCGCCCGCCGGCTGCCGCCGGCGCTGGCGGACGCCTGGGCGGTCGCGCCCATGCCGGGCGACACGCCGGGCGTGCCCGGACGCTCGCTCGCCGGCGGCGCCGGTCTCGCGCTCGCGGCGACCTCGTCGCGTCCCGACGACGCCTGGAAGGTGATTGCGTTTCTGGCCGAGCCGGCGCAGCAGGTGGCCTTCCACCGTCTCACCGGCGACCTGCCGGCGCGGCGCAGCGCCTGGACGGACGCGGCGCTCGACCGCGCGCCGCACACGCGCGTCTTCTGGGCGCAGCTCGCACACGTGGTAGCGCCGCCGGCCGTGCCCGAGTGGGAGCGCATCGCCACCGCGGTCGGCCGGAGCACGGCGGCCGTGGTGCGCGGCGAGGTCGCGCTCGATCAAGCGCTCGTGCGGCTCGATCACGAGGTCGACGGCATCCTCGAGAAACGCCGCTGGCTGCTCGAGCGGGGAGGGCAGTAGTGCGAGCGCCGTGGCTCTTCGTCGCGCCGGCGCTCGGCGCCATCGTGGTCTTCTTCTACGTGCCGGTGGCGGCGGGACTCGTGCTGTCGCTCACCGACTGCGACATCTACGCGCTCGCCGACCTCGGCAACCTCCGCTGGGTCGGGCTCGAGAACTATCACCGGCTGTTCGCCGACCCGCGCTTCTGGACGGCGCTCGGCAACACGTTGGTGTTCGTGGTGGCCGGCGGCGCGCTCTCGGTGGCGGCGTCGTTCGCGACGGCGCTCGCCGTGAGCGCGCACCTGGTGCGCGGGCGCGCGTTCTTCCGCACGGTGTTCTTCGCGCCGGTGGTCACCACGCTGGTCGCCGTGGCCGTGGTGTGGCGCTACCTCTACCACCCGCGGCTCGGCCCGCTCGCCCGGGCCTTCGAGGCGCTCGGGCTCGCCCCGATCGATTGGCTCGGCGACCCGCGCTGGGTGATGCCGGCGCTCATCCTGATGGCGGTCTGGAAGAACTTCGGCTTCAACATGGTGATCTTCATGGCCGGGCTGCAGGCCATTCCGGAGCGGCTCTACGAGGCCGCCCGCCTCGACGGCGCCACGCCGGCGCAGCAGCTCTGGCACGTGACGCTGCCGATGCTGGCGCCGGTCACCGTGTTCGTCGTGCTCATGACCGCCATCGGGCACTTCCAGCTCTTCGCCGAGCCCTACGTGATGACGCAGGGCGGGCCGGGCGACGCCTCGCTCTCCGTCGTGCTGCTCATGTACGAGCAGGGCTTCCGCTGGTGGAACATGGGCTACGCCGCCGCCGTGGCCTTCGTGCTGTTCGCCATCGTGCTCGGCGTCTCGGCGCTGCGGCTGCTCATTCGGAGGCCCGCATGAGGGGGCGCGGCGCGGCCGTCGTCGTGGTGCGCGGGCTCCTGGCGTTGGCCGCGCTCGTGGTGGCGGCGCCGCTCGTCTGGATGCTCTTGGTCTCGCTCGGGCTTCCCGGCGACCCCACGCTCGCCCACTACCGCGCGCTCTTCGAGCGCCTCGGCGTGGCGCGCGCGCTCGTGAATTCGGCCGCGCTGGCGCTCACCGTGACGGCGGTGTCGCTGGTGCTAAACTCGCTCGCCGGCTACGCCTTCGCCAAGCTCGAGTTCCGCGGTCGCGAGCCGCTGTTCCGGGCGCTGCTCGCCGGGCTGGTGATTCCCGGGCAGGTCGGCATGCTGCCGCTCTTCCTCGGCTTGAAGGAGCTCGGTCTCGTCAACACGTATCTCGGCGTCATGGTCCCGTCGCTGGCGAGCGTGTTCGGCATCTTTCTCGTGCGGCAGTACGCGCAGGGTATCCCGCAGAGCCTCCTCGACGCCGCCCGCATCGACGGGGCCAGCGAGCTCACCATCTACCGCACGCTGGTCCTGCGGCTTTGCCGCCCGGTGCTGGTGACCCTGGCGCTGTTCACGTTTCTCGGCTCCTGGAACGACTTCCTCTGGCCGCTGGTCGTGCTGAGCGACGAAGATCGTTACACGCTGCCGGTGGCGCTGGCGGCGCTGCTCGGCGAGCACGCGCAGGACACCGAGCTGATGATGGCCGGCGCAGTGCTCACCGTGGCGCCCGTGCTGGTGCTCTTTCTCTGCCTCCAGCGCTACTACATCGAGAGCGTGGCGGCCGGAGCGTTGAAGGAGTGAGGACGCTCGCGATCGCGGCGCTCGCCGTCGTCGTGGCGTGCGGGCGAGCCCCGCTTCCCGATCCGCCCCCGAACGACGAGCTGCTCGCGCGCGCCGCGGCGGCGCGGCGCGGGGCGTACCCGCGCTGGGCCACCCGCGAGCAGAGCTACTGGACGGTGTTCGGCGTGGGCGGCGGCGCCGCCGACGGCCTGATCAACACGGACGGCATGGTGGAGGCCGCCGCCGGCGCCTGGTCCCTCGAGCCTTTCGTGGTGGTGGACGGTCGCTGGATCACGTGGGCCGACGTGGACACCACGCAGTCGCTGGCCGACGGCGCGCTGCCCGTCCCGAGTGTGACCTGGCGGCACGCCGCGTTCACGCTCGAGATCACCGCGTTCGCCGCCGGGCTCGCGTCCGACCCCGTGGCGTACGTGCGCTACCGGCTGACACCGGCGGCGGGCGGCGGCCGCGTGGGTCTCCGCGTGGCGCTCCGCCCGCTCCAGGTGCTCCCGCCGTGGCAGGATCTGAACGTGACGGGCGGGGTGGGGCGGCTCCCCGCGCTCGCGCGCGACGGCGCCACGCTCGACGTGGGCGCGCGCCGGCTCGTCGTGGCGCCCGCGCCGGCCGACTGGACGCCGCTGCCGTTCGAGGAGCCGGCGCTCGGC
>DATMAZ010000222.1:0-10698 GCA_035559675.1 Candidatus Limnocylindria bacterium
GGCCACGAGCCGCAGGCGCTCGAGCGCTTCGGCCGCGGCCGCGTCGGCGCCGCGCACGACGAGGACCAGCGGGCGGCCGATGGCGCGCGCCTCTGCCAAGAGCGTGGACACGGCGGTGGCCAGCGCGCGCGCGTCGCCGCCGCGAACCTCGAGCGCACGGGCGAGGTGCCCCGCGTCGAGCCGCGTGCCGTCCAGCCAGGCGCAACGGTACGCGACCATCTCGGCCTCGACGCACCAGAAGAGCGCCTCGGCAGCCGCGGCGGTGGCACCGATCACCACCACGTGGCCCGGCCGCGGTCGGAGCGCGGCCGCCAGCTTCCGGACCGCGCCGTTCGCGCTGCCGTCGGCGAGGGCGCCGCGTTCCACCGTCTCCACCATTTCCCGGTTCACCATTTCCCGCCCCACCGCCGAGTCCTTTTGCTCCGAGCGTGCCAGCCCTGCAACCACCGGGCGTGGCGCGTCAGCGCGCGGTGACGAGGGGCCAGAGCCGCGGGCCGCCGGCTGCCAGGGCGACCGCGCCGAGCCGCTCGGCCCAGGTCTCGGGGGTGCCGAACTCGGCGCGCCAAGCCCACAGACGCCGGGTGAAGAAGTGCAGGCGATGCTCGTAGGTGAAGCCGATGGCACCGTGCACCTGGTGCGCGATGCGCGGTCCGTGCTCGGCTGCCTCGCCGACGACCACCTTGGCGCAGGCGATCTCGAACGCGGGGTCGCCCGTCGCACCGACCTCCCCGATGGCGCTCGCGCGCGCCTCGCTCGCGGCGCGGGCCGCGCACTCGGCGGCCGTTCCCGCGGCGGCGACCAGGCCGGCCAGCCGCGCCAGCTCTTGCTGGATCGCCTGGAACTGCCCGATCGGCCGCCCGAACTGGACGCGGTCGTTGGCGTAGCCGACCGACAGCTCGAGGATGGTCTCGAGGGCGCCCGCCATCTGCGCCGAGCGCAGCAGCGCTCCGTAGAGCGAAACCGCGTCGGCGGGCAGCGGCGTGGCGCGCCAGCGGACGTCGTTGGCCGGCAACGCCAGCGTGTCGCGCGGCTCGCGAGCCACGTTGTGACCCCGCGACACCTCGGCGCCCGCGGCTGGCACGAGCGCGAGGTGGAGGCCCGCGGCCACCGGCATGGCCGCCACCACGTGCGACACGCGGCGCCCCCAGGGTACGCGGTGGAGCAGTCGGCTCGCTTTCGCGCCGGCGTCGTCGGCGGCCACCACCGCCACGCCGAGCGGCCCGGGCGGCACCTCGAAGCCGGCGCGCGCCGCGAGGTAGCCCGCGAGCATCGTTTCCACCACCGGCAGCGGCACCGCGTGCCGCCCGCAGGCGCGCGCGATTACGAACGCTTCGTGCCAGCTCGCCCCGGCGCCGCCGGCGGTCTCGTCGAGATGCGCGCGCAAGAGCCCGGTCGACTCGACGGCGTTCCAGAGCGCCTCGAACCACACGCCGCGTTCCGCTGCCGCCAGCCGCTCCGCATCGAGCGACTCGGCGAAGAGCCGGGTGACCGTGTCGTCGAGCAGCCGCCGCGTCTCGTTCATCGCAGCCCGAGCCCTCGCGCGATGATGCCGCGCAGGATCTCCCGCGTGCCGCCCCGCAGCGAAAACGAGGGAGCGTTCTGCATCAGCTCGCCGAGCACCTGCGCAAACGGCGTCCCCGAGGGATCGGTGCACGGCTCGAGATCGACCAGGCTCTGCGCCACGCCGGGGAGATCCTGCTCGAAGACGGCGCCCACGTCCTTCACCACGGCCGCTTCGAGGGCGGGATGCTCGCCGGCGTCGAGCAGGTGCGCCACCGCGATCGACATCGAGCGCAGCGTGGCGAGCCAGGCGACCTGGCGCCCGATCGCCGTGCGCGCCCGGGCGTCGCCGTCGGCGCGCCGCGCGTCGACGAGCTGGGTGAGCAACGGGTAGCAGGACAGATACCGCTCGGGGCCGCTGCGCTCGTAGGCCAGCTCGGCCATCACCTGCGCCCAGCCGTTGCCCTCGCTGCCGACGAGCGCGTCGGCGGGAATCTCGGCGTCGTCGAACACGACCTCGCAGAAATGCTCGTTGCCGGCGAGGTCGCGGATCGGCCGCACGGTGATGCCCGGGCTGGCGAGCGGGATCAGGAACTGCGAGAGCCCGGCGTGGCGCTGCGCGCTGGGGGCGGTGCGCACGAGCGCGATCATGTATTCGCAGTGCTGCGCGCCCGTGGTCCACACCTTCGTGCCGGTGACGCGCCAGCCGCGCTCGGTGCGCTCCGCGCGCGTGCGGATCGACGCCAGGTCCGAGCCCGAGTCGGGCTCCGACATGCCGATGCAGAAGAAGGCCTCGCCGCGACAGATGCGCGGCAGGATGGCGGCGCGCTGCGTCTCCGTCCCGTAGCGCAGCAGCAGCGGACCGCTCTGGCGGTCGCCGATCCAGTGCGCCGCCACCGGCGCCCCCGCGGCGAGCATCTCCTCCAGCACCACGTAGCGCTCGAGCGCCGACCGCTCGCCGCCGCCGTAGCGCCGCGGCCACGTCATGCCGATCCAGCCGCGCGCGGCGACCTTGGCGGTAAACGCGGCGTCCCAGCCCGTCCAGGTGTAGGCGCGGCGCTGCGCCGGGTAGTCCGCCAGCGTCTCGTCGAGAAACGCGCGCACCTCTTCGCGCAGCCGCGCGCAGGCCGCGGGCAGCCGCTCGGCGCCGAAGCGGAAGCGGCTCATCGCGGGAACACCTCCTCGTAGAAGGGCTCCTGGGTCTTCTCCGCCCAGCGCGTGTAGAAATCGGGGAAGAAGACCGGCATGCAGAGCTCGGGATTGCCGCCCACCTGGCTCACGTGCCGCTGCAGCGCGGCCGGCCTGATCAGGTGGTTCAGCGCCGGCTTCGTCAAATTCCAGAGCGGCGGCCGCGGGCGGGCGACGCTGTCGGTGAGTAGCGCATGGTCGTGCGTGGGTCCCGGGCCGGGCCAGTGGAGATCGCCTACGCAGCAGACGGGGACGTCGCCGTCGACCTCGTCGTGGACGATGAAGCTCCACAGCCGCACCTCGGTGCCGCGCGCGGCGACCAGCTCGGCGCCGGCGCGCGCCGCCGCGTAGGCCGTGCGATGGTCGCCGTGGGCGTCGTAGCGCGAGGTGGTGATCACCCAGAGGTGCGCGGTCGAGCGCGGCAGGCGCGCGAAGCGGCGGAGCGTGCGGGCCACGACGCGCTCGCCGTCGGCCGAGAGCGTGTCGACCCGGCGGCCGTCGACCAGGCTCGACGCCGCCACCAGCCGCTGGTCCGGTCCGCGCAGGAACTCGAGGGGCACGCGGCGATTCGGTGCCAGCACCTTCCAGGCGCGCCGCGCCTCGCGCTCGCGCAGCTTCCGCACGCGGCGGATCTTCACCGCCTCCGGCACGCCGTTGCAGTCGCCCGGCAGCGAGGCCGCGTCGCCGCTCGTGAGATAGATCGCGCGGACGCGGAAGCGGCGATCCGTCGCGATGGCATGGATGGTGTCGGCCGCGAGAATCGACTCGTCGTCGGGATGCGGCGCGACGACCACCAGCGCCTCGGTGCGGCGGGCGGCTGCCGGTGGCGGCGCCAGGAGCGCGGCGGATCCGGCGAGGCAGGCGAGGGCGGCACGCAGCGATGATCTCAGCCGGGCTGTGCCGGCGAGGCCCACGAGCGGCTGCGCCATGCCGCGATCTCTGGCACGCAGGCCGCCTCGCGTCTACGCCCGGGTGAGCTGGCGGAGCCGGCGGCGAATGCGCCAGCGATACCAAATGCTCGGGCCGATCTCGAACAGGATCATGCCCGCCATGCAGGCCGCCGCCACGGACCACACCACCACCAATGCGCCACCCATGATCGCCTCCCAACCGGGCCGCATTCTGCTGAAACAGCAGGGGGCTGTTCAAGCGATCGCCCCGAACGCTTGACCGCACGCGTCAAAGCCGGGGGACGCTTCAGCGGGCGGCGGCTTCGTCCGCCGCCGCCCGAGCGCGCGGGGCGAGCGCCTGGCTCTCGCGCGTGACGAACGCGCAGAGGTCGCGCTCGTGGGGCGTCGTGCACGTGCCGCTCGCCACCGACTCGAACAGCGCCGCAGCGCGCGCGTAGTCCTTCATCCGGTACGCCGCCACGGCCGCGAAGTAGCGGTTGCGGCGCGATGCCGGCGCGACGGCGAGCGCCTGCTCGAGCAGCGCGCGGCCCCGCTCGCGGTCGGCGAGCGGCCAGGGCGCCACGAAGTAGAAGGAGCCGAGGAAGAGCCAGCCGGCGCCGTTCTCGTAGCGTGGGAAGCGGTCGATCAGCGCGTGCGCGCTCCGCGTGTACTCGCCGGCGGCGCCGCGGAGGATGGCGCGCAGAATGCCCTGGCTCGACGCCTCGTACATGTAAGTCTCGGTGTAGAGCGCCAGCGCCAGCGGATCGTCCGGCCGCGCGTCCCGCGCCGCGCGCGCGAGCCGCACCGCCTCGGGCGCCAGCGCCTTCCACACCGCCTTGTGCGCGGCCGTGTCGCTCGTCCCGTCGACGAGCAGCGCGTTGCCGTTGGTCCGGATCCGCATGACGCACGCCAGCGCCTCGGCTAGCGCGAGCTGGCGCTCGACACCGCCGGGCGCCGCGCCGAGCTGCGCGCGCGCCACCTCGACGGCGCGCTCGCATCCCGCAAGGCCACGCTCGGGCGGAATCGCGCCGGCGTGAGCGAGCGTACCGACGGCGAGGCTCGTGGCGGCAACCAGGCTCGCAAGACGTGGCACGCCACCGCGCTATCCCCGCGCGCTCGACGGCGCAAGCGCCGCGCGAGCGGACGTGAGTCCCCGTCGCGCCCCCTTGAGCGCGAGGCGCCGCCCGGCGTAGAAAGAACGGTGGATGCGTGACCCGCTCCGCGCGAAGCTGATCTCGCCCGACGCCGCCGCCGCGCTCGTCCGCGACGGTCACTGGGTCGACTACGGCTGCGGGCTGTGCCAGCCGGATCTCTTCGACCAGGCGCTCGCCCGCCGGGTCGGCGAGCTGCGGGGGGTGCGCATCCGCGCCTGCCTCTCGCTCACGCCGCGCGCGGTGGTCGAGGCCGATCCCACGGGCGAGCACTTCCTCTGGTTCAACTGGCACTTCGGCGCCTACGAGCGCGGCAAGAACGTCGACGGTCGGTGCAACTACATCCCCATGAACTTCGGCGAGGCGCCGGCCTACTACCGCCGCTTCCTCGACCCGATCGACGTCGCCTGCGTGAAGACGACGCCGATGGACGAGCACGGCTACTTCAACTTCGGCGGCGCCGTCACCTACATGAAAGCGCTGCAGGAGCGCGCCAAGGTGTTCATCGTCGAGACCTGCGAGGCGATGCCGTACGTCTACGGGCAGCAGGAGGCCGTGCACATCAGCGAGGTCGACTGGGTGATCGACGGCGGCCGCGGCGCGCTGCCCGAGCTCGCGAACCCGCCGATCACCGACGTCGACCGCGCCGTGGCCGCGCTGATCGCCGCCGAGATCGAGGACGGCGCCTGCCTGCAGATCGGCATCGGCGGCATGCCGAACGCGGTCTGCGCGGCCTTGAAAGACGCCGGCATCCGCGACCTCGGCATCCACACCGAGATGTTCGTCGACGGCATGGTGGACCTGATCGAGGCGGGCATCGTGACGGGGGCGAGGAAGGCGCTGGACCCGTTCCAGACCGTGTTCACCTTCGCGGCCGGCTCGCGCCGCAGCTACGACTTCATCGACCGCAACCCGCGCGTCCAGAGCTTCCCGGTCGACTACACGAACCTGCCCGAGCAAATCGCGCGCAACCCGCGCGTGGTGTCGATCAACAACACCACGCAGATCGATCTCCAGGGGCAGGCAGCGTCCGAGTCCGACGGCCACCGCCATCTCACCGGCACCGGCGGCCAGCTCCAGTTCGTGCGCGGCGCCTACGCCTCGCCGGGCGGCAAGTCGTTCATCTGCCTGGCGTCGACCTACGAGCGCCGCGGCGAGCGCAGGAGCCGGATCGTGAGCGCGCTCACGCCGGCCAACGTGGTCACCACGCCGCGCACCGACGTCATGTACGTGGTGACCGAGTACGGGATCGTCAACTTGAAGGGCAAGTCGGTCGCGGAGCGGGCGAAGGCGCTGATCGGCCTCGCGCACCCGGACTTCCGCGAGCAGCTCGCCCGCGAAGCGCGCGACGCGGCGCTCGTGCCGCGCCACTTCCTCTGAGCGCGCGCTACTGCCGCGCCTTGGCGAGCGCGGCGGCCATGCCCGCCAGCACGCTCTTCGGGTCGTGCTCGTCGTAGAAGTACTGGAACTTCTCGCGCGGCGCGTGCACGTCCGTCCACAGCGCGCCGGACGAGGACAGGAAATAGGTGCGCGGGATGTACTCGCCGTCGGGGGCGTACTTGGCGCTCAGCTCGGCGTTCTGGTCCTTGTCGATCCGCACCATGACGAAGTCCTTGGCCTTCGCCACCACCGCCGGGTCGTGAAAGACCTTCGCGTAGTTGGTGCAGTGCGGGCACCACTCGGTGTAGAAGATGAGGCAGACGGGCTTCTTTTGCTGCTTGGCCGCAGCGAGCCCGGCCTCGTAGGGCTGCCAGTCGATGCCCGCGTCGTTCCAATCGCCGCCGGCGCGCGCGGCGGCGACGGGGAGAGCGAGGGCGGCCAGGAGCGCGAGGAAGGTTCGGCGAGCGATGGTCGTCACGGCGCGGATAGTATCAAGTCGGCGGCCGAGCGCCACCGGCGCCGGGCGAGCCGCCGGCAGATGCGCTCGGCCGCCGGGTCGGTCGCGATCGCGCCCAGCTCGGCGACGATCGCACGCGTCACGACCGCCGCGTTGAACGCCGCCAGGCGGTAGTAGTCGAAGAACTGCAGCGGAAAGGGACGAAAGCCCTTGGGATCGCCCGCGCCGTCGGACACGCCGCGCACGCCGATCATCGGCACGCGGCGCGTGGCCGCGAGCCGCGTCACCGCGGCCGTCTCCTGATCGACCAGGTCGATCGGCACCGGCGCCCTCGCGGCCGCGAGCGCCGCGGGGATCTCGCACCCGAGCACCTCGCCCCCGCCCGGGAGGCACGGCAAGGCGTTGCCGCCGAAGGGATCGCCGCTCTCGCCGCGCGCTTCGAACACGAGCGCCGGCTCGTGCTCCATGCAGACGAGCGGCGCTTCGGGGTCGGTCGGGGGCACGGGCGTGCAGCGCTGGAACGGCTCGGGCAGCCGGGGCGCGGTGCGCTCGGCCAGCGCGAGCAGCGCGGGGTTCACCTTCCACACGCGCCGCCGGCCGGTCTCCACCCACGACTGCGCGATCACCACGTCGCCGATGTTGTGCTGGCTTCCGGCCACCCCGCTCACGACGATGCCCGCGACGTCGAAGCGGGCGAGCATGCGCTCGGTCGACTCGCGGGCGTTCACCATGCCGATGCCGAGCAGACTGAGTACGACGTGCACGCCCGCCATCCGGCCGACGAAGAAGAGCCGGCCGTCGATCTCGACGGTCTCCTCGACGTCGGTGGTAGCGAGCAGTGGCACCAGCTCGGCCGGGAAGGCCGAGAAGACCGCGACGTAGGATGGCCGGGTGCCGTCAAAATCGGCGGTACTGCAGAGCGGCGGTCGGCGGGCGGCGGCCGGCAGCGCGGCGTAGATGCACCAGAGAAGCGCCGCGGTGAGGGCAGCAGGACGGAGCATGCCGGTGTCGTACCACGGACCCGTACCGCTGGGGGAGCGGTGGCTTGTCGGCGACCCAGCGCTCGCACCACGTTTCAGTTCTGAGCGGGTTTCCGTTAGAACAGTCGGCCATGCGCGCACACGTGGTGTGGGGCCCGGCTCTGCTGCTTTTGGCCGCCTGCGGCGGCTCGCCCGATTCCAACGACACCGCCGGCGCGCCCGCGCCCGTGGCGGCGCCCGAGCCGCCCGGCGCCCGCGAGATCGACTCCGCCGAGACCGACGCGATGCTGGAGATCCTGCGGGCCGACCAGCCAGAGGACAAGCGCATCTGGCTGGTCGTCTCGCCCGCGAACCCGGACACGGTCGAGCTCGCCAAGACGCTGGAGCTCATCTTCCGGGAAGGCGGCTGGCAGCCGACCACGCAGCAGCTCACCGGCATGATGCTGAAGCCCGGCCCGATCCGCATCCTGGTCGGCGACGAGACCGAGCCGCCGTCGCTCGATCCCGTGCGCCGGGCGCTGGAAGCCGGCGGCCTCACCACCGAGACCGGCACCGGCTATCGCGCGTTCTACGACGAGCGCAAGCGCGAGAACCCGAACTGGGCCGGGATCCCGATGGACGCCGAGCAGACGTTCATCGTGGTGATCGCGCCGCCGCCGAAGGCCTGAGCCGGGCGGCGCCTCGCCGTTAGACGCGCGCTCGCACGAAGGCGAGCGTGCCGAAGGCGGTGGCCCAGCGCTCGGTTTCGACCACGTCGGCGAAGCCGGCCTCGCGCATGAGCGCGGGAAGCCGCCCCTCGAGGTTCGCGGCCGTCCGCTCGCGGCCGTCGAACCAGGCGAAGGCGGCCGCCGCGAGCCGCGTGTACGCGGTGTGCGGGCGGCCGAAGTCCGCCACGTGCAGCTCGCCGCCGCCCCGGAGCAGCACGTGCAGCGCCGCGAACGCCGCCTGCTTCTCGGGCGTGGTGAGGTGGTGGAAGACCAAGCTGGAAACGGCTCGGTCGAACGAGGCCGGCGGGAAGGGCGGGGCGGTGGCCGAGCCCTGCGCCCACGTGACGGGCGCGCCGGCCGCGGCGGCCTTTCGCCGTGCGATCGCCAGGATGCGCGGGTCCGGGTCGAGGCCGACGACGCTGGCGCGCGGCTCCGCCGCCGCCAGCATGAGCGCCAGCGTCCCGGTGCCGCAGCCGACGTCGAGCACGCGCATGCCCGGCCGCAGCGCCAGCTGCTCGACCAGGCGGCGCTTCATGGCCCGGTCGTGGACGGTGAGCGCCGCGACGAGATCGTAGAAGGGCGTGAGCGCGTCGTAGGCGAGCGCCGGGACGAACGACTGCGCCCGCGCGGTCATGCGGCGAGCCGCCCGATGCCCGGGAGAAAGCGTCCCGTGCGCGCGGCGTACGCGCGGTAGGCGGGCCCGTGCACGCGGAGCAGGTAGGGCTCCTCGACCCGCCGCACCTGCAGCTCGAGCGCCACCAGCAGCGCCGCCACGCCGGCGGCGGCCAGCCAGTTGGGCGTGAGCAGCGCCGCGCCGCCCAGGTCGAGCAGCATGCTGGTGAAGATCGGGTTGCGCACCCAGCGAAACGGCCCGCGGGCCACCAGCGCGGTGCGCGCCGACTCGTCGACGCCGATGCGCCACGAGTCGCCCATGGCGAGCTGCGACCAGAGCGTGCAGCCCATGCCGCCGAGGCAGACGAGCGCGCCGATCCAGTGCACGGCTGGCGTCGACAGAGCCGCCCAGGGCGCGACCGCACCGATGAGCTCGGCCACCGGCGCAGCGATGGCGCACGCGAGCGCCGTCGCGAACAGCACCCCGCCCACCCATTCCGCGGGACGGCCGGAGAGGCCGACGAAGCCCGTCGTGCCGGTGCGGAGCCAGTGGAGTAGGCTACGCAGCCCGAAGGCGAGCGCGAAGTAGAGTGTGAGCATTCCGAGCGCCAGTTGCGGCATGTGGACCTCCTCGTCGCGTTGGAGTATACGAGTAATTACTCGGATTCGACAACTCGGATTCGGGCTCCCTTCATGCGCGCCCGCCGCCAGCACGAGCTTCGCCCGCGACGACGGCCCTCACAGGCCCGTTCGCGCGAGACGGTCGCTGCCATCGTCGAGGCGGCAGCTCGGATTTTCGCCGCCGAGGGCTACGCCGGCGCCACCACCAACCGCATCGCCGAGGCCGCGGGCGTCTCGGTAGGCTCGCTGTACGAGTACTTCCCCAACAAGGACGCGCTGCTCGTGGCGCTGATCGAGGCGCACGTGGCCGAGGGGCAGGCGCTGCTCGACGAGGCGGCCACCGAGGTCATGGCCCGCGCGCTCCCGCTGCCGGCGGCGGTGCGCCGTCTCGTCGACGCCATGATCGCGCTCCATGCCCGCAACCGCGCGCTCCATCGCGTGCTCTTCGACGAGGCGCCGCTGCCGCCGCGGGTGCGCCGGCAGGTCGACGCAGCCGAGGAGGCCATCGCCGCCCGCATCGCCGGCTATCTCCGCGAGCGGCCCGAGGTGACCGTGCCGGACCCGGCGCTGGCCGCGGCCGTGGTCGTGCAGGCGGTGGAGGCGGTGGTCCACCGGCTCGTCGTCCACGGCGACGAGCGGCAGCTCGCCGCGCAGGCCCGCGAGCTCGTGGCGCTCGTGGTCTCCTACCTCACCGCGGATCGTCGCCGACTCAGCTGAGCGCGGCCATGGCGGCGGTGAGGCCCGCGACCTCGGCGCCGACGCTCGGACGCGCCAGCACGCGCTTGTACCAGCTGCGGAGCCGGGGGTGGGCGTCACCGAGACCGGCCCCGAGGCTGGCGGCGAAGGTGATGGTGGCGCGCGCCAGCGGATCGCGCGGGTAGAGCGCGGGCTCGGGATAGCGGTCCTCCAGGTGCTCGAGGATGATGGTGGAGTCGTAGAGCACCAGCTCGCCGTCCTCGAGCACCGGCACCTGCGCCTTCGGGTTCGCCGCCAGCACGAAGGGATGCTTCGGCTGGTAGCCCGCGCGCGAGAACGGCACGGAGACCAGCTCGTAGGGCAGGCGTTTCTCGGCGAGCGCGCTGCGCACCTTGGCGGTGAACAGGCTGAGCGGTCCCGAGTAGAGCTTCATGCGCGGCTCGGTACGCTGGCGCGCAAGCCCAGTCTACGGAGCCATTCGGCCGCGCCGGCCTGGGACCGCTCGAACGCCTGATC
>DATMAZ010000223.1:0-9509 GCA_035559675.1 Candidatus Limnocylindria bacterium
CGTGCCGCCAACCACGCTCGCCTCGCGGCTCCGTGCGCTCGGCATCACCACCTCCGGACGCCGGCCGCTCGCCTCGAGTTGAGTCCGCTGCGCCGGGCGGTGTACAGCACACCGCCCATGGGAGACATGCTCGCGGGCCGCGTGGCCGTGGTCACCGGGGCCGGCCGCGGCATCGGGCGCGGCGTGGCGCTCGAGCTCGCGGCCCAGGGCGCCGCGGTGGTGGTGAACGACTACGGCGTGAGCGTCGACGGCAGCGCGCCCTCGAGCCTCCCGGCCGAGCAGGTGGCGGGCGAGATCGTGGCGGCGGGCGGCCGCGCCGTCGCCGTCGCCGACTCGGTGGCCGAGTGGCAGAGCGCCCGGCGCATCATCGAGACCGCCATCGAGCGCTTCGGCCGCCTCGACGTGCTGGTCACCTGCGCGGGCATTCTTCGCGACCGCATGATCTTCAACATGACCCCCGAGGAATGGGCGCCCGTGATCGCCACCCATCTGAAGGGCACCTTCAACTGCCTGCGCCACGCCTGCACGCACATGCGGGCGCAGAAGTATGGGCGCATCATCACGTTCACCTCGGGCGCGGGGCTCTTCGGCAATCCGGGGCAGGCCAACTACGGCGCCGCCAAGTGCGGCATCGGCGGGCTCACCAAGGTGGCGGCGCGGGACCTCGGCCGCTACGGCATCACCGTGAACGCCATCTCCCCGGTGGCGGGCACGCGCATGACGGTGACCGAGGCGTACGTGAAGGCCCGCGAGCTCCGCAAGCAGCAAGGCATCGTGCGCGAGGACCGCGGCACGGCCGAGATCGAGCAGCTCGATCCCGCCGACATCGCCCCTATGGTGGCGTATCTGGCGAGCGAGCAGGCGCGGGACGTGAACGGACAGATGTTCCTCTGCTACGGGCGCGCCGTGGCGCTCGTCTCGCAGCCGCGTCCCGAGCGCACGCTGTTCAAGGCCGACGGCTACTGGACGCTCGACGAGCTCGACGCGCTGGCGCCCGAGGTGCTGCTCGAAGGGCTCATCAACCCGGCGCCCCCGAAGGAGGCCTGACCGCGATGGGCGACAGACTGCGTGGCAAGCGCGCCGTGGTAACCGGCGCCGGGCGCGGCATCGGCCGGGCGATCGCCGAGCTGATGGCGGCCGAGGGCGCCGCCGTGGTGGTGAACGATCTGGGCGTGGCGGTCGACGGCAGCGGGGCGTCGACCAGCGCCGCCGACGAAGTGGTCGCTGCCATCCGGGCGCGCGGCGGGACGGCGGTGGCCAACTACGACAGCGTCGCCGACTTCGACGCCGCCGAGCGCATCGTCGACACGGCCGTGCGCGAGTTCGGCGGCATCGACGTGCTGGTGAACAACGCCGGCATTCTCCGCGATCGCATGGTGTTCAACATGTCGGAGGAGGAGTGGGACGCGGTGATCGCCGTGCATTTGACGGGCAGCTTCAACTGCATGCGCCACGCCGCCCGTCGCATGCGCGAGCAGCGCGTCGGGTGCATCGTGTCCATGTCGTCGACCTCGGGCGTGTACGGCAATTCCGGCCAGGCCAACTACGGCGCCGCCAAGGACGGCATCGCGGGGCTCACCCGGGTGGCGGCCCGCGACCTCGGCCGCTACGGCATCACGGTGAATGCAGTGTGCCCCGGCGCCGCCACGCGCATGACCCAGACGGTCGGCAGCAGCGCCCGGGAGGCCCGGGCCAAGGCGGGCATCGCGTCCGCGGCGGGCGCGCGGCCGACGACGCTCGAGTACACGGGTCCGGAGAACGTCGCACCGTGGGTGGTCTATCTCGCCACCGATCGGGCCCGCCACGTAAACGGCAAGGTCTTCTTCGTGATGGGCGGCCTGATCGCGCTGCTGAGCGATCCCGCTCCGGTACGCACGATCCATGCGCAGCAGCGCTGGACGCCCGAGCAGCTCGCCGTGGTGTTCCCGCGTACGCTCGGGATGGATCTGGTGAACCCGGCGCCCGCCAAAACCGACTAGCTGCTGCCGGGCTCGGGGGAAGGGGCGGGAGCCCGGCCGCAGCCGGACTCCCTCCCGACGGGAGACGGGTCGGTCAGGACGGAAGGGGCTCGGACTTCTTCGCAGCGGGACCGGCCTGGAGCTCTTCCTCGCGGTTCGCCTCCATCAGCGCCCGCAGGATGCGCTCCATGACCGTGATCTCTGTGTTCATGTTCATCAGGCTGTCCAACGTGCCCGCCCAATGCTCGTCGGGCCCGTTGTCGCCATTGGAGAGGACCGCCAAGTGCCGGGCGGTTGCGAGGACGGCGTCGGAAGCGAGCTTCAGGTGGACGGCCAGCTCGGTGAAAGTCTCGCGGTCGATGATCATGGATTCCGTGCCTCCGCCCGTTTCCATGAGCGAAACCTGTGCCAGAGGGTTGGCGCGCCCGGGAAACCGTGCGGGAGCGCCAGACCTTTCGGCGCCCATCGAGCCGGCGCCCCGGCATCTCGTTCCGCTTTTCCTGTGTTGACGGCGACTTGGCTACGGCCCGCTCGGCCGTCGCCGGCGGGCGCTACGATCGAGCGTCGAGCGGGCCGTGTAAGCGACGGAGCGCGAATGGAGGTCTTGCAAACCGATCCTCGTGGCAGCGGCGCACGATTCGGGGGCGCGAACGACACAGCGCCCTATGCAGCATGCCAGACCGTGACGCGCTCCGGGGACAAGCGGAAGATGGGGTGGCGGGCCGGATCGTCGAGCGGCATCTCGCGATACTGCGGGTAGCGGGCGCGCAGCAAGGCGAGCGCGGCGGCGTGTGCCGCGGCGTCGTCGAGAAAATGCGCCGGGCCGCGCACCATCACCCATGCGAGCCGCGTCCAGTCCTCGTCCCACTCGTCGACCACCACGGCCGCGCGCGGCACGCGACGGAGATTCTCGAGCCGCGCGAGACGCGCCGCCGGGCGGCGCTTGGGCTTGCGGTCCGCGATCACGTAGAGGCCGGCGGCGTCGAGCGCATAGCAGATCGGCACCACGTGCGGCGTGCCGTCCGCTCCGACGGTCGCAAGATGGCCGCGACGATGGGCCTCAAGAAAGCTGCGGACTTCTGTCGTCCAGCTCGCCATACCGCATGCGATGCCCGGTGAACTCTTCCTGGGCCTCGGCCGCGAGCTCGCCGTAGCGTCCCTCATAGCGAGGCGAGAAGTGGAAGACCGCGAGCCGGTGCACGCCGGCGGCGCGCGCCAGCGCACCCGCCTGGCGCGCCGTCAAGTGATAGCGGCGCGTCGCCTGCTCGATGTCCTCGTCGAGGAAGGGCGCCTCGCAGTAGAAGAGATCGGCCGCGCGCGCCAGCCGCACGATGCGGGCCGCATTGGCCGGCGAGAACAGCGTGTCGACCACGTAGGCGATCTTCTGCCCGGCGGTCTCGATCACGAGCGCGTCGCGCAGCTCGCCGAGCGGGCGGCGCACGCCGGGCGCGACCTCGATGGGCGTGTCCGCCGCCGCGCCGGTGCGGATGGCGTTCTTCAGCACGTTCAGCCAGGGCCCGGGACGGAACCCGAGGGCGGCCAAGGCGTCGGCGCGCACGTTCAGATGGGTTCGCTCGGTAACGGCATACGCCATCGAGACGATCTTGTGGTCGAGCGGGGCTGCTTCGACCGTGAAGACGCGATCCGCGAACACGGTGCCGTCGTGCGGGGTGGTCCCGAGCGGCCGGCGCACGAACCGGTCCGCCGCCGCGAACGACCAGCGCACCAGCTCGTCCTCGCCGATCTCGATGACCTCCAGCGTGAAGCGGTACTCGTCGGTGAGGTTCCAGGTGTAGCCGGCGAGCTTGCCCGCCACGCAGTCGGCGATACCGATCGGCCCGTAGAGCCGCAGCACCGCGTCGCGCGCCAGGAACAGCCGCAGCAGCTGGTCGAATCCCATGAAGTGATCCATGTGCGCGTGGGACACGAACACCGCCTCGATGGGCAGCAGCATGGCCGCCGGGGTGCGATCGATCCGGCCGAGGTCGATCAGGATGCTGCGGCCCTGCCAGCGCATGGACACGAGCAGGGCCGGGTCGCCCGTCTGACCGTTCAGCAGGCGGGGCCGGAACGTGGTCTTCACGACGGGTACGGTTATCCCGCGCCTTTCGGGCTGGCAAGGAGACTGGAACGACCGGCCGGCGGCGCGATATAGGAGCGCGGACATGACGCCGAGGCCACCGGATCCACCAGGCGACCGTGGCGTCGCGAGCTCAGCGAACGAGCTCCAGCATGATGGCGCCGGCCGCCTCGGCCATCGTCTCGTTCAGCACCTCGCGCAGCGACTTGCCCTCGTGCTCGAGCTTGGCCACCAGGGTCGAGAGCACACCGAAGTAGCGTTCCTTGGTCTCGGTCTCCATCGACGGCAGACGCGCCGCCATGGCCTCGACGAAGCGCGCGTGCGTGGCCGCGATCTGTCGGTCGAGATCGGTGTCGAGTGCGGAGGCCGCCATGCGCGGAGTATAGGGGCGCGCCGCTGGGCGGGCAACGTGCTGGCGGCCGCCGCGCTCTGCCTGTCCGCGGCGCGCGCCGAGGCGCTGACCGTGCCGGGGACGGGGGACCGGGTGGAGGTGGGCGGATGGGTCGATGGCCGCGCCGTCGTCGACACGGGCGGCGGGGCGTACCAGGCGCCGTGGGGCCGCTGGCTGCTGGGCGCTGACGCCGACCTCGGCGGCGATGTTCGCTTCCGCCTCCAGCTGCTCGGCCAGGTGGGCGGTCCGTATCGCGACGCCTCGGTCGGCTTCTGGAACTTCGACGACGAGTTCGAGAACGAGTCGCCCTCGCTGCAGGCGGACGAGGCGTATCTGCAATGGCAGCCGGGCGACTTCGACCTCCGCGCGGGCGTGCAGCTCTTCGCCTGGGGCAAGCTCGACGGCATCCCGCCGACGGACGTGCTGAATCCGCGCAGCTACCACGACCCGCTCGTCGACGATGTCGAGGAGCGCAAAATCGGCGTGCCGGCGCTCGCCGGGACGTACTACGTGCCGCTCTCGGGCGACGGCGTGCTGTCGCGGCTGGAAGGGCAGCTCGTCTACGTGCCGTTCGCGGTGCCGCCCCGGCTGGCGCTCGAACGCGAGCGCTGGTTCCCGTCGAGCCTCGGCGTGCCGGTGTTCATCCCGCGCTCCCACTTGGGCGACATCGGAATGGCCCTTGCCGGGGGCGTGCCCGTGTCCTTCCACACACGCAACGCTCCGCCGTCCCGCCGCTTCGAGGATGGCGGCGTCGGCGTGCGCATCGGGGGCACCGTGCGCTCCGTCGACTGGGACCTTTACTACTACGAGGGACCCGAGACCGGGCCGGACGCGCGGCTCGCGGCCACCGCCTTCTGCGACCTCGGGACCCGCACGTGCCGGGCGGACGCGCGCCTCGTGCAGGAGCAGGACCGCATCCGGCTGTTCGGCGCCGACACCGCGTTCGTGGTGGGGCCGCTGTCGATGCGCGGCGAGGTGGTGTACTCGCAGGACCGCCCGTACCTGCGTCCCGGCTCCGACGTGCTGCGGGTTGCCCTCCGCCGGCTCGTCGGGGCCACGGTCGGGCCGCGGATCCGCGTGCCCTTTCCCGACCTGTTCGTCGACCGCGATGCGGTGGAATGGGGCATCGGGGCCGACACGATCTGGAACGGCTTCATCCCGCTGGTCCAGATCTCGCAGATCGTGCTCACCGAGGACGCGCCGCAGCTGCTGATCGGACAACCCGAGACCCGCATCACCGCGCTCGTGCGCAAGCCCGTGCTGGACGAGCGGGTCGAGATCGAAGTACGCACGATCTATGCGATCGAGGCGGGGGGCTGGTTCGCGCTCCCGCGCGTGAGCTGGGTGCCGCGGGACAATCTCAGGCTGCGCATCGGCTACCTGGCCGTCGGCGGGCACGCCGAGTCGCTGTTCGGCCAGTTCAAGGCCAACGACGAGGTGCTGTTCGAAGCGCGCTGGAGCTATTGAGCGATGGACGACGTGGTGCCCATCTTTCTGCTGGTCCCGCGCGCCGAGATCGGCTACGTGAAGTTCATCTTCGAGTCGTACGAGGGCATCGCCGTGCTGCGCACCATCGACCGCCAGCAGGGGCTGCTGGTGGTGCTGGCGGTGCCCGACGGTCTCGCGCAGGCGCGCCGCGTGGTCGCCGCGCTCGCGGAGGAGATCGGCTGCCGCGAGGTGCCGCGGCCGCCGGACGTCGACGATTTGCTTGGTGCGGACCTCGGCGAGATAACGTCGGCCGACGAGGAGCGTGCATGAGCGAGCGATACACCCCGATTCCCGAGCCCCCCACGGGCGCCCTGGAGGCCGTCGCCCAGCGGTCCGACGCGGTCTTCAATTGGGCCTACCAGCTGGAACGCCCGTCGCTGGTGAACCTCTACGAGAAGGCGAAGACGCTGCAGTGGAACGCCAGCACCGACATCGACTGGTCGATCTCCGTCGATCCCGAGCGCTTCCCCGAGTTCTTCCCGCCCGAGGCCTTCAACACGATGCTGAACCCGCCGCGGCACCTCGAGCTCCGCGAGCTCAAGCGGCTCCGCGTCGAGCAGCTCGGCTGGATGCTGTCGCAGTTCCTGCACGGCGAGCAGGGTGCGCTGCTCGCCACGGCGCAGATCGTCACCACCGTGCCGTGGACGGAGGCCAAGTTCTACGCCGCCTCGCAGGTGGCCGACGAGGCGCGCCACGTCGAGGTGTACCGGCGCTACCTCACCGAGAAGCTGCCCTACGCCTACCCGGTGAATCCGCACCTCCACACGCTCCTCGACCAGATCGTCCGCGAGTCGCGCTGGGACATGACCTACCTCGGCATGCAGATCATGGTCGAAGGCCTGGCGCTGGCCGCCTTCGGCATGATGCACCTCATGAACCCCCACGAGACGCTGCTGCACCAGATCACCAACTACGTGATCCGGGACGAGGCCCGGCACGTCGCCTTCGGGGTCCTGTCGCTGGAGGAGGCGTACCGCGACATGACCGAGCGCGAGCGGCGCGAGCGCGAGGAGTTCGTCATCGAGGCGGCCATGCTGATGCGCGATCGGCTCCTCATGAACGAGGTGTGGGAGCGGCTCGGCTTCGACGTGAAGGCGTGGACCGCCTGGTCGCTGTCCACGCCGTTCATGGGCGGCTTCCGGCAGCTGCTGTTCAGCAAGATCGTGCCGAATTTGAAGCGACTCGGGCTGCTGACGCCGCGGGTGCGCGAGGCGTTCGAGCGGATCGGCGTGCTCGAGTTCGAGCACATGCCGGACTCGACGCAGGACGAGAGCGTGTCGCTGCCGCCGCAAGTGCTGGCGTTTCTCGGGCGCGTGGTGAGCCAGGTCGGGACGCCGGGCGCCCGGGCGTCGTAGTCCCGCCGCTCGCTCAGCGGGCCGGCAGCGGGCGGTCGGTCTCCGCCGCCGCCGGCGTGCGCGCGAACAGCCATGCCACGCCGACCGACAGGACGTAGAGCACCAGCAGCGGCGCCGCCATGAGCAGCTGCGACGCCACGTCGGGTCCCGGCGTGAGCACCGCGGCCACGACGAAGATCACGACCACCGCGTAGCGCGCGCCGTCCAGCAACGTGCGGTGGGTGATGAGCCCGACGCGCGCCAGAAAGAAGCTCGCCACCGGCAGCTCGAAGGTGACCCCGAACGCGAGCAGCATGCGCGATGCGAACGTGAGGTACTCGCTGATGCGGATCTGCGGGCCGAGCGCGATCGAATGGAACTGCTCGAGGAAGAACCGGAACGCGACCGGGAAGACGAGTTCGTAGCAGAACGCCGCCCCGGCCACGAAGAACGCGCTGGCGGCGATGCTGAACGGCAGCGCCACACGCTTCTCGCGCGCGTAGAGCCCCGGCGACACGAAGCGCCAGGCCTGGAAGAAGATGACCGGGCTCGCGAGAAAGACGCCGGCGATCGCGGCCACCTTGAGCTTGGTGAAAAACGCGTCGGTGACGCCTGTGCCGATCACCCTCACGTCGAGCCCCTGGGCGCGCAGCGGGTGCAGCAGGAGCTCGATCAGCTCGGCGGCCCAGGCGTACGCCACCGCGAAGCCCAAGGCCGTGGCGGCAAGCGCGCGCACGAGCCGCATCCGGAGCTCCGCGAGGTGCTCCGTGAGCGACATGCGGACGTCGGACTCGGGGCCGGAGGTCTCCGTGCTCAAGCGGACCCGTGCGCTTCGGGGCGGTCACCCGGCTTCGCCGGCGGCTTGCCGGAGGCCGCCGCGCGTTCCTCGGCGTCGAGCTGCGCCTGGAACTCTTCCATGACTTCGTTCGACTGCCGGCGGAACTCGCCGACCGCCCGTCCGATGGACCGCGCCACTTCGGGCAGCCGCTTCGGGCCGAGCACGATCAACGCCACCACGAGGATGACGATCAGCTCGGGCATGCCGATGCCGAACATCCGCCCGCCGAGCGTAGGCAAAAGGGTAGGGGGTGTCAATTTCGCGCGGCCGCTCTGCTATGGTGCGGCATGGCCGCGCGCACCGCATACGTCACGCACGAGCGCATGCTCGCGCACGACCCGGGCGCCGGCCACCCCGAGCGCCCGGCGCGTCTCAAGGTCTTGCAGGAGCGCGTGGCCGCCGAGCCCGAGATCGTGAAGCTCGGCGCGCGGCCGGCCACCGACGACGAGCTGGCGCGCGTCCACGATCCGCGCCTGATCGAGGCCGTCGACGCCTCCGCCACGCTGCCCCGCTTGCGCTTCGATCCCGACACGGTCACGTCCGCGGCGTCGAGCGAGGCGGCGCGGCTCGCCGCCGGCGCGCTGATCGAGCTGTGCGACGCGATTCTCGCAGGGCATGTCGCTAACGGTCTCGCGCTGGTGCGCCCGCCGGGACACCACGCCGAGCGCGATCGCGCCATGGGGTTCTGCCTTTTCAACAATGTGGCGGTCGCCGCCCGGGCGCTCCGCGCCCGCGGCGTGGCGCGCGTCGCGATCGTCGACTGGGACCTGCACCACGGCAACGGCACGCAGCACGTGTTCGAGGACGATCCGTCCGTCCTCTACGTCTCGACGCACCAGTTCCCGTTCTACCCGGGCACGGGCGCCGCCACCGAGGTGGGGCGCGGCGCAGGCGCCGGCCGCACGCTGAACGTGCCGTGCTCAGCCGGCTTCGGCGACGCCGAGTTCGCTCGCATCTTCGACGAGCTCGTGCTGCCGGTCATGCGGCAGTTCGCCCCCGAGTTCGTGCTGGTGTCCGCCGGCTTCGACTGCGACGCCCGCGACCCGCTGGGCAGGCTGATGCTCACCCCGGCCGGCATCGCGCGGATGGCGCGCACCGTTGCGACCCTGGCGGAGGACTGCGCCGGCGGTCGCATCGCTGCCGTGCTGGAGGGCGGCTACGACCTGGACGCGCTCGTCGACGGCGCGGACGCGCTGCTCGCCGCGCTGCGGGGAGCCACGGGCCCGCTGCCGGCGCCGCAGACGGGCGACGCCCACCGTGCCGACGGCGTGATCGAGCGCGTGCGCGCCGCGCAGTCGCCGTATTGGCGGCTCGCCTAGCGCGTCAGTAGGCGGCGGGCTGCGCCGCCACGCCGGGCGGCAGCGTCGCGGCGGGCAGCGGTGCGCCGGGCTCGGCGTTCAAGCCGCTCCTGTACGCGGCC
>DATMAZ010000224.1:0-68701 GCA_035559675.1 Candidatus Limnocylindria bacterium
GGCCGCCTCGGCGCGCACGCGCCGCATCGTCGCCTCGGCCAAGCCGGCGGGCAGCGACGCGGCCTGCGGCAGATCGGCGAGCGCCCGGTGCAAGCGCACGGCTTCCGCCTCGATGGCGCGGCATGCCGCGCAGGCCGCCACGTGGGCTCGCACCACCTCGCGCTCCGCCGGGGCGAGCTCCCCGTCGAGCGCCGCGAGCAGGCTTCGTCGTACCTTGCGACAACGCATCGTCAGCTCCTTCTCCCTACTTCTCCTCGAGATGGTCCCGCAGCCGGCCGCGCAACCCGTGGATGGCACGAAACAGGAGGGCCTTCACGGCCCCTTCGCTGCAGCCGAGCACCTCGGCCACGTCCCGGTACGCGAGCCCGTCCATGCGCGAGAGCAGCAGCGCCGCCCGCTGCTTGCCCGGTAGCGCGGCGATCTCCCGGTCGAGCGCCGCGGCGAGCTCGCGGGCAGCCGCCGCGGCCTCCGGCGTCGGCGCGTCGGGGTCGGCCAGCATCGGTCCCTCCCGGTCTTCCTCGGAATCCTGCTGCTTCCAGAGGTCGACCCGCAGCCGCTGCTCGGGACGCCGCAGCTCGTTCAGGCAGAGGTTGGTGGCGATGCGAAAGACCCAGGTGGAGAGCCGGCTCTCCGGCCGATACCGCCGCCGGAACCGGAAGATCTGCGCGAACACGTCCTGCGTCAGCTCCTCGGCGCGGGCCTCGTGGGCGACGAAGCGGCGCACGAACTGTAGCACGCGGGGTGCATAGCGCTCGAAAAGCAGCGGGAACGCCTCCAGGTCGCCCGCCTGCACGCGCAGCATGAGGACCACGTCGGGGTCGCTGGCGGCCCCGCCTTCCGCCCGGGCGGATGCCGCAGTGGACGCGCCAGCCAGCGGCGCGGGCGGCTTCTCGGAGCGCGGGCGGGTCACGACCGGCCCGATCCTACGCCAATCGTCACGGGCTGCCCAGCTGATGGCCGCCTGCATCATGCTACGGGAGAAACACACGCCGCACCGGCTAGTTGCGTCGCGCGGAGGTTGCTGGCGAGGGTCCCTCGAAGGTGCTAACCAGCCCACGTGGGGAACGGTCCACCCCCCGCCCTGATCACCGATCTCGAACGCATCCGGGCCTATGCCGAGGGCATGCACCTCGTCGACCGGGACGGCTCGGATCCGGCGCTCCGCGCGGCGCTCGCCGACTTCATGCGCCAGCACGGTCCGGCCGTGATAGCCGCCTGGATCCCCGAGGTGGGGCACACGCTCGGCATTCCCCCCGTGGAGTGGCCCCGTATCGAGGCCGATCAGCGGGCCGCGCTCGAGCGCTGGGCGGACCACATCGCCGACCCGACGGACATCGCCACCTTCGAGTACCTGCGGCAGCACACCCGGCGCGGATTCATCGCACAGTTCCCCGCCTCCCGCTTTCTCACGGCGCAGATGCGGCTGGTGCGCCTGCTCCGCGACGCGCTCCACGCCCGGGTGGGCGGGGACGAGGGCGAGCGGCTCGCCCGGCTGCTCGCGCAGGAGTTCGAGGTGCGGATCCTGCACATCACGGACTTCTTCGTGGAGGGGCGCGAGGAGCTGCTGCTCGAGCAGGAGACCACCTATCGCCGCTGGCTCGACCTCGCGCCGGCGTGCATCGTGCGGGCCGACCTGGCCGACGGCCGCGTCTCGGACATCAACACGGTGGGCGAGCGCCTGCTCGGCCTCGATCGCCGCGTGCTCGTCGGCCGCTACCTGCACGAGCTGCACCCCCCCGCGGAGCGGCCGGCGGTCGAAGCCCTGCTCGCCCGCACCCGCGACGGACAGCACGGCACCTGGGACGGGCTGCATCTCTTGCGGCGTACCGGCGCGCCGCTGCCGGTGTTCCTGTCCGCCGGGCCGATCGACTACGCCAATCAGCATCTGGCGCAGATCGTCTACGTGGACCTCTCGGAGCGCATGCGCCTCGAGCACCAGCTCGTGCAGTCCGAGAAGATGGCCGCCATCGGCCAGCTCGCGGCCGGCATCGCACACGAGCTGCGCAACCCGCTCGCCATCGTCATGAACGCGCTGTTCGACCTGCGCCAGCAGCTCGGCACGCCCGCGGCCGGCATCGCCGAAGACCTGCACATCGCCGAGGAGGAGATCGAGCGGGCGCAGGCGATCATCCGCGACCTCCTGGAGTTCTCCCGCACCTCCGGCGCCGAGATCGAGCGCATCGACGTGAACGATCTCGTGCGGCGCACGGTCCAGCTGCTCCAGAAGTACTTGCAGAACAACGGCGTGCAGGTGGTAACCCAGCTCGGGGACATCCCGGCCTGCGCCGCCAACGCGAACGCCATGCGCCAGCTGCTCCTCAACCTGCTCACCAACGCCGTGCAGGCGATGCCGAGCGGCGGCGTGCTACGGCTCCGCACCGCGCGGGTCGGCCACGATCGCATGCGGCTCGAGGTGGAGGACACCGGGGTCGGCATCACGCCCGAGAACCTCACGCGCATCTTCGACCCGTTCTACACCACGAAGGCGCCCGGCCAGGGCACCGGCCTCGGGCTGTCGGTCGTCCACTCGGTGGTGCGCCGCCACGGCGGCGACATCACGGTCGACAGCACCCCGGGCGTGGGCACCGTCTTCCGGATCGAGCTGCCCTGCCCCTGCCATCAGGACACGCTGCCCCCCGCCACGTTCGCATGAGCTTGGGCCCGCGCATCCTCCTCGTCGAGGACGAGGTCAACATGGCGCGCACGCTGGCAAAGAACCTCGAGCGCGCCGGCTACGTCGTCGAGCACGCCGCCGAGGGCCAGGCGGCGCTCGCGCGGCTTGCCGAGGAGCCGTTCGACGTCGTGATCACGGACCTCAAGATGCCCGGCATGGACGGCATGACGCTGCTGCGCGAGCTGAGTGAGCGGCGCATCGCGGTCGCGGCCATCGTGCTCACCGGATTCGGCACGATCGAGACCGCCGTCGAGGCCATGAAGCTCGGTGCCGCCGACTACCTGATCAAGGACGCGCGGCCCCAGGAGGTGCTGCTCACGCTCGAACGCGTGTTGCGCTTCCAGTCGCTGCGCCGCGAGAACGAGCGGCTGCGCGCCCAGCTGCGCCGCAGCCAGGGCTTCGGCGAGCTGATCGGCGTGAGCGCCCCGATGCGCGACATCTACCGCCTGGTCGAGGCGGTGAGCCAAAACAAGAGCACGGTGCTGGTCCTCGGCGAGAGCGGCACCGGCAAGGAGCTGGTCGCGCGCACGATCCACGAGCGCAGCGCGCTGCGGGACGGCCCGTTCGTCGCCGTCAATTGCGCGGGGCTCGCCGAGACGCTGCTCGACAGCCAGCTGTTCGGGCACCGGCGCGGCGCGTTCACGGGCGCGGTCGCCGATCACGACGGTGTCTTTCGTGCCGCCAGCGGGGGCACGCTGTTCCTCGACGAGGTGGCCGAGATCCCGATCGGGCTGCAGGCGAAGTTCCTGCGCGCGATCCAGGAGCGCGAGGTCGTGCCGCTCGGCTCGACGCGCGCCATCCCAGTCGACGTGCGGCTGATCGCCGCCACCAACCGGGACATCGAGGCGGAGGTCGATGCCGGCCGCTTCCGGCGCGACCTCTTCTACCGGCTGAACGTGGTGCGGATCGAGCTGCCGCCGCTGCGCGCGCGCCTCGACGACGTGCCCGTGCTGGTCGAGCACTTCGTCACCCACTACTCGCAGCAGTACGGCGTCGCGCCGAAGGCCGTGACACCCGACGCCCTCGCCTGCCTCCAGGCGTACGACTGGCCGGGCAACGTGCGCGAGCTGCAGAACGTCGTCGAGCGCACCTTCGCGCTCTCCGACGCCGACACCATCACGCTCGCGGACCTGCCGGCCTCGGTGCGGCGCCCGGAAAGCCGCTCGCCCGCCGGGCGCCCGCCCGGCGCCCGCCAGACCCTCGACGACACCGAGCGGGAGTTGATCGCCGAGACGCTGAGCGCCAGCGGCGGCAACAAGAACGAAGCGGCCCGCCGGCTCGGAATCGATCGCCAGCGGCTCTATCGCAAGCTCCGCAAGTACGGGCTCGCCTGAGCGCACCGCGCTTCCACCAGGTCGATCTCGACCCGCACGCCCTCCTCGTCCACCGGCACGGCCCGGCGGCGCCAGACGAGGCCCGCCCGCTCGAGCGCCGGGTAGAAGTCGCGCGTGTCGATGCGGTGGCCGTCGGTGAGCAGGATGCGCCCCTGCGGTCCGGCGAGCGCGGCGAGCGCGGCGGCGAGCGCCGAGAATCCGGCGCGGTCGTAGACCACCTCCGCGGCGAGCACGAGGTCGAACGTCGGTCCGAACGGCGGCCGGGTGAAGTCGGCGCGCACGGGCCACGCGGCGGCGAGCCCATTGGCGCGAAGGCTCTCGCCGACGAAGGCCAGGGCCGCCGCATCCCGATCGAGCAATACGACACGCGCGCCCCGCGCTGCCGCCACCAGACCCGGGAGGCCGAGCCCGCAGCCGATCTCGACGACGCGCCCGGCCGCTGCCGGCACCGCCTCGGCCAGCACGCGGGCGCCGCTCCACAGATGCGCCCAGTACGGCGGCTCCGCGGGATCGTCGCCGGCCAGGAGCGCGGCACGATCGACGTGCGCCTCGAGGTCGTCCACCTGCCAGAGCGCGATCGTGCAGTCACCGACTTCCACCGGCGCGCAATGCGCGTCGTACCGGCCGATCTTCTTGCGCTCCGCTGTTGTCACCCGCATGCACCGGTGCTATGCACGCGGCCTCACTCGTTGACCAGCGTGGAGGTGGCCATGGAAGAAATGGTTCGGCAGACCGATCAGATCATCAACTTCACGCGCGAGATCAACCGGCGCATGTCGGAATCCGGCGTAGCGGGGGTCGAGGGGCTGGTGGGCTTGTACGATCAGCTGCGGACGGCGCTCGCCAAGGTGAGCGTGCAGGAGCTCGAGTGGGCGCAGGGCGAGGTGGCCCGCGTCCTCGACAGCCTCAAGCGGCTCTCCGAGGAGTTGACGCACCTCGCAGCGCTCAAGGCGGCGCTCGAGCACGGACACTGATCTCGGGCGAGCCGCAGCACGGCATGGGCGGGCTTCGGCGAGCGATGACCAGCATGCTGCTGGTGGCGGCGCTCGCCGGATGCGCCGGCAGCGGCGATGCCGACGACGACGGCGGCAACGGCGGCGGCATGTGCACACCGCCCGACGTGCCCACGATCTCGTATGCCGCCAACATCCAGCCGATCTACGATCGCGCGTGCGCGCTGGCGGGCTGTCACCTCGGAGCCCTGCCGGCATTCGGGCTCAACCTGGCGGCGGGCAGGTCCTACGACGCCACGGTGAACGTGCCCTCCCTCGAGCGACCGAAGCTCCTGCTCGTCGAACCCGGCAATCCCGACGACAGCTACCTGGTGCGCAAGATCGAAGGCGGCCCCGACATCGCCGGCGACATGATGCCGTCCAACATGCCGCCGCTGTCGCCGGACGAGATGGACGCCATCCGGCAATGGATCACCGAATGCGCCCTCGACAACTGATCGCGGCCGCGGTGGCGTGCGTCGTGGCGCTCGGCGTCGCCGCGACCGCGTCGGCCGAGCCCTACCTCACGGTGCGCACGGGGGCCAAGTGCAGCGACTGCCACAGCAACCTGACCGGCGGCGGCAAGCGCACGCCCTTTCCGTACATTCACGCCCACGACGTGCTCCGCGACCTCCAGATCCTGCCGCTGCCGGCCCGGGTGAAGGCGTACGACGGCCAGCTCTTCTCGCACGGCTCCTTGGGCGGCGATTTCCGCGTGCGCAACGAGACGCAGTGGAGCGACAATCCCGACGCGCAGGGACGCGTGCGGGAGAACCGGGCGTTTCGCGGCCACGTCGACTTCAACGACACCGACGTGCAGGAGTTCCTGCTCTACGGCCAGCTCGACCTCTGGCCCGAGGTGCTGAGCGTGTACGCCGACGCCGACTTCACCAGCGGCGCCACGACCCGCGAGGTGTTCGGGCTGCTCCGGGGCGTGCTGCCGCTCGACGGCTACGTGAAGGCCGGGCGCTTCTTCACGCCCTTCGGGCTCGCGCTCCACGACGACGAGGCGTTCGTGCGGGCCAACGGCGGCACGACGTTCCAGAACTCCGACGAGGGCCTCGAGCTCGGCATCATGCCCGGCCCGTTCTTCCTGGCGGCCGCGGTGACCAACGGCGTGCAGGGCGACACGGACGTGCAGACGGCCGTCAACGGGTACGCCGTGTTCGACGACGTGCCGGTCGTGCGCTCGGTGCTGGCCGGCGCCTCCTACCTCCGGCAGGCGAGCGACCGCTACGCCGCCGCGTGGTACGCGGGCACGAACCTCTGGCGCTTCACCATGCTCGGCGAATTCGTGCTGATCGACGACCGCAGCGACACGCCGGCCGCCGACGACCAGTACGCCTCCTACGCCGAGGTCGACTTCCTCGCCTTCGACTGGCTGAACATCCGCGGCCTCTTCGAGTTCTTGAAGGTGGCCGGCGATCGCGATCGCACGCGCTACGCCATCGGCGTCGAGCCGTTCATCGACGTCTTCTTGCAGCCGCGCATCCAGTACCGGATCAACAACGCGCCCGGCTCCCAGCCCGATCTCAACACGACGGAGCTCGTCTTCGAGCTCCACCTCTGGTTCTGAGGCGCGCCACGCCCGTCACTTCACGGCTTCGACCACCACGCCCGTGAGCCCGCCCTGGGTCACCTTCGTGCCCTCGACGGTGATGGTGTCGGCCGCTTTGCCGATCGCCGTCGCGTAGGCCTTTGGGTTGGCGTGGTCCTCGAGCAGGAGTACGACCGAGCCGTCGTCGGTGAGCAGGCCCATCGGCAACCCTTTCTTGGCGCACGTCTCGGCACACTTGCGATGTGTCGCGCCGCGGCTGGTGGCGGGGTGGTGGAGGTAGCAGGAGAGGTCGACCACCTCGCCGCTCACGGTGTCGGCCCGCGCGGGCGTGCCGCCCAGGGCGGCGAGGGCGAGCAGCGAGAGCCCAATGCGAAGGCTGTTCATGCGTTCGGGCTATCTCCGCCCGCCCGGGCTGTCAACGTCGGCCGGGACGTAGTCCGGCGCGTCGAGCGGCGGGGCGAAGGTGGCGAGCGCCACCGCCGTGGTGCCCGGCGCGGACGCGAAGTAGTGCAGCGCGCCGCGCGGAATCACGACGACGTCGCCGGGTTGCATCGGCACCCTCGTCGCGCCGAGGGTGAGCACGCCCTCGCCGCGGAGCATTTGCACCACCACGTCGTGCTCGACGTGCCGGTGAGGCCGCTCGCTGCCGCGCACCTGCACCACGTGCACGCTCGCCCCGCTCGTGCGCTCGACCAGATCGGCTCGGATCTCCGCGCCGTCGGCCAGACGATGCGCCTCCAGGAACGGGTCGAGGCCGTGCCGCAGCGCGCCAACGACCAGCCGGGGCGGCCCCACCGCGGGCCGCTGGCATCCGAGCGCCGCCACCACCACCGCCGCAATCATCCAGGCAGATCGCATGCTCCACGTCTCATGCCCGGGCGGCGTTCGCCGATCAACCGGCGTTCGGCGCCGCAGCGCCGATTTTTCTTGACGGCGGGCGCGTCGTTGAGCAACAGTCCGGCTCGAAGGGGATTGGCACTCATGACAAGCTTCCTCGGCGATCGCATCCTGCTGTCCACCCTGCTGTATTTCGTCGCGGTGCTGATCGCGTTCGGTCCCGAGATCCGACATTCGCTCGCGCGGATCCGGGCGACCGAGCAACCCGGACGCTCTGACGGCAGCGAGCCGAGCCCCACACGCTGACGGCGCACGCCGTCGCCGGCGAGCCCCCCGCTTTCGCTTGGCGGCGCCGCTGCTACCATGACGCGGCGCCGCCATGACCCGCCCCCTGCCGCCCTTCGTCCTGTCGCTGCTGCTCGCCGCCTCGGGCTGCCGGACCGGCGCGGCGCCGCTCGCCCCGCCGCTCGACACCCAGCGCGTCCATGCGCTGCTGCTGAACGGCGGCGGCCGCCCCGCCAGCAACTACGCGTCACACCTCCGGCACCTCGAAGCCATGCAGGACGTGCTCGCCGCGGCCGACGTTCCGCCGACCCACGTCACGGTGCTGAACGCCGACGGCACCGATCCCGGGCTGGATCTCGCGACGCGCGAGCCCGAGACGGCCGAGTATTTCTGGCTGCTCGCCGGAACGCCGCTCGAGTCGGCGCTCCACCCGCCGATCACCTACGTCGACTCCATGCTCCCCGGAGCGACGCTGCGCGCCGCCACGCGGGAGGAGCTCGGCGCGTGGGCCGACGCGGGCGCCACCCGCTTCCGGGCCGGCGACACCGTCCTCCTGTTCGTCACCGATCACGGGACGCGCAATCCCGCCGACCCGACGGACAACCGCATCACGCTCTGGGGCGACAAGCAGGCGGTGTCGGTGCGCGAGCTGCGCGCGCTGCTCGATCGGTTCGACCCCGGCGTGCGCGTCGTCACGGTGATGTCGCAGTGCTACTCGGGATCGTTCGCGCACCTCGGGCTCGGCGAGCATGCCGCCGGCCCCCGGGAGGTGTGCGGGTACTTCTCGACCACGGCCGACCGCCTGGCCTACGGCTGCTACCCCGAGAACCGCAATCGCGACAACGTCGGCCATGCCTTCCACTTCCTCACCGCCCTCGGGCAAAGCGGCGACTTCGAGCAGGCGCACCGCACCACGGTGATCGACGACGGCACCCCGGACGTGCCGCTGCGCACCTCGGACGTGTTCCTGGAGGACGTGATGCGGCGCGCGGCGGCTGCGGCCGGCAAGGACCCCATCGCCTTCGCCGACGAGTGGCTCGCACGCGCCTTCAAGGACCGCAAGCGATGGGAGCGCGAGCTCCGCCTGCTCGACGCGGTCGGCGAGCGCTACGGCATGTTCAGCCCACGGCGGCTGAGCGAGGTGGAGGAGCGCCTTGCCGTCGTGCCGCCGCTTGCCGAGGAGCTCAAGACCCACCGCGACAACTGGAAGCGCTCGCAGAGCAGCGCGGCCCAGGTCAACTGGGAACGCTTCGCTTCGGCCGAGCCGAGCTGGAAGCCGCGGCTGGCGCCCCAGGTGCTGCAGGCCGCGACGCCCGAGGCGCGCCGCGACGTCACCGACGAGCTGCTCGACGCGCTGCGACGCTTCACGCAGGAGCGCGCCGCGACGTTCGAGCGCCTGCAGTCGCTCCACACGCGCGCCGAGAAGGCTAGCGAGCTCACCTACCGGATGGAGACGCGCGGCGGCGTGTTGCTGCGCATGCAGCTCGTGCTCTTCCGGGTCGCCGGCATCCAGTACGTCACCACGCAGGGCACGCCGGAGCAGCGTGCCCACCTGGAGCGCCTGCTCCGCTGCGAAGCGGTGCGGTTGCCGGTCACGCCCGTCGCCGATCCGCCGGAGCTGGCACGCGATGCGTTCCCGAGCTTCGAGGACGACGTCGCTGCCTCGGCCCGCGTGGTCCCGGGCTGGATGGGAGTCCAGTTCCGTCCGGCGAGCGAAAAGGTCCGGCGGGCGCTGGGTGTCGGCGTGGGCGCGGCGATGGTGCAGGCGGTCTATCCGGACTCGCCGGCCAAGGAAGCGGGCCTCGAGGTCGGCGACGTGATCCTCGGACCGGCGGGCGACCGCTTCACCGAGCCGCAACAGCTGCGGGAATGGGTGATGACGTCCCCGCTCGACCGTCCGATTCCCCTCGACGTCGTCCGCAACGGCACTCCGATGCGGGTTGCGCTCACGCCGCGCGCCTACCCGCGCAAGTGGCCCGAGCTGCCGGGGCCGCCCAAGCCAGGCACCCCCGCCCCCAAGCTGGGCCTCACGCCGTACCGCGGCACGCCCCCCACCGTGCTCGCCAACTCGCGCACGCTGCTCTTCTTCTGGGCGACGTGGTGCGGCATCTGCAAGGCCGCGCTCCCGGATCTCGAGAAGGCCCGGCGGGACCTGGGCCTCACGGTGGTGGCGATCACCGACGAGGACCCCGAGCAGCTCGATGCGTTCTTCGCCAGCTACCGCGGGCCGTTTCCCCCGGTGGTCGCCATCGATGAGACCCGTCGTAGCTTCCTCGATTACGGGGTGAGCGGCACGCCGACCTTCGTGCTGATCGACGCCGACGGGCGGGTCATCCGCCACAAGACCGGGTACGCGAGAGCCAAGGGCCTGGAGGTCCTGGCCGGGTCCTGACGGCGCGCCGCGGCGAGCAAATGGCAAGAGGCCGCGATCCGGGGTATAGACCGCCGGAGGGGACGAGCCGTCCCCGATGAAGGAGCCGTCGATGTCCAGCGCGCCACACCCCACCGCGGCAGCGAAGCAGCCCACGGGCACGCCCCGTCTGGCCCCGACGCCGGTCCACCCGCTCGCGGGCAAGATCATGTCGGGCGCCGACGCGGTGGTGCAGGTACTGGCAGACGAGGGCGTCGACGTCGTCTTCGGCTACAGCGGCGGGGCGATCCTTCCGACTTACGACGCCATCTTCCGGTACAACGAGAACCGTCCCCCGAAGGAGCAGATCCGGCTGGTCGTGCCCGCCACCGAACAAGGCGCCGGCTTCATGGCGGCCGGCTACGCGCGTTCGTCCGGGCGGGTGGGCGTCTTCCTCGTCACCTCGGGTCCCGGCGCCACCAACTCGGTGACGCCCATCCGCGACTGTCAGGCCGACTCCGTCCCGGTCGTGCTCATCTGCGGACAGGTGCCGCGCGCGGCGATGGGCACTGACGCCTTCCAGGAGGCGCCGGTCTTCAACATCATGGCCGCCTGCGCCAAGCACGTCTTCCTGCTGACCGACGCCACCAAGGTCGAGGAGACCATGCGCACCGCCTTCGACATCGCCCGCAGCGGCCGCCCGGGCCCGGTCGTGGTCGACCTGCCAAAAGACGTGCAGCTCGTCGAGCAGCCGTTCCGGGGCTCGGGGCTGCTGCCGAGCCACGGCTATCGCCGGCGCATCCAGGCGCTCGCCGACCGCCGCATCAGCCCGGAGGACGCCAAGGCCTTCTTCCGCCTGCTCGAGCAGAGCGAACGGCCCCTCATCTACGCGGGCGGGGGCACGATCAACGCCGGCGCCGCGCCGGAGCTGCGGGCGTTCGCCAAGCGCTTCGGCATTCCGGTGGTCACCACGCTCATGGGCATCGGCGCGATCGACACCACCAGCGAGCTGTCCATGCACATGCTGGGGATGCACGGCGCGGCGTACGCCAACTACGCGGTCGAGGATTGCGACTTCCTGTTTGCCGTGGGCGCGCGCTTCGACGACCGCGTCGCCGGCAAGGTGAAGGAGTTCGCCCCGGGCGCGCGCATCGCCCACCTCGACATCGACGCGTCCGAGATCGGCAAGGTGAAGGCCGTCGACTGGGCCCACGTGGCCGACGCCAAGCGCGGGCTGGCGCAGCTGCTCGAGGCCGGCGCCGGGTTCAAGAAGAACTTCCAGCCCTGGCGGGCCGCCCTGCAGCAGCTCAAGGTGCGGCACGCCTACGCGTACAACCGCGAATCGCCGCGCATCCAGGCCGAGTACGTCCTCGAGACGCTCAACAAGATCACCCGCGGCGACGCGATCGTCACGACGGGCGTGGGCCAGCATCAGATGTGGGCGGCGCAGTACCTCGACTTCCATTCGCCGCGCACGTTCCTCACCTCCGGCAGCATGGGCACGATGGGGTTCGGGCTGCCCGCGGCGATCGGCGCGCAGCTCGCCAACCCCGACAAGCTGGTGATCGACGTCGACGGCGACGGCAGCATCCGCATGAACTACGGCGAGCTCGAGATGCTCACCACCTACGACATTCCCGTGAAGGTGCTGCTGCTGAACAACCAGGGCGACGGGATGGTCCGCCAGTGGCAGGACCTCTTCTACACGAGCCGCTACTCGGGCACCGACAAGACGCTGCACACCAAGGACTTCATCAAGGCGGTGGAAGCCGACGGCTTCAAGTTCGCCCGCCGCGTGGTCGACAAGGCCGACGTTCCGCGCGCGCTCGAGGAGTTCGTGCGCTTCCCCGGCCCCGCCTTCCTGGAGGTCATGGTGGACCAGACGGCGCACGTCTACCCGATGGTCGGGCCCGGCATGGGCTACAAGGACATGATCACCGGCAAGTGGATTCCGGCGCGTGACAAGCCGCGCGGCTCCGGCGGCGCCGATCCGACCGGAATGTTCTGACGTCCGGGAGCTACGCGCGCACACGCCGTCTCTTCCTGGCGCTGCTCGGCGCGGTGTATGCGATCGCCTTCGCGTCGCTCGGTGTCCAGGTGGACGGCCTCGTCGGCGAGGCGGGCATCCTGCCGGCGGGCGAGTTCCTGCGGCGCGTGGCCGACCGGCTCGGGCCCGACGCGTACGCGCGCCTGCCGACGATCTGCTGGCTCGTCGGTGCCGACGCCAGGACCCTACAGCTCCTCTGCGCCGCCGGCGTGGCGTGCGGGCTGGCGCTCCTGGCCGGCGTCCTCCCGGGGCCGGCAGCGCTGGCCGCCTGGGCCCTCTACCTCTCGCTCGTCGGCGTCGGGCAGGTGTTCCTCGCCTTCCAGTGGGACGCGCTGCTGCTCGAGAGCGGGCTCCTGGCGCTGCTCATCGCTCCCTGGCGGCTGCGGCCGCCGGCGTGGAACCCGAGCGCCGTCGGGCTGCTGCCGCTCTGGTGCCTGGTCGCCAAGCTGCACCTGCTGTCCGGCTGGGTGAAGCTCGCGAGCGGCGATCCTACGTGGTGGAATCTCACCGCGCTCCACTACCACTACTGGACCACCTGTCTCCCGGTGTGGGTCGGCTGGTACGCCGCCAAGCTTCCGGACCTCGTGCAGCGCGCGAGCGTGCTCGTCATGTTCGCCATCGAGCTCGGCGCGCCGTTCGCCATCCTGGGCCCCCGGCGTCTCCGCCATGCCGCCGCGGCCGCGATGATCGCTCTGCAGCTCGCGATCGCCGTCACCGGGAACTACGGGTTCTTCAATCTGCTCACCATCGCCCTCTGCGCGACGCTCTTCGACGACGCGGCGCTGGCGCGCGTCCTGCCTTTCGTGCGGGCGCCGGTTGCCCGGCGGCCGTCGGCCCCGCGTCGCCTGCTGGCAGCCGCCGCCGCGGCAGCGGCGTGCGGGCTCGTGCTCCTCCCGCTCGCGGCACGCGTCGTCCTTCCGGAGGCGCTGGCGCGCCCGGCGCTGCACGCGCTCGAGGCGCTGGCGCCGCTGCATAGCGTGAACGCCTACGGCCTGTTCGCCAACATGACGACGGTGCGACCCGAGATCGTGGTCGAGGGCTCGGACGACGGCGTGCACTGGCGTCCGTACGAGTTCCGCTGGAAGCCGGGCGACCCGCACCGCCGGCCGGGGTTCGTCCAGCCGCACATGCCGCGGCTCGACTGGCAGATGTGGTTCGCCGCCCTGCAGGGCTACCAGCGGACGTACTGGTTCGGCCCGTTCCTCGACCGCCTTCTCGACGGCAGCCCCGCGGTCACCCGTCTGCTCGGCGAGCAACCGTTCCCCGGCAGTAGGCCGCGCTACGTGCGCGCCGTCCTCTATCGCTACGAGTTCGCCTCGCCCGCCGAGCGGCGCGCCGGCCTCTGGTGGCGGCGCGAGCCCATCGGCATGTACACGCCGGTGAGACGGCGCGCCGACCCCTAGGCCTCAGTGCACCGCGCCTGCGCCCGTGGCGGCCGTTTCCACGACCGCCGCCAGGTGGACGGGGTCGAACGGCTTCGTCACGTGGGCCTGGAAGCCGGCGGCCAGCAGCCGCCGGCGCGCGTCGGCGCCCCCGAAGGCGGTGAGCGCGATCGCCGGGATGTCGCCGCCGCTTACCGGGCGCGCGCGCAGCGCCCGCAAGAGCGCGATGCCGTCCTTGCCCGGCATCGCGATGTCGCTCACCACCACGTCCGGCCGCCAGCGCTCCGCGATGGCGAGCGCTTCGGACGTGCCGAGCGCCGTGCGCACGTTGGCGCCGCGGGCGGCGAGCAGCGCCGCCACCACCGAATTCGAGTCGGCGTCGTCGTCGACCACGAGCACCCGCACGCCGCGCAACGACGCGCGCGGTCCGCCGACCGTCTGCCGGCTGATCGCGGCCTCGTCGCCGGCGCGCGCCTGCTCGGGCGTCTCCTCGACGAGCCGCGGCAGCTCGACGGTGAACGTGGCGCCGTGCCCCTCGCCCGCGCTCTCCGCCCGAATGGAGCCGCCATGGCACTCCGTGAGCGCGCGGGCGATCGCGAGCCCGAGCCCGAGCCCGCCGTGGCGTCGCCCCGACGACTGGTCGGCCTGCCGGAACGGCTCGAACACGTGAGGGACGAACGCCGGCGCGATGCCCTCGCCGGTGTCGCTGACCGAGAGCCGCACCTGCCCGCCCGCCGGCGCGAGCACGACGTCCACCCGTCCGCCCCGGGGCGTGAACTTGATGGCATTGGCCGTGAGGTTCCAGACCACCTGCTGCAGGCGCTCGGCGTCGCCGCGTACCAGCACCGGCTCGGCCGGCAGCACGCTGCCGAGCACGACGCCCTTCGCGTCGGCGGTCGGCCGCGTGACGTCGAGCGCCGCCCGTACCACCAAGCCCAGATCGACCGTGCGAAACTCCACCCGCCATTCCCGCGCGACGATGCGGGAGAGGTCGAGCAGGTCGTCGATCAGGCGAGCCTGCGCGCGCGCGTTGCGCTGGATGCTGCCGAGCGCGCGGGTGGTCTCCTCACCGCCGAGGACGCCGCCGAGCAGCAGATCGGTCCAGGCGATGATCGGGGTGAGCGGCGTGCGCAGCTCGTGCGACACGGTGGCGAGAAAGGCGTCCTTCGCCCGGCTGGCCTCCTCGGCCTCCCGGCGCGCCGCCTCCGTGCGGGCGAGCGACTCCTCGCGAGCGAGCTCGGCCGCACGCCGTTCCGTGACGTCGTGCATGAGCACCAACGCGTGGTCGAGCCGCCCGCCGGCGCCCGGCAGCCCGCGCACCGCGACGGTCGCGTAGAGCGGCGTGCCGTCGCCCCGCGTACAGGCGACGTCGAGGCGCGTCGGAGCGCCACCGAGCGCCTGCGCGAGCATGCCGCGGCCGACGGTGCGCTCTTCGGCCACCACCACCTCCCACCACGGCCGGCCGATCCAGTGAGCGGCCTCGCCGCCGAACATCCGGCAGAACTCCTCGTTCACCTCGCGGCAGCGGCCGTCCGGCTCGACGATCGCCATCCCCACCAGCGAGAGGTCGAAGTAGGTCTGCAAGCGCGCTTCCCGCTCCGAGAGCTCGGTGGTGAGCTCGAAGTCCTTGCGCATCAACCGGGCAAACAGCGTCGCGCCGAAGGCCGACAGCGCCACCACCGCGAGCAGGTAGGCCCCACCCGCGGCCCACGCCAGGGCGTCCTCGCCCCCGCTCCCGAGCTGCAGCGGATATGCGGCCAGCACGCCGATCGAGGCGAGCGCTTGATTGCGGCGTCCCCACGGCAGCAGCACGGCGCTCGAGGCCAGCAGCGCGGTGAGCACCCACACGCAGAGCGCCACCGGCGCGCCGACCATCGCGTGGTAGACGTTGATCGCCACGCCGACCACGTTGACGAAGGCGACCAGCGCGGGGATGGTCCAGCTCGGACGCCGGCGCAGCACGGCGGCGGTGACGGCGGTGAGCAGCGCAAAGCCGGTTGCGAACACCGCCATGAGCGGGCGCCGCTCGGGGAAGCGCAGGAACTCGAAGACCGTGCTGATGCCGACGCAGATGAGAAACACCGTGAACGCCAGCCGCACCCGGGCGCGCACGTTGTGCACGATGGCGGGCTGCCACGGGTCCCGACGGGAAGCGGCGGGAGGCATCACCCCGGCGCTACCACCGGGGGACGCCCGCTGTCCAGGTGGCGTTTCTTGGGCGGCGCACCATCTAAGGTGTCATCCGATGAGGTGCCGCGCGGTCTGGAAGGTGACGAAGCTCGCGACCCAGGCGAGCCCGAGCATGTAGCCGAACGCGAGCGCCGGCCAGCGCCAGCTGCCGGTCTCGCGCGCCATCACGACGATGGTCGACGTGCACTGCAGCGCGAACACGAAGAAGACCAGCAGCGACAGCGCCACCGGCAGGTCGAAGACCCGCCGTCCGGTGCGCGGGTCGACGTCGGCGCGAATGGCCGCCGGCAGCCCGGCGAAGTCGTCGCTGTCGCCGACGGCGTAGATCTGCGCCAGCGTCGAGACGATCACCTCGCGCGCCGCGAGACTCCCCACGAGACCGACGCCGATCTTCCAGTCGAAGCCGAGCGGCGCGATGGCCGGCTCGATGGCCCGGCCGATGCGCGCCGCCACGCTCGCCTGCAGATCGGCCTGCGCCTGCTCCGCGGGCGAGCGCCTCGGATCGTGCGGCGCCCCCGGCACGTTCAGCAGCACCCACAGGACCACGGACACGGCCAGAATGATGGTGCCCGCGCGCTTGAGGAACGCCGCCGCGCTGCCCCACACCTGGCGCGCGAGCAGCCGCGCCGTCGGCCAGCGGTAGGGAGGCAGCTCCATGTAGAACACCGACACCTTGCCGCGCAGCAGCGTCGCGTTCAGCAAGGCGGCCGACACGAGCGCCGTCGCCGCGCCGAGGAGGTAGAGGCCGAGCAGGGTGAGCCCCTGCAGCCCGATCGGTCCGACGACGCGCGTGGCAGGCACGAAGGTCGCGATCAGCAGCGTATAGACCGGCAGCCGCGCCGAGCACGTCATGAAGGGCGCCACGAGGATGGTCGCGAGGCGCTCGCGGGGGGACGCGATCGTGCGCGCCGCCATGATGCCCGGCACGGCGCAGGCGTAGCACGACAGCAGGGGAACGAAGCTCCGTCCCTGCAGACCCACCCACCCCATCACGCGGTCCACCACGAAGGCCGCACGCGCCATGTAGCCCACGTCGTTCAGCAGGTGGAGGGCCGTGAACAGGATCACGATCTGCGGCAGGAAGATCAGCACCGAGCCGACGCCGGCGAGCACACCGTCGGCCCAGAGATTCGTCGCCCAGCCCGGGGGGAGCACGGCGTGGGAGAGCCGACCGAGCTCGCCGATCGCGTCGTCGATCGCGTCCATGGCCGGCACGGCCCAGCTGAAGATGCTCTGGAACAGCAGCACCATGACGGCCGCGAACACCACCACGCCCACCACCGGATGCAGCAGCACCCGATCGATGCGGTCCGTGCGGCGATCGCGCCGCAGCGTGCCGGCGCCGATCTCGCGGCACGTCTCGTCGACCCAAGCGAAGCGCTCCACCGGCGACAGCGCCGGGCGAGCCGGGCGGCGCGGCCAGCTTTCCGGGTACTCGAGCAGCGTGCGCAGCTGATCCAGTCCGACGCCCCGGTGCCCTACCACGCCCACCACGTGAATGCCGAGGCGCCGCGCCAGCGCCGGCAGGTCGAGCTGGCCGCCCCGCGCCTTCACCTCGTCGATCATGGTGAGGACCAGCAGCGCCGGGAGGCCGCGCTCGAGCGCCTGGTGGACCAGCCCCAAGCCGCGCCGCAGCGTGGTGGCGTCGGCCACGATGAGCAGCGCGTCGGGAACGGGCTCGCCCGGGATTTCGCCCGCGAGCACCCGCTGCACGATCTGCTCGTCGGGCGTCTCGCCGTCGAGCGCGTAGGTCCCGGGCAGATCGAGGATCGAGACCGGGCGGCGCGCGCCGCGCAGCGGGCCCCAGCGGCGCTCGACGGTGACGCCCGGGTAGTTGCCAACCCGGGCGGCCGATCCCGTGAGCGCGTTGAAGAGCGTCGTCTTGCCGGCGTTCGGCGAGCCGACGAGCGCGATGCGGACGGCCGTCGCGCCCTCGTCCTCCACCATCGCGGCGCTGCCGGCCTGCGCGTTCATGCGGCCCGCTCGTCCTCGGGTCGCACCCGCAGCCCGCGCAGCTGGCCGCGCCGCAGACAGAGCCGGTAGCCGCGGATCTCGATCTCCACCGGGTCGCCGAGCGGCGCGCGGCGCACCACCTCGAGCGGCGTGTCGGGCACGAAGCCCAGATCGAGCAAGCGCGGGGGAATGCGCTGGCCGTCCGCCGGCGCCACCAAGCGCGCGCGCCGCCCGGGCGGAAGCTCGCTCAACGGGATGATGGGGGCCATCGGACCGGGGCCGCCGGCCATGTCCAATCCGATATTGAAAGTCGTTCTCAGTTACAAGTGCCCATCCGGGGGCCGCCCCCTACTCCGGCAGCCGGGCGCCCGCCGCACGCGCCTGCGCCACCACGGGCAGGGAGCACGACGCTGCCATCGCCATCAATCGAACGTCATCGGCCGCACGTTGGCCGGCACGTGCAACGGCGCGGCGGTCGCCCGGCGCACGTCGTCGATCTCGATCCCCGGCGCCACCTCGCGGAGCACGAAGCCGTCGGCGCCGACGTCGATCAGCGCGAAGTCCGTCACCACGGTGCGCACGCAGCGCGCCGCCGTGAGCGGATACGTGCACCGCTCGACCAGCTTCGGCGCTCCGTCGCGCGTGAGGTGGAACATCACGACCACGACGCGGGCTGCCCCGGCCGCGAGGTCCATGGCGCCGCCGATGCCGCCCACCCCGCTCGCCGGCACGTTCCAGTTGGCGAGGTCGCCACGGGCCGACACCTGAAAGCCGCCGAGCACCACGGTCGTCACCCGGCCGCTGCGCGCCATGCCGAAGGCGCTCGCGCTGTCGAAGTAGCTGGCACCCGGGTACTGGCGGACGAGCTGCCCGCTCGCGTTGTAGGCGTCGATGTCCTCCTCGCCGGGCGCGGCGAGCGGCCCGAAGCCGAGCATGCCGTTCTCGGAGTGGAGCACCACGCCGTCGGCGGGCTCGAGCGCGCTCGACACGAGCGTCGGGAGCCCGAGCCCCAGGTTGACGTACTCGCCGGGCGCCAGCAGCCGGGCCACGCGACGGACCATCAGATCGGGCGGGATGCCGCGCGGGCCGCTCGCCCGCTCGCGGACCTCCAGGTCCCACTGCCGTCCCCAGCGACGGGAGAGCTCGCGCACCGTCGCCGCATCGAGCGGGTGCTCGGTGCGCACCACGCGGTCGACGTACACGCCCGGCGTGACGACCGCTTCCGGATCGAGGTCACCCATCGCCACCACGTCGTCCACCTCCGCGATCGTCGTACGGGCCGCCGTGGCCATCACGGGATTGAAGTTGCGCGCGCCCCGCCGGTAGACGAGGTTGCCGGCGCGGTCGGCTCGCGAGGCGCGCACGAGCGCCACGTCGCCGCGCAGCGCCGTCTCCAGCACGTAGCGGCGGCCGTCGAACTCGCGCACCTCGGCGTCGCGGCGCACCTCGGTGTCCGCGCCCGTCGGCGTATAGAACGCGGCGAGCCCGGCTCCGCCCGCGCGGAGCCGTTCGACCAGCGTGCCCTGCGGGACCAGCTCGAGCTCGATGCGCCCCGCGCGGATGCCGGCCTCCATCGGTGTCCGCTGCTTCGGATAAACGGCGTAGCTGGCGACGAGCTTTCGCACCAGCCCCGCCTCGGCGAGGATCTGCGGCGACGTCGGCCCCACGCCCGGCGTGTTGGCGACGATGGTGAGATCGCGCGCGCCGTGGTCGCGCAGCGCGGTGAGGAGCGACGTCGGCCAGCCTTGAACCACGCCGAAGCCGCCGATCAGCACGGTGGCGCCGTCCCGCACGTCCGCCACCGCGGCCCGGGCGCTGGCGAGCACCTTCTCCATGTCGCGCCTCATAGGCGCCCCGGGCGGGGATCGACAAGAGGCGGCGGCGTTTCCTAGAGTCGCGGCCGTGGCGGCGGCGCTTCCTCTGGTCGGCGACGACGGCTTCGTGCCGAAGGAACGCTACACGGAGCGTGCGTTCCTCGACGCCGAGCTCGAGCGGCTCTGGCCGCGGGTCTGGCAGATCGCCTGCCGCGAAGAGGAGATCGCCGAGGTCGGCGCCTGGATCGAGTACACGATCGGCGACGACTCCATCCTCGTCGTGCGCAACGCCCCCGGCGAGGTGTCGGCCTTCCACAACGCCTGCCCGCACCGCGGCACGCGGATCGCCTCGGGCGCCGGCCGCGCCACCGACGGCCGCCTCACCTGCCCCTTCCACGGCTGGTGCTACGGGCTCGACGGCACGCTCGTCGACGTCCCCGACCGCCACGAGTTCACGAATCTGCCCGCCGGGCTCCGCCTGCCGCCGGTCCGCACCGCCTCGTGGGGCGGGTTCGTTTTCATCACACTGGCCGCCGACGTCGAGCCGCTGCTCGAGTTCCTCGACCCGCTGCCCACGCTGCTGGCGCCCTATCGCCTCGACGAGCTGCGGCTCCGTTCGTACCTCACCACCATTCTGCCGGCCAACTGGAAGGCGGTGGTCGATGCCTTCAACGAGGCCTACCACGTGCAGCGCGCCCACGCGCAGATCCTGCCGTGGACCGACGACACCAGCATCGCCTACGAGCAGTTTCGCACCCACGCGCACTACGGCCGCCTGCCGAACGCGCGCCGCCGGCTGCGGCCGAGCCCGCGGCTCGGCCCCGCCGCGTCCGACGTCGACGAGGGCGCGATCCTGAGCGCGCTGGTGGCCGGGCTCGGCGGCGCCTTCTTGAAGGAGGAGCGCGCGATCGTCGCCGAGCTGCGCGCCGCCGCCCATCCCCCGGGGACCGACCTCCTGGCGCTGTTCCAGCGCCGCCGCATGGAGCTGCTGGCCTCGCGCGGATTCGACGTCTCGGGGTTCGAGCCCGACCAGATGACGAGCGCCGACGACGTGTACTGGTTCCCGAACGTCGTCGGCCCGATCTATCCCGGCAGCGCGCTTCTCTTCCGCGTGCGCCCGAACGGACGCGATCCGCACAGCGCGATCCACGACACCTGGGTGCTGGAGTGGCCGGCGCCGGGCAGCACCCGCCCGCTCGAGCGGCGCTTCTTCGCCAATTGGCGCGAGCGGGACTGGGGCGAGATCACCACGCAGGACTACGAGAATCTGGAGCGGGTACAGGCCGGCATGCGCTCACGGGCGTTTGCGGGGCTACGGCTCAACCCGCGCCAGGAGAGCAACCTCCTCCACATGCACCGCGTGATCGATCGCTACCTCACCGCCTGAGATACACGCCGATCCGGCGGATGAGCTCGGCGGACGAGACGTCGAACACGACCGCCTCCTCGGTGCGCCGCCGCCCGCCGGCTGCGTCGACCGTCTCGCTGAGCTCGACCACCACCACGTCGCCCGCGACCAGGCAGCGCGTCACCGACAGCTCGTAGCCCGCGAGCGTGCGGAACACGGCACGCAGGTAGTCCACGTACGGCGTGCGACCCTGATAGACGTCACCGTACGGGCCCGTCCGCTCGACGTCCGGCTCCAGCGTGGCGGCGAGCGCCGCCCAGTCCTGCACCGCGAGCGCCGCCAGATAGCGCTCGACGACGCTCAGGACGCCCGGCACGGCCCCCGCCTGCACACGGCCGGCGACTCTACCAGGAAGGCCGCCTCGGCGGCCATGGGGGCCGCCGCCTACTTTGAGTCGCCCCAGCGGTGGATGCGGCGGCCGCGGTGAAAGCCGTGAAACGGCACGGAGCGGTCGTGGAGGTCGAGCGGCCACGCGAGCGGCAGCGGGGCGTTGCGATCGCGCAGCGCGGAGAGCGGTGAGACGAGCCGCGCGTTCGGTGCCGCGCCGTCGACCCGCAGCACCGTGCCGCTGATGAACGCCGCCGCCGGCGAGAGGAGAAAGCAGATGGCCGCCGACACCTCCGACTCAGTGCCGAGCCGCGCCGCCGGAATGCCCGCGTGCGCGCTCGCGAGGTGCGGCTGCATCCAATCGGGATAGGTGTCGAAGCCCGACGAGGCGATGGATCCGGGCGCCACCGCGTTCACGCGCACGCCGCTCGCCGCCCACTCCACCGCCGCCGTCTCCGTGAAGCTCACCATGCCGGCGCGCGCCGCGCCCGAGTGGCCCATCCCGACCATGCTCCCCCACATGTCGGCCACCACGTTGACGATGGCGCCGCCGTGCTCCGCCATCCACTGCGTGTAGCATTCGCGCGCGCAGAGAAAGCCGCCCGTGAGATTGTTCGCCACCACCGCGTCCCACCCCTTCTTGCTGATCTGCGCCAGCGGGGCGGCGAACTGGCCGCCGGCATTGTTTACCAGGCCGTCGACCCGACCCGTGGCGTCCAGCGTGGAGCGTACGATGCCCCGCACGGTCTCCTCGTCGCGATGATCGCCGGGGAAGACGAACGCGCGGCCGCCATCGGCCTCGATCTCCTCGCGAACGGCCTCGAGGCGTTCGGCCCGCCGGCCGACCAGCACGACCGTCGCGCCGAGGTGCGACAGCTCGTGCGCGGTGCACCGGCCGATCCCGCTGCCTCCGCCCGTCACGATGTGCGTCTGGCCGGCAAAGAGTCCCGCTCGAAAGATCGATTCGTACGGCATGGCGCCCGACCCTACCCCGACGGCGGGATAAAAAGTATTCCCGCCGCCGAAGCGCCTCCATAAGGGGATGGCATGGCACCCGCCTCCCATGCCGCCGGCCCGTCGCCGCGCGTGACGCTGCTCGTCGTGCTGATCACGCTCGCCGCAGGCTGCGCCCGCCGCAGTCCTCCACCACCGGCGCCGGCGCCTACTGCCGCCCCGCCGCGGCTGCTCGAGTTCGAGGCCACCGCCTACTCGACGACCGGAACGACCGCCTCGGCACGCGGATCCGCGTGCGGGATGCGGGCTCCTACTCCGGAGGAGGCCGAGAACTTCGGCCGCCGCGTCCGCGTGGAGATTCTCGGCGAAAACTGACGCAGCCGTGAGCCGCCGCTACGCCGCGTCGGGCTGCGCCGTGGCGAGCCGCCGCTCGATCGGCCGCACCAGCAGCGCCAGCCCCACGCCCGCCGCGAGCGCGATCAGCGTCACGGCGCCGAAGAGGCTCGGCAGCGAGAGCGCCTCGTAGAGCCCGGCCACACGCCCGCCGAGGTAGTTGCCGACGGCCGCCGCCAGGAACCAGGCGCCCATCATGAGGCCCGCCACCCGCGCCGGAGCGAGCCGGCTCATCGCGCTGAGCCCCACCGGAGAGAGGCAGAGTTCGCCGATCGTGTGGAGCAGGTAGGCCGCCAGCAACCAGAACGGACTCACCTTGCCGTCGGCCGCCAGGTGGGCGGCGACCGCCATCACGCCGAATCCCGCAGCCGCAAACACCAGTCCGGCGGCGAACTTCGCCGGACTCGACGGATCGCGCCGCCCGAGGTGCGCCCAGAGCCAGGCGAACGCCGGAGCGAGCAGGATGATGAACACCGGATTGGCCGACTGAAACCAGCTCGCCGGAAAGGCGCGCCCGAACAGCCGCGTCTCGGTGCTGCGCTCCGCGAAGAGATTCAGCGTGGAGCCCGCCTGCTCGAAGACCGACCAGAAGATCGCCGCCGCAAGGAAGAGCACGAGGATGGTCATGAGCCGGGCGCGCTCCTCTCGCGTCCAGCCACGCGCGCCGAGCAGCCCGGCGAAAAACGCCACGGTGACGATGAGCAGGACCACCCCGAATGCATTGCCGAGCCCCTCCGGCGTCGCCGGGACCACACCTGAGCGCACGAGCGCCGCGAGCACGGCGCCGCCGAGGCCGATGCCGGCGAGCGCCGCAACGAGCTGGCGGCGGCTCCGCACGCGCTCTGCGGCGGCGTCGGGCACGACCGGCCGGAGCCCGGCGTCGCCGAGAAGCCGCCACCCCCCGAGATACTGGACGAGACCGAAGAACATGCCGACGGCGGCGGCGCCGAAACCCCAGTGCCACGCCGCCTCGCGCCGCCAGCCGAACGACTCCAGCAGCGCGCCGAAGCCCTCGCCCTGCGCGAGCCAGCCGCAGACGAGCGGCGCGAGGAACGCCCCCAGGTTGATGCCCATGTAGAAGAGCGAGAACCCGGCGTCACGCCGGGCGTCGTCGGGCGCGTAGAGCGCCCCGACCATGGCGCTCACGTTCGGCTTGAGCAGCCCCGTGCCCGCCACGATGCAGCCGAGCCCGACATAGAAGCTCGCGAGCGACGGCACGGCGAGGCAGACGTGCCCGAGCATGATCACCCCGCCGCCGTACAGCACCGCCCGGCGCTGGCCGAGAAAGCGGTCGGCGAGCCAGCCGCCCGGCAGCGCGGCCAGATAGACCAGCGCCGTGTAGGTACCGTAGATCACGCCCGCGCGCGCCGCATCGAAGCCGAGCCCGCCGGCGGCGACCGGCGCGGTCATGAACAGGATCAGGACGGCGCGCATCCCGTAGTAGCTGAAGCGTTCCCAGAACTCGGTGAAGAAGAGCGTGGCGAGGCCACGAGGATGGCCGAAGAACGTGCGGGCGGTATCCACTCGGCGGTCGTCAGCTCCGATGTTAGGGCGCCGAGCCGGTCACGGGAACACGCCGCGCCGGCGCTTCGCCTCCTTCACCCGCGCCACGCCGCGAATGAGCGCCGCGGTGCGGAGATCGATCCGCTCCGCCTCCGCCACGTCCCACACGGCGTGGAACGCCCGCTGCATGAGCTCGATCAGCCGCCGGTTCACCTCCTCCTCGCTCCAGAAGAACTTCTGCGCGTCCTGCACCCACTCGAAGTAGGACACGGTGACGCCGCCCGCGTTGGCGAGGATGTCCGGGATCACCAGCACGTCGCGCTCGCGCAGGATGGCGTCGGCGTCCAAGGTCGTCGGACCGTTCGCTCCCTCGGCGAGGATCCGGCAGCACAGCGCCGCAGCGTTGGCCGCCGTGATCTGCCCGGACACGGACGCGGGGATCAGCACGTCGCAGGGCAGCGTCAGCAGCTCCGCATTCGTAACCGCCGCCGCCTCCGGAAAACCGGTGAGGAAGCGGTTCTCGGCGACCCAGCGGTCGACCGCGCCGAGATCGAGTCCGCGCTCCGCGTAGATGCCGCCGCGCACGTCGGAAACCGCCACGACGCGCCCGCCGGCGGCGGCCGCGCAGTGCGCGGCGGCCCGGCCGACCTGCCCGTAGCCTTGGACCGCGACCCGCGCGCCCTCGAACGCCCGGCCGAGCTTGCGGTAGGCCTCGAGCACGCAGGCGACGACGCCGCGCCCCGTCGCCTCGCGCCGTCCGAGGCTGCCGCCGAGCTCGATCGGCTTTCCCGTGACCACGCCCGGCACGGTGTAGCCCCGCTGCTGCGAGTACGTGTCCATGATCCACGCCATCACCTGCTCGTCGGTGCCGAGGTCGGGGGCGGGGATGTCCCGCTCGGGGCCGATCACGTCGATGATCTCCGAGGTGTACCGCCGCGTGATCCGCTGCAGCTCGGGCGGCGTCAGCGTGTCGGGGTCGATGCGCACGCCGCCCTTGGCGCCGCCGAAGGGTAGCCCCATGATGGCGCACTTCCACGTCATCCACATGGCGAGCGCGGTCACCTCGCCCAGGTCCACGTCGAGGGCGTAGCGGATGCCGCCCTTGGTGGGCCCCATGGTGAGCAGGTGCTGCACGCGGTAGCCGAACACGGTCTCCACCGTCTCGTAGTCGTCGCGGCGAAAGGGGAACGACACCACGTACGCGCGCTGCGGCGTGCGCAGCCGCTGCCACAGATTGTCGTCGAGGCCCATGCGCTCGGCGGTGCGGTCGAGCTGCGTCACCGCCAGCCGGTACATCGGGGTATCCCACTCGAGCCTGCCGTTCACCGGCCGTCCCCCAGCCATTCCGACTCGAGGACCAGATCTGGCACGAGCGACTGGTACTCGACGTGCGTCGGGTGCTCCGTCGTCCGCCACGTTCGGCCCTCCGCCTCGCGCATGTACGCGCGGTACGCGGGCGCGCCGGGGAAGCGCACGTTGTCGGCCACCACGATCGCGCCGGGGCGGAGCCAGCGCTGCGCGAGGATGCGCTCGAGGTCGGGGACGTAGGCGGCCTTGTCGTGGTCGATGAACACGAAGTCGACCGCGTGCGGCCCGAACCCGTGCTCGCGCTGCAGCCGCTCGATGGTCGCACCGCCGTCGCCGAGCGTGCCGACCACTGCCGTCACGCGGTCGGCGATCCCGGCATGCTCCCAGATGCGCCGCGCGATCGCGGCGTTGGCGGCGGCGAGCTCCACGCTGACGAGCCGAGCGCTCGGCGGCATCACGCGCGCCATCCGGAGCGCGCTGTATCCGCAGTACGCCCCCAGCTCCAGCAGCAGCCGCGGCGCGCACCGCCGCACCGCCGCGTCGAGGATGAGGCCCTTCTCATCGCCGACGTTCATCATGATGCTGCGGGTCGTGCAGAACTCGTCGATGCACCGGACGGCGTCGTCCGGATCGTCCCGCCGCGCGTTCGCCGTCACGTACGCGGCCAGCGCCTCCTCGCGCCCGTCGCCCACCTGCCACGTGGTGAGCAGCGTCCGCGCCCCGAGCAGCATGCGCACCGTCGACCAACGCAGGAACGGGAAGCGCCGGCCGCCGATCTCGGAGAGGCGTCGCATCACCGGGCATCCTCCGCGACCGCGTGTGCGCGCACCGGTTGCACGAACCCCTTGAGCGCCAGCTCGTCCAGGTCGACGAAGCGGGCTTCGTCACAGAGCTCGGCGACCGACGCCGACACCAGCGTCTGGCCCGGGGCGGCGTGCATGCACAGCCGTGAGGCGAGCTGCACGGTGGAGCCGAAGAAGTCGTCGTTGCGCTCGATCGGCACGCCGGCGGCGAGGCCGATGCAATGCACCAGCTCGGCCGCCTCGGCGCTCGGCGCCGTACACAGGCAGAAGACCTTCCCGCGCGACTCGTTCAGCCAGTACTTGACGTAGTTGACGCCGTACTGGTCCTGCACCGCCACGTCCTGTGCGTGCGCCCTGGCGATGTCCTCCGCCGTCGCGCCCGCCACGTCGTGGATGTCGATGAACACCGGCATGCGCCGGCACCATAGCGTGCGCGCGCCCTACCCGTCCACGCGGGACGGCCCGTGGGCTGCGTCGCACGACGGGCGCAATCGTGGCAGAGAGGCGCCATGCCGCTCGCCCGAGCCCGCTTCCACCCCGCACCCGCGCGTCGAGCGGCATGGTGGCGGGCGCTGCTCGTCATCGCACTGCTCGTCGGCGCCGCATCCACGGCGCGCGCCGGCGATCCGCTCGAGCAGCAGGTGCTCTCGCTCGTCAATCGCCACCGCGCCACGCGCGGGCTCCCGGCGTTGCGCGCCGACGCCCGCATCGCGCGCGAAGCGCGGCGCCATAGCGCCGCCATGGCGAGCGGGACCGTGCCGTTCGGGCATGCGGGCTTCGCGGAGCGCGGCGCCGCGCTCCGCCGTGTGATGCCGTGCCGCTCGAGCGCCGAGAACGTCGCCTCCAGTCTCGGCTACGACGATCCGGCCGGCGAGATGGTCCGCGGCTGGCTCGCGAGCAGCGGACATCGCAAGAACATCGAGGGGCCGTACGAGACGACGGGCGTGGGCGTGGCGCGCAGCGCCCGAGGACAGATCTACGTCACCCAGATCTTCGTCGCAGACTGACTACTGCGCGGTCACCCGGACCTTGAACGTTCCCCCGTACGTGGCGGGCGCCTCCGCCCCGGTTCCGGGCACCGGATCCAGGGTCCCGCTGAACGTGCCGCGCGCCCACGTTCCGTCGAACGACTCGAACGTCACCTGCACACCGCTCACCGCGAACCAGCTCTTGATGGCGAAGGTGCCGCCGACGCGCTGCTCGGTCAGCGTGCCGTTACAGTAGTTCGGGTCCGCCACCAGGGGAACGTCTCGTTCGGCAGATCGTAGGCGCAGCCGAATCCGATCGTGCGCAGGATCTTGCCTGGGCGCACGGGCTTGGTCGCGACGATGATGGTGCCGACGCCGCTCGTCGACGCCACCACGTACCGACCCTTGTACTTGTACCCCTTCCCGTCGAGCGTGACGGCCACCTTCGGCTTTTTGGCCGCCGCGGACTCGGCCGCCCCCGCCACCAGCAACATGCCCAGTGCTACCGCCAGGAGACACCGGACACTGCGCGCGTTTGTCATGGGGCCCCCTACACTAGGCACCTGCCGGGTACAAACGTCCGCACCGGCGGACCCCCAGCCGACCACCGGGGCCCGCAGGATCCGTTGCAAGCGCCATATGATCAACGGTTGTCACGCGCGGACAAGCGAGGCACGCTTTCGGTGCGCATGACCCCGGCCGCCTGCATCCTCTTCGCGGTGCTGCTCGTGGCGCCGCCGGCCGGCGCCACGGTGGTCGTCCCGTGGTCGGAAACCCAGATGCTGGCGCTCGCCGACGACGTCGCGACGGGCGTCGTGGAGGACGTCGAGAGCGTGATCGACGGCGAGCGCGTCGAGACGCGCGCCAGGGTGCGCGTCGCCGCCGTGCTGAAGGGACGGCACGGCATGGCGCGCATGACGCTTCGGCAGCCCGGCGGCATCGTCGGCGACCTCCACGTCGGCGTGTTCGGCACGACGCCGCTCGCCGAAGGCGATACGGTGCTGATCTTCGGCCGGCGCGACCGTAGCGGCGGGCACCGGCCGCTCGCCACCGGTCTCGGCGTCTACCGTACGACGCTCGACCCGGTTCGCGCGGCGGCCGCGTTGCGCCAGGTCGTGGCCGACCCGGTCGTGCGCACCGGCGCCTTCACGTTCCTCGGTGCTCCGCCCGCCTCCCGCTGGTTCGAGTTCGAGCGTGGCCTCGACGTCGCGATCCGAACCGCCAACGGAGACCCGAACCTCGGCCGCACTCGGAGCGACGATCTGGTGCGGCGTGCCTTCGCAGCCTGGAACAACGTGTCCGAGGCGGCGGTACGCCTCCGGCTCGGGCTCGACGCACCCGAGGGTCCATCGGTCGCCGGCGGCGTCTGCAACGGACAGAGCGTGATCCAGTTCAACGACCCCGCCGACGAGCTGCTCGACCTCACCGGCTGCTCCGGCGTGCTCGCCGTGGGCGGCTTCTGCACGTCAGCCACGGCCACGGGTCCGGGCGGCGCAACGTACCGCGTGATCACCGAGGGCGACGTGGTCCTCAACCGGCGCATCCTCGACTGTTTCTCGGAAACCGACGTCGCCGAGGTGCTCACCCACGAGATGGGCCACGTGCTGGGCCTCGGCCATTCGTCCGAGGACCGCAGCGAGCCCAACGCCGCGCTGCGCACCGCCACGATGTACTTCCTCGCGCATCTCGACGGCCGCGGGGCCGCCGTGCGCGCGGACGACATCGCCGGCCTCCGCGTCCTCTATGCCGACAACGACGACGACAACGATCGCATCCCGAACGACCTCGACCTCTGCCCGGGCACACCGCCTCGCGCCGCCGTCGACCAGACGGGGTGTGCCTGCGTGGATCCGGGCCACGTTCCCTGCGCGGGCGCCGACGTCTGCCACGCCGCCACCTGCGACCGTGCCACCGCGCAATGCGTGGTGACGCCGATCGACTGCACGGACGGCGAACCCTGCCTCACGGGAACGTGCTCGCTCGCCACCGGCTGCAGCACGGCACCCGTCATGGGCTTCGACGCCGTGGACTGTGCGCTGAAGCGCGACTTCACGGCGGACGCCTGCGCAACCGAACGCGTCCCTCGGAGACTCCGGCGCCACCTGCTGCGCGCCCGGACGTTCGTCAGCCGCGCCTCGCGGGTCGACGGCGAGGCCCGCGAGCGGCTCCTCGAGCGGGCCGAGGTGCGGCTCACCCGCGCGCTCCGCCGAATCGACCGGGCGGCGGACCTGCGCCGCCGCCGGCCGCTCGCGGCCGACTGCGCCGAGCAGCTGCGCCTGCTGATCGGGGATGCCCGCATGCGGGTCGACAGCCGCGGGACGGCGAGCTTGTTCGACCCGACGCCCGCGCCGTAGTCGACGGGCGCTCGGTTGTGCCTGTCCGGTCGCACCGGACGGCATGACCGGTAGCGCCGTTTACGGGGTTCTTGCGCGGCGTCCGCCGGGCGCCGTGCAAGTCCGCGACTTCCGGCCCAGTCTTTCATGCCGGGATTCCGGCACGTCACTTGCTGTGCGCAGGGCCGGGGCTTGCGACGTTGTTGAGGAGGGTCGTGACGATGCCAGAGCAGGAGATGAACCGTGTGCAGCGCCGCCTGTGGCGGGCCTTCATGGAGACGGGGGTCGACACCTCCAAGGCGGGCGCGGTCGAGCGTCTCCATCGTCTCGTGCAGAACGAAGTCGCCACCATGTCGCCGGCGTTGCGCCACGTGATGCGGGTCGTGCTCTTCCAGCCCGGCGAGGTCGACTATCGGCAGCTCGCCCGTGAGATCGAACGCCATGAGGGCATGCACCTGAGCATGGCGTCGCTCCGCAAGCGTGTCTGGCACGCGGCGAGCCGGATCGAGCGCGCCATCCGGCACGGCATCGAGCCGGCCTGTTTTCTTCCTTGACCGCCGCCTCGCTACGGTCGTACGGTGGCTCATGCGTCGCGCCGCGTGGCTGGCCGCGATCGTGGCGCTCGGCATGGCCCCGTCACCGAGCCTGGCCGGGTGCACCACCAGCGCGGAGGCGCGCGCCGTGCTCGCCGCGGCCAAGCGCGCCGCTAAGTGCAACTACCGCAAGCTGAAGAGCGGCCCCGCCGTCGAATGTCCGCTCGTGTCGCCGCCGGCGTGCGCCGGCACGCTCGTCGAGGACGCCGTGCGCCTCGCGTACGGCCCCAACGATCCACCCGCGAGCGCGGTCGACCCCACGGCCGCTCGCGACCAGCTGCGCTGCCAGCGCCAGCTCGGTCGGGCCACGGCCGTCTTCATCGGACGCAAGCTCCGGTATCTCGTCAAAGGCCTCTCGGCGGCCGAGGCAGAAGCGAAAGCGCGCAAGCAGCTCGACCGGCTGCCCGACCGCTGTCTCGTCACGGTCGTCGAGAGCAACGGTGTCGTGCTGCCGGCAGTCGGCGCGCAGGTGGCGGCCGCCGTGGGCGGTCCCGGCGACAGCGTCGATCCCGTCGCGCTGACGGACGCGCTCGTGCTGCTGCTGGAGACCTGGGTCGATCGCGTGGCACCCGTGCCGGTGCCGCCGAGGCCCAACATCGTCCTCATCCTCACCGACGATCAGCGCGCCGACACGGGCGGCGCCGACGTCATGCCGCTGCTCCACGCCGAGCTGGTCGCCTCGGGCGTGCGCTTCCCGAACGGGTTCGCGCCGAATCCCGTCTGCTGTCCGAGCCGCGCGAGCATCCTGTCGGGCCAGTACTCGCACACCAACGGCGTGCTCCAGAACCGGGTCGGCGATCCGCTCGATCCGACGGGGAGCGCCTTCGCCTTCGCCGATGACTCGACGCTGGCCACCTGGCTGCAGGACGCCGGCTACCGCACGGGCCTCTTCGGCAAGTACCTGAACGGCTATCGCGAACTCACGGACGAGTACGCCGCCACCCATGGCGGCGTGCACTACGTGCCGCCCGGCTGGGACCGCTGGTACGCCATCTATCGTGGCGGCGGCGGCCAGTACGGGGTGCGGTTCATCGACGAGACGGGCGTCGAGATCGATTCCGATCCCGGCACGTGCATCAACCCGGGCCCGGGTGAGCAGTGCGCGGCGGTCCAGGCGCCCAACTGCCCGCACTCGACCGATCATCTGCGCGACAAGGCGCTCGCCTTCATCGACGAGGCCGTGGGTCTCGGCCAGCCGTTCTTCCTCTACTTCTCGACGCAGTCGCCGCACGGCCCCGCCTGTCCGGCGATTCGCCACCGCGGGCTTTTCGCCGGCATCGCGCCCCACCGCCCCCCGAACTACAACGAGGGCGAGCCGGGCTGGGACGACGACGCCGACAAGCCCGGCTGGGTGCAGCAGCAGGGCCCCATCGACGCGGCGTTCCTGGACGACTTCCGCATCCGCCAGCTCGAATCCTTGCAGAGCGTCGACGAAGCCATCCAGGCCATCATGCAGCGGCTGCGCGAGACGGGGCAGGACCGCGACACGATCGTCGTCTTCTATGGCGACAACGGCTTCCTCTGGGGCGAGCACCGGCGCGATGCCAAGTCGTGCCCCTACGAGGAGTGCCTGAAGGTGCCCTTCGTCGTGCGCTACCCGCGGCTGGCACCGCTGCCGCGCATCGAGCCCGGGTTCGTCGCCAACATCGATCTCGCACCCACCTTCGCCGCGCTTGCGGGGCTCGATCCCGCGCTGCTCACGCCGCCCGTCGACGGCGCCGACATGACCCGGCTCCTCGACGGCACCGCGCCCGCCTGGCGCACCGACATCCTGGGCGAGCACTGGGGTACAGCGCCGCAGCCGGGTGACACGACGCCGCCCATCCCGACCTTCGCGCTGGTGCGCGGGCCGCAATGGAAGTACGTCGAGTACTGCACCGGGGAGACGGAGCTGTACGACCTCACGACCGACCCCTACGAGCTGGAAAACGTGGCCTCGGCGAATCCGGCCGTGACGAGCATGCTGGCCGTGCGGCTGCGCGAGCTCGATCCGCCCTGGCCGGCGACCCTGCCCTTTCCGTGCGGCGTGACCGACGACGATCCGGACGAATGATCGCTGCTCAGTGGCGTCCGGCACCGAGCAGCCGCGCGTCAGCGGATGCGGCTCGAGCCGATCGGCGCGCCGGGCGAGCGCGGCGAAGGCCTCGTCGGTGCGCTCGAGCGTGAGCCGCACGTCGTCCTCGGTGAGCGCGGCGGACACGAACATGTTGTGCCAGGGATGCAGGAGCACCCCGCGCTCGCGCGGGGGTCACGGCCATGGAGGTGGCGTCGGTGCCGTTCTTGCAGAACATCGCCCAGGCGGCGTGGCCGATCATGCCGACCACGGATTCGGCCAGCTCCACCATCACGCCCGACGGCCCGCTGAGACAGTCTCCGAGCTGCGCCTGTGCGCGCGCCGCCGCTTCGACGTCCGGGTGGCCGTAGCCCAGCAGATTCGCCCCGTAGGCGCACACGTAGTCGATGTACTCGTTGCCGTCGGCATCCCACACCCGCGCACCCTCGCCGCGGCGATAGAACTGCGGGAACGCCTCTGGCAGGAGCAGGGTCGCCTGGTGCCCGTACATCCCGCCCGGAATGACGCGCATCGCGCGTGCTCGCAGCGCGCGATCGGAGGTTCTCGCTCGCGGCATCCGCGCGCACAGTGGCGCATCCGCGGGCGGGATGTCCAGCGCTAGTTCGGGACGATCTTGTAGACGCCGCCGGTCGCGAAGTCGGTGAAGTACAGCTCCCCTCGCGCGTCTTCGCCGAACGAGGTGACGACGTGCGAGCCGAGCTCGGGCGTGCGGTCGAGGATGTTCTGCGCGTCGCCGTCGCTCACGCCCTTGAAGGTATGGATCCAGCCGCCGTACGTGTCGGAGTAGAAGTACTCGCCGTGGAGATCGGGCATCGTGCAGCCGCGGTAGACGAAGCCGCCGATCACCGCACGTCCCTTTGCCGTCTGGAAGACGCTGCAGGCCGCCGGATTGCACGCCGCCGACACACAGTTGCTGTTGCAGTATTCGAGCACGGGCAGCTGGCGCCCCGCCGTGAGGCACCCGGACGACGGCTCGAAGCAATGCCGTCCCTCCATGTCGTCCCAGGCGTAGTTCGTGCCCGCCGTCACGGGCGCCGGGTCGAAGTTGATCTCCTCCCACGAGCCCTGGCCGACGTCGCCGATGTAGAGGTCGCCGGTGGCGCGGTCGAAGCTCAGCCGGAACGGGTTGCGCAGGCCCTTGCCCCAGACGGAGACGGCGTCGGTGTCCACGTCGATCCGCAGGAGCTTGCCGAGCAGGCTCGCGTCGTTCTGGGCGTTCTCGCCGGGATCCCCGCCACCGCCCCCGTCGCCGGTGCCCGCGTAGAGAAAGCCATCGGGGCCGAACGTCAGGTTGCCGCCGTTGTGGTTGGCGAAGACCGGGTGCGGGATTGTGATGATGACGTGCTCGCTCGCCTCCAGCGCATCGTCGGGATCGAGCTCATTGGCCTGGAAGCGTGAGATCACGAGGTCGCCGGCGGTGTTGTTGTAGTAGACGTAGAAGAAGCGGTTCGTCTCGTAGTCCGGGTCGAACGCGACGCTGAGCAGGCCCTCCTCGGGGCCCGGGTTTTGCCGGACGAGGCCCTCGATGGCGAGGAACGGCGCCGGGAGCAGCACCCCGCTTCGCACCACACGGATGCGCCCGGGCTGCTCGACCACGAAGATCCGGCTTGGATCGAGCCGCGGCGCGGCCACGTGAACGGGTGACTGCAGGCCGGTGACGACCGGCTGCGCAGCGATGGCGGTGCCGGCGACGGTCGGTATTCCCGCGCACACGGCAGGGTTCGTGCTCTCGAGCTGGCACGCGTCGTCGCAGCCGTCGCCAGGCAACGCGCCCGCGTCGTCGCACTCCTCCCCAAGCTCCACCACGCCGTTGCCGCACGTCGCGGCCTGGCAGGACGCCGGCTCCGGATCGCAGGCGGCGACCGGACAGTTGCGTCCGAGGAACTTGCGGTCGTCGTCCCGGATGTTCCCGGTGCACCGCAGGCAGTGGCGCGTGCCGGCCCCGAACTGCGCCTGCACGTTGACCGCGCCTTGCGTGCCGTCGTCGGCGAGCGTGTACGTCACGCCCGACTTGAGCGTCACCTTGAGCTTGCCGTTGGTGATGAGCGCGCGGTTCTTCGTGACGGGGTTCCGGTACTTCCACTTGGTGCCCGTGTTCACCCAGTTTGGGCCCGGCTCCAAGACCACACACAGCGAGTCGGTCGCGCTGTAGACGTGGACGAAGGCGCCCTCGGCCGCGGGGTTGCCTGCGTCGGAGAGCGCCACGTTGGGATCGGTGGAGAGCACCTGCACGACGCGCCGGGTCGCGTCACGCACGAGCAGACGGCGTGCCCCAACGTCCTCGGCTCGTGCCGCCGGGCCTCCGAGCAGGAACACCACCGCCGCAGCGACATGGCTCCTGCGCATGCCGCTCCTGTGCCCGAGTCCGGCTCATCCCGTCAAGGCAAATCGACGCGGGCCGCCGCTATCCGGGGCGGCCGCCCACGCTGGACGCGAACACGTTCGGCTCCGAGACCTTCGAGACCACCTCGGCGCTCGCCTCGCGCGGTCCCTTGCGGGCCAGATCGGCCTGCGAGACGATCCCGCAGCAGGCGCCGTCGTCCCCCACGACTGGGAGCCGCCGAACCTGGTACTGCTCCATGAGCTGCACGGCCTCCTCGATCGGCGAGTCGGGCCGCACGGTCACTACCGGGCTCGACATGCAGTCCTCGGCCGTCTCCTCGACGGGATCCTTTCGCTTCGCGACGACGCGGCAGGCGATGTCGCGGTCGGTCACCACGCCGACCGGCTTGCCGGTGTCATCGCACACCGGAATCTCGCCGCAATCCTCCTCGACCATCATGCACGCCACGTCGACGATTGGCGTCGTGGGCGCGCAGCACACGGGATCCTCGCTCATGATTTCCCGTACCTGCATGGTACCACCTCCGTTTCGCTCGTCCCGGGTGCATACGACGTGCCCGCGCGCCGCGGCGGAGACGCGTTTCTACAATGAGCCCCTCAGCAGCCTGCCAGCAGCACGGCGCCGGCGGCGAGCAGGCCTACCGCACCGCCGCCGTGCAGCGCGACGATACGATCCATGCGCGTGCGCGACGTCGCCCGGCGGTCAGTCGTCACCACGCCGAGATCCACCACCGCGATGAGCGCTGTTGCGCCCATCGCCCAACCGAGCGTCTCGCGGGCCGCCGCCCAGGCGATCAGCGCGAGCAGACCCCCGATGACGAGATCGCGCGCCGCCATGGCGCGGATGAGCCCCAGGGCGCGGTCGTCGTCGAGCACGATGCCGTACTCGCCCGCGGCGCGACGCGGAGCCAGCATGCCGGCGACACCGATCGCGACGAGCCCGGCGATTGCGAGCGACGCGAGCACCCAGCCGACCATGCGGCGCCACTCCTACCGGGGCCGCGCGGACAGTGCGAGCGGGCCGCGGGTACTATCGCGGCCCGGTGTGCGGCCTCAGCGGCGGCCGAACCGCGACTTCGGATCGCGCGGCGACGACGCGATCGCTGCCGGCGCGGTCGTGGCACCAGGACCTGCGCCGGCGGCTGCCGGTGGCGTCACCGCAACGGTGCGCCGCAAGCTGGCTGCCGCGAGCCATCCCTCGAGGCCGTCCCGCGTGGAGCGGACGCAATAGCGAGTTCCCGTCGCCCCGCGGGGTCTCCAGGCCACCACCATCACCTCCACCCCGTCCGCCAGGCTGGCGATCACCTTCGTCTCCTCCTCGTTCGTGAGGTCGACGTGCGGACGACTGCTCGGCGGGCGGTTCACGTAGACGCGTTGCCCGACGGCATAGACGACCGCATCGGTAGACGACCGGCGCATGGGGGAACGAGCGAACGACATGAAACCTCCGAGCGCGCCGGCCTTCGCACGAGAGGCGTGCGAAGGCGGCGTGCTTGCCGGAACCATCGTCTACGACGATCTAATAGTTGCGACGGCCACCGCCGGTCTTGCGCGAGGTCGAGCGCTCCTTGGCCTCGCTGACGTTGATCTGCCGGCCGCCGACATCCTGGCCGTTCAGCCGTGCGATGGCGTCGGTCGCTTCGCTCTCCGAGCTCATTTCGACGAACCCGAATCCGCGCGAGCGGCCGGTGTCGCGATCGGTCACCACCGTGGCCGATTCGACGGTTCCCGCAGAGGCGAACAGTCTCTCGAGGTCGCTCTCGGTGGTTGCGAACGTCAGATTTCCTACGAACAGCTTCTTACTCATGGCATTCTCCTGCCCCTTTCCGGGGCGTTGTATTCGTCGCGGTTGCCTGAGCGAGAAGCGGGCGCCAGAAATGAACCGACGCAGCGGACCGCGCAAACAAGAGGACTGTCCCCTTGTCCGCTACTTTTGCCCCAAGCGCAAGCCCGGGGGTCGGTTGACAGCGAAGGTCCCGCGGGCATTGGATGAATCGTGAGGATCAGCGGAAAGCGGGCACGCGAGAAGGCACGGCAGGAGCATCAGCGCGAAAAGCAGGAGCGCAAGCGGCGCCGGCAGGAAGCGAAGGTGGTCGTGCCTCGCATTCCCGGTGAGGATCCCGACATCGCGGGCATCGTCCCGGGTCCCCAGCCGGTCGAAGAACCCGTCTGAGACCGGACGGCCCGCCCCGACGGCCCCCCGTCCGGGGGCATTGCACGCCGAGCTAGTTGCCCACGGCCGTGCGAAGCGCTTCCGGTCGCCGCACGCGATTGTAGACGTCTTTGTAGCGCTCGTAGAAGGCCCGATACTTCTTCTTGTTCTTGAGATCGTTGAACGGGTAGCGGGCGCTCGGCAGCTGTCGCAGGACGTACGTCACCAGGAAGTCGATCGGGAAGATCAGCAGCGCGGATACCGGGTTCAGCAGCAGCGGGACGTACAACGCGAACGAGACGTATTTCGTGCGGAAGAACGGGCAGCTGTTGCTGATGGGAATCATGGCCCAGTATCCGAAGAGCAGCTGAAACACTGCGACCGCCGCCACGGCGGAGCCGCCGATCCACCCGTGGAGGTACAAGGAGGCGGCCACGGCGACCGTCAGGACCTGATATCCCAGATACGCGAAGATCAGCTGCCACACGAGCTTGAAGCCGTGGTGCTGCGTGAAGACGTGGTCTACGAACTCGGCGCACTTCTCGATCTTGTAGGGACCCGTCTGCCGGAACTTGTCGGCGTTGTTCGGGTAGCTCAGGTACTTGGCCACGTCGCGAAAGCTCCGGCACGACGACAGCCGCGGCGCGATTCCGAGCTCCCTTGCGACCTCGTCGGTGTAGAAGCCGTAGTACGTGAGATGGTCCCGGGGCCCCGGCTGGGCGGTGACGTAGTACTTTCGGTCGTAGGCGGCGATCTTCTCCGCGAGATGATCGACCAGGCGTGCCCGAAAGGGCTCATCGGTCACCATTCTGTGAATCAGCAATGACTGCATCTCGGTGATGTTGGAGAGGCCGCCGGTGAGGGGCCGCGTGTAGCCGAGCAGGTAGACGTTGCTGAGCGCCTTCGGGATCACGCCCAGATAGCTCTCGCGATACACGTAGGCGTAGTCGACCGTCTCGCCGTCCTGCTCGTAGGTGATCCGCGGCAGCCGCGGCACCTCGGCATCCCCGCGGATCAGGTAGTCGTAGCGGACGGACTCCCCGTTTCGTTCGATGGTCTGGGCCGCCTCGTTGACCGTGGTCTCGTCCTTTCTCCAGAACTCCACCAGGCCCTCGGACACGAAGAACGGGAGGTCGTTCAGCAAGTAGCCCTGCTTGATCCGCTCGGGCAGCTCGTCCCCGAACTGCCGCGCATACGTGTCGATCGGCCAGTACTTGATGGCAATGATCCCGTTGGGGACCTGCGCCTTCGGAGGCCGATCGGCCTCGATCACGCGCCGCGTGTCCGCGTAGGGGACATGGAAGTTCTCCGGCGTGAACAGCCGCCCCAACACGTGCTGGATCCCGCGCACGAGCGCCATGTACGCGGCCACCGGCTTGAAGTTCGGAACGACCTTGTACATGGGCACGAAGTTGAAGTTGATCACCGCGGCGTAGAGGCGCGGGAAGCTCCGTGCCGTCTGGTGCGCCTCCAGCTGATCGACGCTGTAGGTCGTGTCGCCGATGTAGATCATCTTGTCCAAGGCCAGGAAGCCGTTCTGCAGACAGATGATCCGGTTGTCCCCGGTCACGAGCTTCGAGATCAGGAGGTTGGCGGAGTCGCCGATCGAGTCGATGACGACGGTCTTGTTCCGGATACTGCAGTCGAAGTTGGTGAGCGAATCGACGATTCGCCGACGATAAGCGGTGGCGACCACGACGTGCTTCGCCTTGAAGCGCTCCCCGCTCCTGGTGTGCACGATGCTGTAGCCGCGATGGTTCTCCACCAGCGTGACCTGATCGACGACGATGCGATCCTGGTACTTGCGGTAATACCGGAGATGCATGTCGTAGAACTCCCGCGCGGTGGGGTAGCGGTCCTCGCTGAAGTCCTCGACGAGATCGAACGTGTAGAAGCTCGTGTAGTACGAGCTCACCAGATCGAAGTCGATTGCACCCGCACGCTCGAGCCGGGCCCAGACCGAACCGTCCTTCTCGGAGATGATCGTGTAGTCCACGCCGGACAGGTCGAGCTCGCGGAGCAGGGGGATAGCCGAGAAACCGAATCCGACGAGAAGAACGTCCGTCTCTTTCATCGACCGCCCCCGAGCTCGGTGCCGGATGTGAGCCGGGCGATCTGCGCACCGACACGAGAGGCCGTCAAGGTTCCTCGTCACAGACGCCGAGCCGCCCGCCATGCCGTGTCGCAACGCGATGCACTAGCGCGCCCGGGGTGAATCGAACACCCGACCTGCAGGTTCGAAGCCTGACGCTCTATCCAGCTGAGCTACGGGCGCGTGCTGCGGGATCAACCACTTAGCGCGACCGCCGCCGCGAGTCGAGGGGTCCGTGTCCGCATCAGCCGGCGGAGGACGTTCAGCAGGGTCTCCGGGGTGATCCCGCGCCAGCCCCACCGCCCATCGATATCGAGCACGCGGACGCTCCACTTCGGCTTGCGGGTGCGCCACGCCTCGGGATCGACTACGGTGCGCGGCTGACGACCGGAGGGAGCGAGGCGCGGGTCGAACTTCGGGTGCTTGTTGTTCCGCCGCCCCACCCACCACCGCCCCGCCGGGAAGGAGAGGCTACCTGCTACGGGGTCTCGGCAGCGTCAAGGCCGCCGTAGTACTCGGCCATCGAAGCGTGGCTGATCGTCGCCGAACTGCGTGCGCCCGCGGGCAGCCCGCGCCGCGCCTGGCGCCAGGGAAGCTCGCGGTGCGTGAGGTCGCTCAGCCACTGCGCGTCGCGCCGGCCGTAGAAGTTGAGCACGCCGTTGACCGTGCCCTGCTCCGACCAGTCGAGCGCATTCGCGTTCCCCCACGGCCACGCCGTGATGAGAAACTCGCCACGGTGCCGCTCATAGAGGTCCGGGCAGACCGGCCCGTTCGCCCATGCCTCGATCTGCTGCGGGAACAACGGCCGGTCGTCCCACACAAGCGACCACGCCTGCGCGTAGTACACGAGCTTCTGGAGCTTCATGGCCGACATCGGCCCCAGCTCCCGAAGGATGTACGCCGCCACGTCGTGTACGGACACCATCGACCTCTCCATCCCTATGATGCCTATCGTGCAGCTCGCCGGCAAGGCCCTGCGACGGCCGGTCAGCCGTGCGCTGGATCAGCGCGGCTCGGTTCGGGGGTCCGCAAACGCGGCCAGGTCACGAGGGGAAGGTAGCAGGGCACGACTTCGTCGGCCAGAAGGGTGGCTGCCCCTCAAGCTCCGCACCTGCCGTGCCGAAATACGTGGGGAACGGCTTCGACCGGGAGAACTTCAACAGGAGGATGTGGGATGAGGCGAACGTTCGGCTGGCTGGGGGTAGCGGTGCTCGTGGCATTCGGACCCCGCGACGCGGCGGCGATCAGCCCGTACAAGATGCTCCAGAAGCTCAAGATCGTAGACGGCGCTGGCTCGGGCCTCGACTCGGACACGGTGCAGGGACAGACCCCGGCCGACATCATCACGGCGGCATCAGGCGCAGCGGGCGCGGGCGTCGGGACGGCCATCGCGGCGTTTCTCGATTCTGCATACACGCGCACGGCGACCATCCCCGTCTCGTACGGCTTCTGCAACACGGTCGACGTGAGCTGCGATGACGCGAACGACTTCCTGTTGAACTGCGGCGGCGCAGTCGGCCTCACGACGGGCTACCTCACGACGGTCAGCGAGGTGCCGGGCGCGAACGGGACGTGCCGAGCTGGTGGATGCGGGGACGGTGGCGCAACCTCGCTCGCCGTCACCGCGACCTGCCTCGTGCGCTGATGGCGAAGCGCGAGGGGCGGTACCTCATCCACCGACTCCGCAACGGACGATTCGATGTCGAAGTCCGGCTCTGGGAGTTCAACGGCGACCGAGCGCAGGAGTGGTGGGGAGACGTGGCGCGCGACTTCGCGACCGAGGACGAGGCACGAGTGAGCGGAGAGCGTCTGGTCGCGGCGTGGGTAGCGGGTCGCGATGTTCCGCTCCGTCCGGCACGACCCGCGCGTCTGGCGCTCGAAGCCGAGACATGCGCCGAGTGCGGCGGCACAGGGAAGTGCGCGCTCTGCGGCGGCACGGCGACGCGCGATGGTCGCCCCTGTCTCCTCTGCCACGACATCAGCGACATTCGACCCGGTCTCTGCCGCGGGTGTCGCGGGAAGGGGAAGACCAAATGAACGTCCGTGCCGCAGCACTGGTTCTCGGCATACTGGCGAGCGGCTGCACCGTCCGGCACGCCTCGCCGCTCGCTCAACGTCCCGACCGGCTCTGCATCCAGAGGAACCCGGCCGTCATCATCGAGGACTTCCTGCCGACGTTGCAGGCGGTCCTGCGCGAGCGCGGCGTCCAGAGCGCCGTCTACGACGGCGACGCCGCGCCGGCGAGCTGCGCCTACGTGCTTACGTACACCGCGCGCCGGGGCTGGGACATCGTGTCCTACCTGAAGCTCATCGAGCTAACGGTCATGCGCCGCGACGGCACCATGGTCGGGCACGCGGAGTGGCGGCACCGCGGCGGCTTCGGGTTCAACAAGTGGGCGGGGAGTCGCGGCAAGATCGAGCGTGCCGTCAACGATCTGCTCGCGACGGGATGAGCGAAGACGCCCCCGAGGGAGGACATGATGGGCACGAGGGTTCGGGACTCGCGCACCGGCAGGTACGTGAAGAAGGGGACCGAGAAGCGGCGGCCGTCCACCACGGTCGTCGAGCGCGACAAGCTGCGCAGACCGAAACGGTAGGTCCAGGCGCGGCGCGTGAACGCCGGGAGGTGGAGATGAGGTGGACTCCCCCGCTCGTTGTAGTGGCCGTCGTCTTGAGCGTGTCGGCGTGCCGCGGCTTCGTCCGCCCCGGCGCGACGCGCCAGGACTTCTACCGCGACCTCGTCGAGTGCCGAAGGCAGGAGCGCATCACCGGCGCGGACATCGGGCAGGCCGTCATGTGGGGCGGCGGGCTCAACAACTCGCGGAACTACTGCATGGGCGAGCGCGGCTGGGAGCTGCGGAACTGTGCGTTCACGTCGGCCGCGTGCTTCAAGCCGTAGCGGCGCCCCGTCGTCAAGTTCGTGCCCTCGTTCGCGTAGTCGTTCTTCTTCTCGAACGCGCGGGTCCTCTTGCGGAGAGGCTCATTCGGGTCCTCTTTCGCACAGACCCCGGACGGGGTGGTACGCGGCTCACCAGGTAGAACGCGACTCTTCTCGTGTGTCCCTCTTCTCGGTGCCGGAGGGGCCGGCGTTGGGAGCCCTCCTGCGCGCGAAAGGCAGTGTCCGCATACCCGGGTGGGGGTGCGCCGCCGTGTCCGCATTTTGTCCGTGTCGCGCTCCGAACTACCCCGACCACGCCCTGTCCGCGCGCGCCGCCGAGCTGCGCCGTGCCTCGCGTTCTCGGGCCTCGTCGGTGCAGCTCGCGCGCCGGAAAAGATTCGAAGCCTGACGCTCTATCCAGCTGAGCTACGGGCGCAGGGACCGAGGCGCTTCTAACTCGGGCGCCGAGCGGAGTCGAGCGCGGGCGGGCATGGTGCCAGGCACCAGCGCTTGCAGCCGGCTCACGCCGTGACAACGCGGTTGGAGAAACGCCGTACGGATCGCGTCACCCTGAGCGCGCCCTGGACGGCGGCGGCGTGCAGCTCGGCGAAGGCGTCGCTCACCGCCTCCGACAGCTCCTCCAGGTCCGGGACGAGATCCCAGTCGGCGTTGAGCCCGAAGCACAGCGAGTCGTGGTAGCTGAGAATCGCCACGCCCACGCCCTGCTGCTCGAACAGCGGCACGAGAGGAAACGCGCCCACCATGCGGGCGCCCAACAGGTAGAGCGGCACGTCCGGGCCCGGCACGTTGGTGACGATCAGGTTGTAGGGAGCGAGGAAGGTCACGAGCTTCAAGGCGAGCGACAACAGCGTGCCCGGCATCGCGAACTCGGCCGCCCAGCCGAGCAGCTCGGCCGCCCGCTCCTGCCGCGTCTCCTTCAGCCAGCGGGTGGTCCGCCGCACGGCCGCGTAGCGCTTGCGCACGTTGGGCTCGCCGACGGGCAGCGTCGCGAGCCATCCGGAGGCCCGGTTGCTGAGACGGCCGCGCTCGTCCTCGCGCCGCACGCTGACGGGCACGACGACGCGGAACTCGCCGCGGCGGGGGTCGCGGCCCCGATTCTCCAGGAACCGCCGCATGCCGCCGGCGATGGTGGCGAGCACGACGTCGTTGATCGTGCCTCCGAAGCGCTCGCGCACCGCCTGCACGTCGGCCAGGCGCAGCCGGTGCCAGTCGAAGCGCCGGTGCGGCCCGATGCGGCGATTGAGGGGCGTCGGCGCCGGCGGCCTGAGTCCACTCGCCACGAAGTCGAGCACGCTGGTCACGCCGGCAGCGGCCTGCCGCACGAGCTCGGTGGCGCTGCGCACCTGGGCCAGCAGCTGAGCCGCGGCGCCGAGCGGCTCGGTCACCTGCCGCACGAGCTCGTCCCGCAGCAGCCGCCAGCCCTCGGGCGCCGGCTGCGGCGTCCAGGGGCGTGGCGCATCGACGTGCGTCTCGGGCGTGAGCCGCAGCAGCGCGCCGAAAAACTCGAACGCCGAGATGCCGTCCGCCATGGCGTGGTGGCACTTCACCACTACCGCGAAGCGGTCGTCCGCCAGGCCTTCGACCACCCAGAGCTCCCAGAGCGGCTTGCCGCGATCGAGCTGCTGCGAGACGATGCGCGACACCACGGCCCGCAGCTCGTCGTCCCCTCCCGGCCGCGGCAGCGCGGTGTGCCGCACGTGGTAATCGATGTTGAACTGCGCGTCGTCGACCCAGACCGGTTGCCCGGTGAGCGGGACGAACGCGAGCCGTTGCCGGTAGCGCGGCGCGAGGTGCAAGCAAGCCGCGACGTGCGCCCGAATGCGCTCGATCGCGATCCCGCCGTCGGGCTTGGCGAGCGGCCCCGCTTCGAAGATCGCGACGCCGCCGAGATGCATGTGCGTGTGACGGTCTTCGAACAGCAGGAACGAGCGATCCTGCGCGGATAACCGCTCGTACCCGATCCCGTCCGTCACACCACCACCCCGGCGCATTTATGACGAACGGCGGTCGGAAGGTAAAGACGCCTGGGGCGAAATCAGACGCCGAGATCGCCGCGCAGCGTCTCGATACGGCTCAGCGCGTCACCGGAGCCCTCCGACAGCGCCGCGCCGAGCTCCAGATCGGTGATCTGCTTGGGCTGCAGGCGCACGACCTTCTTCCCGAACCGCACCACGGCGCGGCGCGCCGTGCGAAGGGCCTTGCCGACCTTCTTCGGCCGTCCGGCGTCGAGCGCCGCTTCGGCGGCGTCGATCTTGCGGCCGGCCTTGTCGAGGAGCTTGACGAGCGTCGCCCGTCCCTTCGGCGTCACCGAATCGGAGGCGAGCATCGCGCCAAGGCCGGCGAGCCGGCAGCGCACGCTATCGAAGCCCAGCACGGGCGCGAACTGGCAGCCGCTCGCCGGCTCGCAGCTGCCGATTTCGCACGGGTCGTCCGCCGTGCACTCGAGCGGATCGGGCGTGCACACGCCGTCGACGCAGTCGGTGCCGGCACAGCGGCCGAGGGGATCGCAGTCGAACACGTCGCCGCACGGAATGCAGGCCTCGGGCGAGTCCGTGGAGCACACGGGCGCAAAGCGGCACTCCAGGCAGTTGGACCCCGGGGCACCGTTGAGCGCGCCGAGATCGCACTCCTCGCCGCAATCGACGATCTCGTTGCCGCAGGCCTCGACCTCGCACACGGCCGAGCAGCCGTCGCAGGCCGTGGTGTTGAAGTCGTCGCACTCCTCCGCGCACTCGGTGACGCCGTTGCCGCAGCCTTCCACCTGGCAGAAGTGCGAGCAACCGTCGCAGTCCTCGCTGTTGCCGTCGTCGCAGCCCTCGCCGGGATCCTCTACGCCGTTGCCGCAGGTGGGGAGGGCCATCAGCAGGCACATGTCGTCGCACGTCTCGCTCGGTCCGCCGTCGTCGCACTGCTCGCTGCACTCGACCCGCCCGTTGCCGCAGCCCTCCTCCCGGCACTGTGCCGAGCAGGCCCCGGCGTCGCAGTCGATCGGCGCACCCGTGTCGCACTCCTCCCCGCATTCGACTATCCCGTCGCCGCAGACGTCGTCGCGACGCGAGCAGTCGGCTGCGCAGCCGTCGCAGGCCGTGGTGTTGCCGTCGTCGCACGCCTCGGCCACGCCGTGCTCATCGCACCCGAGCCGCCCGTCGCCGCAGCGCTCCGTTTGACAGGTTGGCGAGCAACCGTCGCACGACTCCGTGTTGCCATCGTCGCAGGTCTCGCCCGTCTCGGTAATCCCGTTGCCACAGCTCGTCGCCGGGAGCCCACCGCACGGGACCAGATCCGGCTCCACCAGGATGTCTGGCGTGGGCTGCAGCACAGCACCGGCGAGATCGGGCGGATTGGCGGCATCGCGGTGCTGGAGGAGAATGAAGAGCCCTGCCCGCACGGTGCCGTGGACGGCAAGGTCCTCGCTCCGCAGCCCGACACCCCCACCGCTGCCGGAGGCGTCGATCACGACCCCGGCCGGCACGGTCACCGCGCACCAGCCGATCGCGTTCACGTCGCCGCCGGCACAGGTGAGGCAGGTGCCCCGCACGTCGATCGGCCCCACCGTGACGCTGCGCTCGCCGAAGAGATCGATACTGCCGCCGACGCCCAGCTGGTCGCGGCCGAGCGAGGTGATCTTGGCCGTCTGCACGAGGTCGATGCCGGCGGCGGCGTCGAAGTCGCCGCCGTCCCCGTCCGGGATCGCACCCGAGAGGTCGATGGGCGCATTCAGCCGGATGTTCCCCCCGAGCGCGTCGATGGTGATGTCGCCGCCGCTCCCGCCGGCGTCCGTACCACTCGTCCCCTGGACGCTGATCGGGATGTTCACCTCGACGTCGCCGGTCGTGGCGCTGATGTCGACCGCGCCACCGTCACCCTCGACTCCCACGGCCTTGGCGTCGAGCCGGGCGCCACTCAGCCCAAGCGTGGTCATGGAGCCGCCGGCCCCGATCGAGATCGTGCCGCCGGCGATCCCGGCCGTGACGTCGACCACGCCGCTCACCCGCACGTCGCCGCCCAGCGCGACGAGCTCGATATCACCGCCGATGCCGTTGGCGCCAGCCCTCGCATCGACCTCGCCGGAGATCAGCACGTCGCCTTCCGCCATAAGGCCGATCGACCCGCTGCCGGCGTCGGCCCCCGAGCCTTGCGCGGTGACGATGCCCTGCACCTCGATGTCGGCGGCCGAGTCCACGGTGATGACGCCCGGGAAGGTGAAGTCACCCACGTCGATACGCGCCCGGGCCGTCCCCGCGCGCAGCACGGCGACATTGCCGCTCGTCGTCACCACCATGATGCTCCCGCCGCGCGCGAGCAACGCGCTGCCCGGGTTGAGTGTCACGCTGCCGGCAACGATCGTCATGCTGCCGCTTCCCGCGTCGAGCCGCGTGCCGGAGCCCGCCGCCAGCACGAGCGCTCGCCCGCCGAGGTCGATCACCGAGCCGTTGGTGACCGCGACCGTGTTGCCCTGCGGCACGACGCACGGGTCGGCCGTTGGCGCGCACAGGTCGTCGGCGGTCGTGGCCCACGCCGGCGAGCACGTCAGCAGTGCGAGGAGAAACCACCCGCAGCGCGCTCTCACGTACGGGTCGCTACGCGTGGGGACAGAGCCTGTCAAGCGAGCTGCGCATGGCAGCTGCGCGGTTCGATGCGGCGTCGTGGGCCAACTGCGATGACTGTTCGGTCGGTGGTCGGGCTTGACGTGCACCCGGGCGAGGCGGCTACTCAGGGGCCATGGCTACGCTCCAGATTCTGTCGCCCGTGTCGCTCGGTCCCAGTGAAGCCCGCGCGCTCGTGCCCCCGCTGCCGTCGCTCGCGGGCCGCCGGCTCGGGATTCGCGTCGACCGAGCCTGGCGATCGTTTCACTGGGTCGCGGACGAGGTCGCTCAGCACGCCCGCAAGCGGCTCGGCGCGGCCGACGTTGTGCTCTTCGACCCCGACATCCGCCTTGGCGCGCCCGAAACCGAGACCGACAAGATCCGCGTGTTCGCCTCCGACGTCGACGCGGCGCTGGTCGGCCTCGGCACTTGAGGGTCGTGCACGTCGTGGAGTGTCCACGACACGCTGGTCTGTGAGGCGACGGGGATTCCCGCGGTGGTCGTGGTGACCGAGGTGTTCGTCAACCTGGCGCGCACCGCCGCGCGGGCCCACGGGCTTCCCGATCTGCGGCTGGTGGCGCTGCCGCATCCGCTGGAGTCCCGGACGGAGGCCGATGTCCGCGCCATCGCCCGCGCCCGGATGCGCGACCTCCTCGGCCCGCTGGCCCGCGACGTGGGCTGAGGACCCGACCCAGGATTCGCGACCGGCCTTGTGCTACACGAGCCGGCGATGGCACGCGGCACGCTGCTCTCCGAGCTTGCCACCGTCGCGGACGATCCCGACGCGCTGCTCGACTACGTGGAGGCGCAGGGGTGGGGCGACGGGCTGCCCGTCGTGCCGCCGACGGAAGCACGCGTGCAGACGATGCTCGACGCCACACCCCTTCCTCCGAGCCACGTGGTGGGCGTGGTGGAGCCGCGACGCGGCGAGGCGACGGTCGAGAAGATCGCGGTGAACGCCGTGCTCGCCGGCTGCCGGCCGGCCTATCTGCCGGCCGTTATCGCCGCGGTCGAAGCGGTGTGCGATCCGCGCTTCAATCTCTACGCGGTCAACACGACCACCTGCTGCGCCACACCCGCGCTCGTGCTGAACGGGCCGGCGCGCCACGCGCTCGGCGTGGAGTGCGGCTACTCGTGCCTCGGGCACAACGGACGCGCGAACGCGACCATCGGGCGCGCGCTCCGCCTGGTGATGCGCAACGTGGGCGGCGCGCTGCCGGGGGTGGTCTCCAAGTCGACCTTCGGGCAGCCGGGCCGCGTGAGCCTCTGCTTCGGCGAATGGGAGGAGCGCAGCCCGTGGGAGCCGCTGCACGTCCGCCGCGGGTTCGCGCCCACCGACAGCGTGATGACCGTCACCTGTGCCACCGGCACGCAGGACATCGCCGACATCTGGGCCGAGAGCGGCGAAGAGCTCGTGCTGCTGCTCGCGCGCTCGATCGACTGGATCGGCAACAACAAGGTGCTGGTGCCGCAGGACAAAGGCGACATGCTGCTCGTCCTCTGCCCCGACTTCGCCCACAAGATCGCGCGCGACGGCCTCACGGTGCCCGACGTGCAGCGGATGCTCCTCGAGCACACGCGCACGCCCATCGAACGCTGGCCGCGCGGATACTGGCCCAAGCTCGAGGCCCGCGGCTACGTCGAGAACGGCACCGTGCCGCTCGCCGCTTCCCCGGAACAGTTCCTGCTTGCGGTGGCGGGCGGCGAAGGCGGCCACCACGCCGTGTACTTCTGCACCTTCGGGCTTACCTGGACGGTGTCGCGTCGCTTCGATCTCGCCGCGGCTACCGAGGGCGAGGTGTGCGAGTTGCCCTCGCGCGCCTAGCCGCGGCGAAACCTTGCGCCCCGCCCCGCCCGCCACTACGCTGCGCGCCCATGGCGCAAGACCCCCCCCGCAAGGCCGCGATCGACTCCGTCCTGCAGGAGTCCCGCGTCTTTCCACCACCCCCCGCGTTCGCCGCCGCCGCGCGCATCGGCTCGCGCGCCGACTACGACGCGCTGTGTGCCCGGGCGGCGCGCGATCCGGAGGGCTTCTGGCGCGACATGGCGAGCCAGCTCACGTGGTCGCGGCCCTTCGAGCGCGTGCTCGACTGGTCGAACGCGCCGTTCGCGCGCTGGTTCGACGGCGGGCAGCTGAACCTCGCCGCGAACTGCCTCGACCGGCATCTCGATGGCCCGCGCCGCAACAAGGCCGCCATCATCTGGGAGGGCGAGCCGGGGGAGCGGCGCGTGCTCACGTACTTCGAGCTGCATCGCGAAGTGTGCCGCTTCGCGAACGTGCTGCGCAGTCTCGGCGTGAAGGCGGGCGACCGCGTCGGCATCTACCTGCCGATGATCCCCGAGGCGGCCATCGCCATGCTCGCCTGCGCGCGGATCGGGGCCACCCACAGCGTGGTGTTCGGGGGCTTCTCCGCCGAGGCCGTCCGCGACCGCATGAACGACGCGCAGGCGACCGTCGTGGTGACCGCCGACGGCGGCTACCGGCGCGGCAGCATCGTGCCGCTCAAGCGGAACGTGGACGACTCGCTGGCCGGCTGTCCGAGCGTGCAGCACGTGGTGGTGGTGCGGCGCACGGGCGAATCCGTGCCCATGCACGCCGGACGCGATCACTGGTGGCACGAGCTGATGGCGGGCGCCTCGGCGGCGTGCCCGCCGGTCCCGCTCGACAGCGAGCACCCGCTCTTCATCCTCTACACCAGCGGCACCACGGGGAAGCCCAAGGGCGTCGTGCACACGACCGCGGGCTATCTGCTGCACGCCATGCTGTCGGCGCAGTGGGTCTTCGATCTCCGCGACTCCGACACCTACTGGTGCACGGCCGACATCGGCTGGGTCACCGGCCACACCTACGTCGTCTACGGTATCCTCGCCAACGGGGCGACGTCGGTCATGTACGAGGGCGCGCCCAACCATCCGAAGCCCGACCGCTTCTGGCAGATCATCGAGGATCTCGGCGTCACCGTCTTCTACACCGCGCCGACCGCGATCCGCGCCTTCATCAAATGGGGCGAGGAGTGGCCGCGCAAGCACGACCTCTCGTCGCTGCGACTGCTCGGCAGCGTGGGCGAGCCAATCAACCCCGAAGCCTGGATGTGGTACCACCGCGTGATCGGCGCCGAGCGCTGCCCGATCGTCGATACGTGGTGGCAGACCGAGACGGGCGGCATCATGATCGCGCCGTTTCCCGGCGCCGTGCCGACCAAGCCGGGCTCCGCCACGCTGCCGCTCCCGGGCATCGCGCCCGACGTGCGCACGCGCGAGGGCCACTCGCTCGGCCCCGATCAAGGCGGCTACCTGGTGATCACGCGACCCTGGCCCGGCATGCTGCGCACCGTCTACGGGGACCCCGAGCGCTTCAAGCAGCAGTACTGGAGCCAGATGCCGGGCGTCTACTTCACGGGCGACGGCGCGCGCCGCGACGCCGACGGCTACTTCTGGGTGATGGGGCGCATCGACGACGTGGTGAACGTCGCCGGCCACCGCCTCGGGACCATGGAGGTGGAGAGCGCGCTCGTCAGCCACCCGGCGGTGGCCGAGGCGGCCGTGGTCGGCCGGCCGGATGAGCTGAAGGGCCAGGCGATCGCCGCCTTCGTCACGCTCGACTCCGGGCACCACCCTTCCGACGGGCTCCGCCAGGAGCTGATGGAGCACGTGGCGCGCGAGATCGGCGCCTTCGCGCGACCCGACGACATTCGCTTCACCGACGCGCTGCCGAAGACCCGCAGCGGCAAGATCATGCGGCGGCTCTTGCGTGACATCGCAGCTGGCAAGGAGCTGCTCGGCGACACGACCACGCTCGAGGACTACTCCGTGCTCGCGAAGCTGCGCGAAGAGGAAGAGTGAGAAGGCCCGCGGTGGGGGTGGTCCTGACCAACACGCTGTCGGGGAGGAAGGAGCCGCTCGAGCCCCTCGAGCCCGGCCACGTACGGCTCTACTGGTGCGGGGTCACGGTCTACGCGCCCTGCCACGTAGGGCACGCGCGAGCACTGATCGCCGCCGACGTGCTCTACCGTTGGCTGCGCGCCCGCGGGCTCCGCGTCACCTTCGTGCGCAACTTCACCGACATCGACGACAAGATCATCCGCCGCGCTCACGAAGAGGGCATCGACCCCGCGGCGCTCGCCGAACGCGAGATCGCGGGCTTCCAGCGCGACGTCGCCGTGCTCGGCTGTCTCGCGCCCACCCACGAGCCGCGGGCCACCCGGCACATCGAGGACATGGTGGCGATGATCGGGCGGCTCGTGGACCGCGGCTTCGCCTATCCGGTCCCCGGCGGGAGCGTCTACTTCCGTGTCCGTCGCTTCCCCGACTATGGAAAGCTCTCGCACCGCCGCCTCGAGGACATGGAGGCCGGCGAGGAGATCGACCCCGGCAAAGAGGACCGCCACGACTTCGCGCTCTGGAAGGGCGCCAAGCCGGGCGAGCCCGCGTGGCCGAGCCCCTGGGGGCCGGGCCGGCCGGGCTGGCACATCGAGTGCTCCGCCATGGCGGCCCGCTTTCTCGGCCAGCCGATCGACATCCACGGCGGCGGCAGCGACCTCGTCTTCCCACACCACGAGAACGAGCTCGCGCAGTCCGAGGCCGACGGCGGCACGCCCTTCGCCCGGCTCTGGGTGCACAACGGCATGATCACGTTCGGCGCCGAGAAGATGTCGAAGTCGCTCGGCAACGTGCGCGCCATCGCCGACGTGACCGCCGAGGTACCCGGCGAAGCGCTTCGCATGCTGTTCCTGCAGACCCACTACCGCGCTCCGCTCGACTTCTCCGGCAGCCGGCTCGACGAAGGACGCCGCGCGCTGGTGCGCGTCTGCGAGGCGCTGGCGCGCGCCGACGCGGGCGGCCTCACCCCGGCGCCCCACCCGCTCGACGGCGTGCTCGCCGCGCCGTCCTCGGAATTCGAGCGCCGCTTCTGCGAGGCGATGGACGACGACCTCAACGCCGCCAAGGCGCTCGGCCTGGTGTTCGACCGCATCACCGATTTGAACCGCGCCCTCGACGCCGGCGACCGCGCCACCGCGGCCGTGCTGCGCGACGAGATCGATCGCGCGAGCGTGTCGTTGGGGCTCCTCTCGGACGCACCGGCGGCGCTGCTCGAGCGCATGAACGTCCAGGCGCGCGAGCGCGCCGGGCTCTCGCCGGAGGAGATCGAAACCGCGATCGCCGCTCGACATGCGGCCCGCAAGCGGCGCGATTTCAAGGAAGCCGACGCCATCCGGGAGCGGCTCCGCACTCACGGCATCGTGCTGGAGGACGGCCCGGGCGGCACCACCTGGCGGGCCGAATAGCAGGTGCTCCACCCTTGACCGCAGCGACCAGCCGCTGTTAGCGTCCCGCCTCGTGCGCCGAGCCACCCTGGTGGTGATGCTCCTCGCCGGACGCGCCACCCAAGGCGAGCCTGGCGGTCCTCCCCGAGGTGTCGGCCGACGCGAACGTCCACGGCGCCGCCATCCTTTCCTACGAGAAGGAGGTGGACCTCATCTCGGAGACGCTCGCCCCGATCGTCATCGGCCCGCTGGTGGTCGTGCCGGTCGCCGACGTGACGGCCAAGCTCGAGGGCGGCGCATCGGGCCGGTTCTCGAGCGGGATCAACGGCCGCGCCGTTTTCGAGACGTCGGTCACCGTCTCCACCAACCAGAGCCAGCCGCAGTTCGAGGATCTCGCGCTCCGCGAGATCGGCTTCAGCCCGAACGACACGCGCGTCACGTTGCACGCCGACGCCAAGATCGGCGTCGGCTCGCGGCTGAACCTGCTGCTGTTCGGCGTGACGGGTCCGTACGCGACCGCCCGCGCCTGCGCGCGCATCGCCGCGAACGTCCTCGCCTCGCCCTGCTGGACGCTCTACAGCGGCATCGACGCCGAGCTAGGCGTCCGCGTGACGACCCCGGCGATCCCGGTGCTCGGGCAGCTCGTGCTGGTCGACGTCCGCACGCCCGCGCTCTCCGCGCTCGACCTGGAGGTCGCCAGCGGCGACTGCAAAGCCCCGCCGGACGAGTCCACGCTGCCCCCCGGCAGCGGCCCCGATGCCATCCGCTTCGCCAATCCGACGTACACACCGTGGTCGCGGACGTTCGCGTCACCCATCGACGACATTTTCGCCGGGAGGTTCTCGGGGGGCTACGTCGACCTCCAGCGGACGCTCGACGGCCATTACGTGCCTTCGGGCAGGGCGTCCAATGCCGTCGTCAAGCTGGACGAGAACGGGGCGCTCGTCTGGGCGCGCGAGCTGCGGACCGACACGGACTACGTGCTCCCGCGGCGTGTCCCGTCCTCCGACGACGCCGAGCTGCTGGTGGTGTCGCGGATTCCGACCGCTCCCATCCTGCTCACGCGGCTCGCACAGGATGGCAGCGTGACGGATGCGCGCGCCTACGACGTCGCGGGGAGCTCGTGCGGGGTCAATCCGGTGGGGCTCGTGTCCGACGGCGCCGGCGGTGCCTGGGTCGCGGGGTCGTGCGACGGTGGGGAGGCGCAGGCGTTTCTGCTGCACGCCGGCAGGGACGGGACCAGCCTCTGGACCCTGCACTCGGAGTTCCTCCGCATCGACCTGGTCGAGCGCATCGGAAGCGACGCGTTCGTCGCCGGCCGCGAGCGCCGCGCTGGTCGGATTCGGCGGTGCGGGCCACGTGCAATGGGCGACGCCGGGTGCCCGCCAGCGCTCTGGTCCGGTCGCCGTGCGCTTGAGCGACGACGGCGGCGTCGTGGCAACCGCGCTGCTCGAGCACCCCCCCTCGGCGCGCTCTGGGCTTTCAAACCCTTCGCCAGAGATGGGTTCCTCGACTTCCTTGCCGGCACGGCCAGCGCGGATCCGCTCGGGATTGCCAGTCTCGACTGCTCGATGACCGCGAGCGATGCCAACGTCGAGGTGGTCCCGGTGTCCGTCGCCGTGAAGAGCGTCGCACTGACCTCCACGCCCCGCACCCTCGACGTCGCCGCACAGACCGCGACCTGAGCCCTAGCTCACGGCCGGGACCATCCAAGCTCCGAGCGGACTCCGCCGCTCAGCCGCGACCGCAGAGGCCCCGCGCGGCGTCGCAGGTGCCGTCGCAGACGGTTCCGTCCTGCGCCCCGGTACACACGTTGCGGACCGACCACAGGCCAGCCGTGGTCGTGACGAGCGCCGCGCCCGTTGTAGCAGCCGAACTGAAGCTCGCAGCAGAGCGAGTTTGGCTCCGGGAAGGTCCCGATGCCACACGTCGCGGTCGCCTTGAGACTCAGCCGCCGATCGCTCGCGATGGTCGCCCGCGATACGCCGACGGCGGCTGCCGTCGCCTGCGTATCGCGCTACCGGGCGCGCGTGGCGTCGTTCCGCAGCTACCCCGCCACACCGTCGCAGGAGGCACACCGTCAGACGTCGAGCGCCTCGAACCGCCCCTGCACGTCGAGCCGCGCCGGCACGCGCGCCCGCGAGACCCGCACCTCGATCCGCCGCTCCGCGAGCCATGCGAAGCGATCGCGCACCTTGTGCATCGCGGCGTCGTCGCAATGCACGGGCAGCGTGAGCTGCAGCTGCGCCCCCGGGCCGGCGCGCAGCGTGTCCTCGCCGATCGACTCGATCGTGTAGGGCGTGAGCATTTCCGTGCGCTCAAGCGGCGCCCGGGAGGAGCCGGCTGCCGGCACGATGCGGGCGCGCACCGACATCGCTTCGAGCGGACGACCAGGGCGCGGCGCGCGCCGGCGGCGCTGTAGCACGCGGTCGATCGTCGCCGCGGCGAGCTCGCCGTACGTCCGCACCTGCGCGAGAAGCCGGTCCGGGAGCGTGACGTCCCACGCTTCCTCGATGGCGACGGCCAGCTCGACCAGGTCGAGCGAGTCGACCGCCAGGTCGTCGCGTAGCGACACGTTGCGCTCGAGCTCGTGCTCGCCAATGCCGAGCCGCTCGGCCACCAGCGCCCGCAGCCGCCGCTCCACCTGCTCACCCATCGCTCGTCTCCGGCCCCGTGCCGAGGCGCAGCCCGCACACCCGCAGCCGCACCGCCCGGTCCACCTTGCTGTCCACCGGCTCGCCGGCCCACTGCTCGGTGCCGCGCAGGCGCTCGCGCAGCGCGCGCTGCGAGACCCGCGGCCGTCGCAACCGCTCGTCGACCGGGGCGACGGCACCGTCGAGCCGGATCAACTGCGTACCCGGGCGCCACGGCCCGCCGAGCGGTGCCAGCGTGAGGATCTGGATCATCTCACCGCCCTGAATCGCCACCCGATCCACCGCGTCGACCCGGCACACCACGCGCCGAGGCAGGTCTACCGGGAAGACGTAATCGCCGACGTCGTACAGCATCGCGGTCTCGTGCCCACCTTGCACGGGCCGTGCCGCCCGGTCGGGGGCCCATGCGGCGTGCTCGGGCAGGTGGCCGTGTCACGGGGCCACCACATCGCCGGCCGCGCGCTCGACGAAACGCCACGCCGAATCGCTACGATTCGCGGGACGATCCGCCGAGCGTCATGCGTGTGCCCGCACCGCCACGTTCACGACTCCCGGCCCGCGGGGAGGCGAACCGCCCCCGCCCGCGCCGCGGCGGCGCGCCGGCGTCGCTCCACGTTCACGCTTGTCCGGCCGGTGACGCTCAGCCGGCCATGGTGAGGCCGCCGGAGACGCTCAGCACCTGCCCGGTCACGTACTCCGCTCCGTCAGATGCGAAGTACGCGACCGCCGCCGCCACGTCCTCCGGCTGGCCGAAGCGTCCGAGGGGAATCGCCCGCCGCACCGCGTCCATGATCTTGGCGCCGCGAGCCGAGCCGCGCACCTGGTCGAGCAACGCGGTCTCGGTCGGTCCCGGGCAGATCGCATTCACGGTGATGCCCTGGCGCGCCACCTCGCGCGCCAGCGACTTGGTGAAGCCGATGAGCCCGGCCTTGCAGGCGGCATAGACCGTCTCGCCCATGCTGCCCACGCGCCCGGCGTCGGAGGACACGTTGACGATGCGGCCGCCGCGGCGCGCCGTCATGCCGTCGAGCACGGCACGCGTGACGCTGAACGCCCCGCGGAGGTTGATGGCGATGAGCCGGTCCCAGAGCGCCGGCTCGTTCTCCATGAAGGGCTCGAGGCGGTCCCAGCCGGCGTTGTTCACCAGCACCCACAGGGGTGGCAGCCGGGCCTCCACCTCCAGCACCGCCGTCGCCACCCCCGCCTGATCGGTCACGTCGAGCGGGAACGCGGCGGCCTCGCCCCCGGCGGCCCGGATGGCCGCCGCCGTACGTTCGGCCTCGGCGCCGTCGCGGTCGGTGACCGCTACCGCCAGGCCCGAGTCGGCGAGCGCCCGCGCCACGGCGGCGCCGATGCCGCGCGCGGCCCCGGTGACCAGCGCCGAGCGGGCCGCCGCCATGCTCAGCGACGTCCCGGCAGCGCCGCGGTGAACGTGCCGGTGACGGCCGTCTCGCCGGTCTGGCGGGTGGCCACGAGCTCGCCGTCGATGCGCCGCTCGCCGTCGGCCTCGTACTTCCTCGTCACCCGGCCGGTGCACGTGATGCGGTCGCCCGGCCAGACGCGCGTCGCGAAGCGGACCTTGTAGCGCCGGAGGTTCTCCACGCCGACGGCGTCGGTGAGGCACTTGGCGAGCAACCCGGCGGTCAGCATGCCGTGCCCGAACACCGTGGGGTTTCCCGCCGCCTTGGCGAACTCCTCGTCGTGATGGATCGGGTTGAAGTCCCCCGAGGCGCCCGCGTAGCGCACGAGATCGGTACGCGTGAGCTTCTCTACCACGAACGGCGGCAGCTCGGTGCCCTCCTGCACGTCGTCGAAGGCCCAGGCCATGGTCACTCCTTCACCGCGTCGGCGGTCTCGATGAGGGTGTTCCGCATGTAGGCCACCACCTCGCCGCGCTGGTTCCTGAACTCCGTCTCGCCCAGCACGAAGGTCATCGTGCCGCCGCGCTTGCCCTGCTTCTCGAACACGTCCTTCGTGCGGGAGCGAAAGGTGAGGACGTCACCGGCGCGAATGGGCCGCAGGTATTCGAACTCCTGCTCGCCGTGCAGCAGCCGGCGGTAATCGAGCTTCATGCCCTGGCGCGTCTCGCCCAGGCTTCCCACCCAATGCGCGATGGTCATGAGGAAGGTGGGCGGCGCGGGCGGCGCGTCGCCGGTCGTGAAGACCGGGTTGTCGTCCTTCACGGCGCGCGCGAACTCCATGATTTTGCCGCGCTCCACGCAGAGCCGCCCTTCTGGCCCCCATTGTCCGATGACGCTGCGGTCGATCTCCGCCATGCGGCTCGCCCTCAGAGGTTGATCAGCTGCGCCACCAGCTCGCGGTTCCAGGTGGCGTCGCCGAAGGTGACTTCCGAACTCTTCGCCCGCTTGAAGTACAGATGCATGTCGTGCTCCCAGGTGAAGCCGATGCCGCCGTGGATCTGGATGCCCTCGCCGGCGGTGTGGCGGTACGCGTCCGAGCAGTACGCCTTCGCCATGGCGGCCGCGAGCGGCGCCTCGGCGACGTCGTTCGCCACCGCCCAGCCGGCGTAGTACGTGATCGACTTCGAGCTCTCCACCTCGACCAGCATGTTGGCGCACTTGTGCTGGATCGCCTGGAAGCTGCCGATGGGCCGGCCGAACTGTTCGCGCACCTTGGCGTACTCGACCGACATGTCGAGGACGCGTTGCGCGCCCCCGCACATCTCGGCGCAGAGCGCCACCTTGGCGCGATCGACGACGCGCTCGAGGAGCCGCCAGCCATCACCCACGGCGCCCAGCACGCGCTCGGCGCCCACCGCCACGTTGTCGAGCCGCACCTCGGCCAGCTTGCGCGTCTGGTCCATGGTCTTGAGCAGGGTGGTCGTGACGCCGGGCGCGGTGCGGTCCACGAGGAAGAGCCCGATGCCGTCGCGGCCGGTCGAGCCGGGCTCGCGGCCCGCCACGACCAGCAGGTCGGCCGTGTGGCCGTCCGGCACGAAGAGCTTCGTTCCGGAGAGGCGATAGCCCGCGCCGTCGCGCTTCGATTCGAGCGCGATGCCGTCGGCGTCCCAGCGCCCGGACGGCTCGAGCTGCGCCACGGTGGCGATCCGTTTGCCCGCCGCGATCGCCGGGAGCCATTCCTGCTTCTGCGCGTCGCTGCCGCCTTCGAGGAGCGCCACGGCGCCGAGCGCCACCGTGGAGAAGAACGGCCCAGGTGTGACGAGCCGGCCCATCTCCTCGAGCACCACCACCAGGTCGACGAACGTGAGCCCGCTGCCGCCGTACTGCTCCGGGAGGATGAGCCCCATCCATCCGAGCTCGGCCATCTGCCGCCAGACGGCATCCGTGAAGCCGCGGTCGTCGTCCATCATCTTCCGGACGTAGGGAATGTCGCATTCCTTCGTGAGGAAATCGCGCGCGGCGCTGCGGAGCATCTCCTGCTCTTCGCTGAAGCCAAAATCCATGGTCTCGGTCGAGTACCAGAATTCCTTCAGGGGTGCCAAGAACGACCCGTCACCCCGCTCCAACCGCGCGTCCACCACGTGCGCCCGTCGCCGCGACGGGGCCGTCGCCCGAGGGCTCGGACGACGAGCGCCGCACCTCGTCGAGGATGAGCGACGCGTAGTACTCGAGGTTGCGCCCGATCAGGACGGGATCGGGCGCGTCGCCGACGCGTGCATAGACGGCCGTGCCGCTGGCGTTGCTGGCACCGACGACCAGCGCAAGCTCGCGCCCGTGGGCGTCGCTCACGTAGACGCGCAGCGCCCCGTCGTCGAAGCCGAACGCACGCTCGTCGGCGTCGCCGGCAGGCACGCGCTCGATCTCCTCCAGGGCCGTCAGCGCCTCGACGAACGCCTGCACCAGGCCCGCGGGCACCTGGCCCCCGGGCGGCTGCTCCACGGTCCACTGCTCGCCGTAGCGCCGCAGCGCCACGGCCGCACCATCGCGCTCCATGCGGACGCCCACGACCTCGTTGGTGGGCAGCTCGGCCAGCAGCCGGCGCCGTTCGGGTCGCTCGGCCGGCGGGACGGTCGGGCGGCGGCGATCGACGAGCCAGTACTGGGCGGCGAGCCCGCTCGCCACCAGCCAGAGCACGATCACCTGCCGCCAGCGCATTTCAGCCCCACCGCCGCCGCGCCGCGAGCACCAGCCCGACGACCAGGAAGACGGCTGGCTGCAGAATGACCGTCTGCCAAAAGATCCGGTCGCCCTGCTCGTCGGTGACGTAGAACTGGTTCACGCCGGGGATGGCGCGTTCCGGCCGGTGCGTCATCGCCGCCTCGTCCTCGCTCACCCAGGCAATCGCGTTCAGCACCAGGTCCTTGTTCCCGAGGTAGTCGAGGAAGAAGTTGTTCGCAAAGTCCGAGTCGCCGAGCACCACGAGCCGCCCCCGTCGCTCAAGCATGCCGGGCTCGCGGAGACCCGGAAACGTCACCGCCACGCCCACCGGAACCGGCCCGCGTTGATCGCGACCCTCGACGAACGTGGCGCTTCCCTGGCGGAGCGCGCTCGTGTCGGGCGTGCTCCAGCTCTCCCGGCTGGTGAACAGGAAGGGCTCCGCCACGATCGTCCCGGCCTCCTCCGGCGTGCCCGTTCGCACCGGCCGGACCCGCGAGAACAGCGGGTCGGCGGTTAGCGGCGCCACGATCGGATGGCTGCGCTCGCCGGTGACGAGCCGCATGGTCAACCACTCGCCGCCGTGGAGACGGCCGCTCGGATCGACCACGATCTCCTCGTCGAGCGCCACCTGGTAGCGCGAGAGCGAGCGCGCCAGCTCCGGCGCCTTCAGCGGATCCAGCATGATCAAGGCGCGGCCCGGCTGTTGCAGGTAGCCGTTCAGCACCGCCAGCTCCTCGGGGAGAAAGTCCTGCTTGGGGCCGGCAATCACCACGGCATCCGTATCGTCCGGAATCCCCGCCGTGCCGAGCGTCGTCGGACGCACGACGTACTGCTCCTCGCCGAGCACGCGGCGCAACCGCGCGAACCCCGTCTGCCGCTCGGTGCTCTCGATGTCGCCCTCCCCGTGACCGACCACCCACGCCAGCCGCCGCGGCGTCGGCCGCGTGACCGCCAGCAGCCCGGCCAGCAACGAGTCCTCCGTGGGATTCGACACGAGGCGGCGCCGCCCGCCCGCCTCGAGCACCACGCCCACGCCGTAGACCTCGTACTCGCGTGCCAGCGCCGGCGCACGATTGAGGTCGAGCATCTCGACCTCGATGCGCGGCGTCACCGCCGTCACCTGGGTCAGGAGATCGCGGATGGGCACGTTGCGCGGGTCCATCGAGCGAAGGAACGCCAGGGCTCGCACGTCGACGTCGAGATCGCGCAGCACCTCGCGGGCACGCGGCGAGAGCGTGTAGCGCCGTTCGGGCGTGAGGTCGGCCCGCCAGCCGCGCGCGTCCAGCACCAACTGGCCGAAGATGAAGATCCCGACCAGCGCGGGAAGCGCCGCGGCGAGCCGCACCCACTGCGCGCCGGCGGTCAGCGGCGGCCGCGCCACTGTCGCGCCTCCAGCACGCGCAGCGTGCCCCACCAGAAGCCCGCGGTGAGCGCGAGGAAGTAGAACACGTCGCGCACCTCGATGACCCCCACCGAGAACGACTGAAAGTGATCGAACAGGGACAGCGCTCGCAGGATGGTCACCGTGTCGGCGCCGACCGCCGCCTCGTTCCACGACAGGAGCCAGAGAAGAAAGAGCGGCATCACCGTGAGGAAGCCGGCGAGCACCTGGCTCGAGGTGAGCGACGACACGAAGAGCCCGTAGGCGATGCAGGTCGAGGAGAGGAGCAGCAGCCCGAGATACCCGGCGGCGATCGGGGGCAGCGCGAAGGGCTGCACCGCGTAGATGAGCGCGGGATACGTCGTCGTGGCGGCGAGCAACGCGCCCACCGCCACGAGGCAGGCCACGAACTTGGCGGCCACCACCGCCTGGTCGCTCAGCGGGTAGGTGAGCAGCAGCTCGAGCGTCCCGAGCCGGCGCTCCTCGGCGAGAAGCCCCATCGTGAGCAGCGGAATCGACAGGATGAGCACGAGGCGCACGTCGAAGAAGACCAGCTGCCACAGGTTCTCCATGATGTTCATGCCGAACCCGAAGGTGAGGAAGTAGACGAGGTCGGAGTGCAGGTAGAAGCCCGTGTAGGCGAGGAACGCCGCCGCCACGAGGTACCAGAGCGGTCCCCCGAAGTAGACACGCAGCTCCTTGCGCAGTAGCGCGACGAACGGCGTCATCCTAGCCCACCAACCGCACGAACAGGTCCTCCAGCGTCGGCTCCTCCGCGCGGATTTCGAGCAGGGTCCAGCCGCGTGCCACCACCAGGCTCGCGAGCCGGGCCTGCACGTCGCGGGCGTCGCTCGTGCGCACCACCCAGGTGCGCCCCGCCCCCGCCGCCTCGGGTCTCGACTCGACGGCGCTCACGCCGGCAAGCTCGGCGAGCGCGGCCCGCACGTCTTCTGGCGGTCCGTCGATGCGGACGACCACGCTGTTCGTCCACCCGAGGCGGCGGGCGAGCCCCTCCGGGGTGTCGTCGGCCACCAGCCGGCCCTCCTTCAGCACGATCACCCGCCGGCAGAGCTGGCTCGCCTCGGCGAGCAGATGGGTCGACAGCAGCACGGTGCAGCGGGCGAGCGACTTGAGCAGCGCTCGCATCTCGACCGTCTGCATGGGATCGAGCCCGACGGTCGGCTCGTCGAGCACCAGCACGTCGGGGTCGCCGAGCAGCGCCTGCGCGAGCCCCACGCGCTGGCGGTAGCCCTTCGACAGCGTCCCGGCAAATCGGCTCGCCATGGGGCCGAGCCCGCAGGCCTCGATCACGTGCTCGACGGCCGCGCGCGCGGCCGTGCCGCTGAGGCCCTTCGCGCCGGCGACGAAGCGCAGGTAGCGGCGGACGGTGAGCTCCGGGTAGAGCATCACCTGCTCGGGGAGGTAGCCGATGCGCGAGCGCTCGCGCACCGGGTGCATGGTCACGTCCCGGCCGTCGAGCAACACGCGGCCGCTGGTCGGCGAGAAGAAGCCGATGAGGCAGCGCATGAGCGTGCTCTTCCCGGACCCGTTGGGTCCGAGCAGCGCCGCCACCTCGCCGCGGCCCACCCCGAACGACACGTCCGAGACGGCCCGCGTCGCGCCGTAGAACTTCGTGAGCTGTTCGACCGCGATCAGCGGCGCGTCAGTGCCCGGACTGCCCACCCTGCTCTCTTCGCCGCCGCCGCCGCGCGTGGATGACCTCGTCCACCGCGATCAAGAGGAAGCTGAAGCCGAGGCAGATGCCGACCGATTCCCAGAGTCCCATGACGTGCTCCTCAGCTCGCCGCCTGCGCGGTTTGGATGTGCTGGCGGCGGTGGCCGCGGGCTGCTTCGCGCATGATGAACTTTGGCCGCACGAGCGCGATCAGCACCGGCATCAGCGTTTCCGCCGCGACGAAGCTCACCATCATCCACACCGCGAGAAAGCCGCCCATTACCGCGTTGAAGCGAATATTCGAGAGCATCCAGAGCGCGGTGCTGAACACCATGCAGACCGCGGTGAAACTCACCGCCTTCCCGGACGTGCAGAGCGCCTCACGAATCGCCTGATCGAGATCGCCCGAAATGCGGATCTCCTCGATAACGCGGCTCACGATGTAGAGGCCGTAGTCGATACCGAAGCCGACGCCGACGGTGACGAGCGGCAGCGTGTTGATATTGATGCCGATCCCGAGGGTGGCCATGAGGCCGTTCACCAGGATGTTGGAGATGAAGAGCGGCGCCAGCAGCAGGAACCCGGCGATCGCCGAGCGGTAGGTGAAGAACACGATAACGAACATCGTGCCGAAGCCGAGCGCGTTCATCATGAGGTCGTTGCGCACCAACTCCTCGTTAGCCGCGGCCAGCACCCCGATGAGCCCGCCGGCCAGCTTGAACTCCGCCTTTTCCATCGGGTTCTCGGCAATGAACTCTTTGGCGCGAGCGATGATGCGCGCCACGTTGTCGCCCTGGTGGTTACGGCAGAAGAAGGTAACATGCGCGGTCTGGTAGTCCGGCGTCACGTACTTCGACGTCTCGGTCGGCGGCGAGTTCGCGAAGAACACGAAGAACGTCTGGCCGACGTCACGGGCCGTGTTCGGCACCACGCCCCATTTCGGCTCGAACTCGTGGAACACCTGGTTCACCGTGCGCAGGATGTCGGTGAGCGAGAAGCTGTAGCCGACGTCCGGGTCGCGCTCGAGGAAGCGCTGGAACTTCTCCATCGTGCGCAGCGCTTGCGGGTCCTTCATGGCGTCGCGGTCGTACCCCTCGGCCACCACGATGAGCGGCTCCACGCCGCCGAACTTCTCCTGGATGTGGGCGTGCGAGACGTTGTAGGGCGAATCCTCCCAGACCAGCGGCGAGGCCGAGGTCGGGTCGCCGACGATCAGCCCCCGCATCTGCAAGAGGCCGATCACCGTGACGACGCCCCAAAACGTCAGCGTCGCGGCCTTGCCGACCCGCGAAAGGTTCCAGTCGGTCACGCGGTTGATGAGCGCCCGGTACCAGCCCTTTTCACGCGCCTGCACGACCTCGGGATCGGGCGCGCGCAGATAGTAGTAGACGATGGGGTTCAGCAGCATCTCCGCGACGGTGATCGCGAGAATCCACCACGAGGCCACGATCGCCAGCTTCCGCAGCATGACGATCGGCACCAGCATGACGACCAGCACGCCGAAGGCGTCGGTCAGAATGCCCGAGAGCGTCGGGATAAAGAGCTCCGCGAAGGCCGCCACGATGGCCGATTTTTGGTCCCATTTGTGGCGTTCGAACTCTTCGTAGTAGCGGTCGTGCATCTGGATCGCGTGGCTCACCGCGCGCGCCGTGATGAGGAACGGCATCACCAGGATCAACGGGTCGAGCGCGAACCCGATGAGGTGCACGAAGCCGAGGCCCCAGAAGGCGGCGATCACGCCGGTGAGCGTCGGCCGCAGCGAGCCGCGCCAGTCGTGGAAGTACATCCAGCGGAGGATCCACTCGAGGCAGTAGGTCAACGTGAAGATCAGGAAGACGTCGTTGGCGTAACTGTACACCCAGCCATAGAGCCGCGGCTCACCGGCGACGTAAATGCGCATGTCGGGCGCGCGCTTGGTGAGCTCAACCGGCTGCTCCGCGCCGGCCCGCTTTACCGTGAGCGTGACCCTGTCGCCCGGCTCGTGAGCCGCCATCACCAGCGCGAGCGCCGTCCGGTCGGCCACCGGTCGGCCGTCCACGGCCGTGATGATGTCGCCCGCCTTCAGCCCGGCCTCGGCGGCGGCCGTGTCGGGATAGACCACCTCGATCTCGGCCGGCTGGATCTCGTCCTTCTTGAGGACGTTGCGCCCCTTCACGAGGGCGCCGATCCAGCCGCCCTCGAACGGCGCGATCACGTTCTCGTTGATTTCGGTGAACGTCCGGCGGTGGTCGAGGCGGCCCTCAATGAAGTTGGCGCGGATCAGCGCGGCGCGATCGTCGAGCGAGACGAGGATGCCGTAGATGCTTTCGGTGTTGTGAACGATGCGGCGGATCGCCGCCGCGTCCTTGGGGGTCTTGGGCAGCCCCACCATGACCGGCTCGGCCCGGAGAAAACCGCCCGAGAGCGCCTTCAGGTAGCGCGTGGTGCGGTGGCCGATCGAATCGATCTGGTTGTGGTTCACGCCATAGACCTGATCCACGGCCTCCGTCATCCGGTAGATCCGGGCCAGCGTCTCGACCGTGAAGATGTTCCCCTGCTCGACCTCCACCATGATCTGCACGTTGTTCGCACCGCCGAACGTCGGCGCGTACTTGTTGTGCACCGCGACGAAGGGGTGGCTCTGAGGCAGCAGGTCGCCGAAGCTCGTCTCGAGCTTCAGCTGGAAGCTCCAGTAGGCGAACATCGCCGTCACCAGCAGCACGAGGATCGACACCGGGTGGCGGTACTGGATCAGCTTTTCGCCGAGCCAATAGAGGGCTTGCTTGTCCTGGGCGCTCGTCTCACCGGCACTCATGGGAGTCTCCTGAGCCTTTCACCCTTGCGAAGGCAGCCACGTCTTGCCGCCGTCGGTCGTCCGGAAGATGAGGCCGAAGCCTCCGACCATCCAGCCGTGTTGCTGATCGGAGAAATCGAGCGCACGCAGCCAGGTGAGCACGTCCTGACCGATGTTCGCCCGCTTCCAGCTCGCAGCGCCCGCTTCCTTCCGGAAGATCTCGCCTGCGGCGCCGACCGCCCATCCCGAGCCGTCCGGAAACTCTTCCAGGTCGAAGAGAGGGTCTTGCATCTTGATCTCGCCGACGTCGAGCGGATCGTAGCTCCAGTCCACGCCGCCGTTGGTGGTGCGCGCGATGTGCCCCTCGATGCCGGCCGCGAGCACCTGCTGCGGATCCTTGACGAACAGCCCGAACAGGCTCGGCAGGTCGAGCGGGTCGAAGTACCCCGACTTCTCGAGCAAGCTCCGATTCTGCTCGGTCCAGGTGGCGCCGCCGTCCTCGGTGTAGAAAATCTTGCCGAACTCGCCGACCACCCAGCCGCGGTTCGGATCGACGAAGCGGACGTCGTAGAGCACGGGATCGGCCGCGGCAAGCTCCTCCTCGGCCGTGCCGTCCCCGGGCGCTTTCACCTTCTGGTAGGTCCAGGTGGCGCCGCCGTCGCGGGTCGAAACCAGGGTCGAGCGGTCGCCCACCGCCCAGAGGTGCTGCTCGTCGATGCCGCTCACGGCGAAGAGGTAGGCGCGCTTCTTGGCGCCATCCGTGTCGGTGAACTCGGCGTTCGACTGCTGCGGCGCCCAGGTCTTGCCACCGTCGGTGCTGTGCAGGATGAGACCGTCCTGCCCGGCGATCCAGGCGCGGTCGCCGTGCACGTAGATGCTGTAGAGCGCCTGGTCGACGCCGCTCTCGACCACCGTCCAGTTCCGCCCGCCGTTTTCCGTGATCAGGATCTTGCCACCGTAGCCCACGACGATCGCCCGGTCCTTGGAGGGTGCCACCACGTCGTAGAAACGGTCGGTCACGTAGATGGTACGCTCGATCAGCGGGGTCATCTCGACCTCGCGATGGCATCCGAGCAGACCTAGAACGAGGACGGCGGCCGTCCTCGTCACGCAACGGGGCATAGAACCCTCCCTGGGGGTGGTTAAGCGCGCAAATGCGCGGCGCCGCAGTAACAAACCCCACTTCCGAGTGTCAACCGGCAGCCCGTGCCTACGGCCGCCGGCTCCGGCCGAGCGATGTCAGCCGGCGGGCTTCTTCGCGTCCTTGGGGAACCACTTGGGGACGTCCGGGGTCTCCACCAGCATCTGCTGGTCGACCCGCCAGCCGCCGTCTTCGCGCACGAGCGTGTAGAGCTCGTACTCGGTGAGGCCGAGCGTGTTGACGAACTTGTCCTGCGACTCGAGGATGTTCGGCACCTGCGCCTTGTCGCCCTCGACCTTCCCCGGGTAGACGGTGAAGTTGAAGATCTTCACGTCGGCGAAAGCCATGAGCGCCTTCTGGTCCTTCACCCATTCCTCCTTCGACTTGCCCTGGCGCATGGCCTTCGAGCAGTGGTCGTAGGCGTCCTCGAACCGCGCCTCCTTGAGCGCGCCCAGATAGGCCTTCAGCGTGGCCTCCGGACTGGCGTCCTCGGCCCGCAGCGGGCCCGCGCACACCGCCGTGATCGCGATCGCCATGAGAGCGGCGCTCACCACTGCTCGCATGAAGCTCTCCATAGCACAGTTCGGGAGCGGCGGAAGAATGACGTTTTCGCGGCGCGCCCACAAGATTTTGGCGGACGGTCGCGGCGCCTGCCGCCAGAACGCCATGCCCAGTGTGCTTAGGCCGGTGGCACGTCAGTTGCTGCCCAACGCCCGCACGAGGCCCGCTTACGGGGCGAGGGTAAGGACGGTGCAATGGAAGACAATGCTGGCAATCTGATTCGCAGCCTTCGGCAGAAGCTGAGCATGACTCAGGAGGAGTTCGCTCACGAGATCGCCGTGACGGTCTCGACCGTCAACCGCTGGGAGAACGCGCACGCCGAGCCGAGCAAGCTCGCCTGGAAGGCCATCCAGGAGCTGGCGCGTCGCCGCGGTCTCAACGAGGATCTCGGCCGCGTCCCCGGGGCGCTGCTCGACTGAACCGACCCGTTACAGCGTAGCTGCCTGCCGCAACGCCCTCCGCCGCCCGCGCACTCGCCAGGTGCCGTGCGAGCGCGAGGGCGTTCGTGCGTCTGGACGCCGGTCGTGACGGCCGCGTGCCGCAAACCCAACGATCTGGCACATCCGTGACACCGTGACACCCGTCGCGAGCGCGCGCCGCCGGCGCGGGCAGGGTTCGATCCGGGCGTAACCTGCCGGTTTTTCGCGGTGGTGGTCGCCTCCCCCATCCGCGTGGCGCATGGGCACGGGCTTTGCGTCAGCCGAGGCACACCCGCGCCACGGTTCCTTGGCGACGCACATGACCGACGACGCTCCGACACTGCCGGCCGAGCCGGCGAACGGGAAGATCCTCGTGGTCGAGGACGACCCGGACATCCGGGCCATCCTCTCGCGCTTTCTCGGACGCCGCGGCTACACCGTGAAGGCCGCCGAGAATGGCGCCGACGCCCTCGAGCTGCTCGCGCACGAGCCGGTGGACCTGATCCTGTCCGACGTCCGGATGCCGCGGATGGACGGGCTCGAGCTGCTGGCCGCCGTGCGCCAGCGCGACCCGGAGGTCCAGCTCGTGCTCATGACCGCGTACTCCACCGTGCGGGATGCCGTGGAGGCCATCCAGGCGGGGGCAGCCGACTACGTCGAGAAGCCCATCGACTTCCGCCGTCTCGAGCGCGTGGTGACCAACGTGCTCGAGAAGCGCAAGCTCGAGCACCGCACGCGCATCCTCGAGCGGCGCCTCCAGGGCGTGGTCGAGTTCGAAGGGATGATCGCCCGCTCCCAGGCCATGCTGGAGGTCTTCGCCTTCATCGAGCGGCTCGCCCGGTATCCGACCACCGCGCTCATCACCGGCGAGAGCGGTACCGGCAAGGAGCTGGTCGCCCGCGCCCTCCACAACCTCTCGCCGCTGCGTGACAAGCCCTTCGTCACCTGCAACTGCACGACGCTCACGCCGACGCTGCTCGAGAGCGAGCTCTTCGGCTACGTCCGCGGGGCCTTCACCGGCGCCGATCGCGATCGCATCGGCCTCTTCGAGGCCGCCAACGGCGGCACGATCTTCCTCGACGAGCTCGGCGAGCTCCCGCTCGGGGTGCAGGTGAAGCTGCTGCGCGTGCTCGAGAACCGCGAGATCAAGCGCGTGGGCTCGCCGACGCCGATCCACATCGACATCCGCGTGATCGCGGCGACCAACCGCGACCTCGAGGAGATGGTGGCCGCGGGCACGTTTCGCGGCGATCTGTTCTACCGGCTGAACGTGGGCACGATCGCGCTGCCCGCGCTGCGCGACCGGCCCGACGACATCGAGCCGCTCGTGCGGCATTTCATCGCCGTCTGCAACGCGAAGCTCGGGCGGTCGATCGCGGGCGTGAGCCCGCGTGTGCTCGACCTGCTGCAGCGCTATCCCTGGCCCGGCAACGTGCGCGAACTCGCCAACGTGATCGAGCGCGCGCTGGTGGTGGCCCGGGGCACCGTCGTGCTGCCCGAGCACCTGCCGCCGCTGCTGCTCGAGACGCGTCACGAAACGGCGGGCCGCAGCGGCGCGCCCGAACTGTCGCTCGAAGCCGCCGAGCGCGAGCAGATCCTGCGCGCGCTGCAGGCCTCGGGCGGCAAGCGCATCGAGGCGGCCCGGCTGCTCGGGCTGTCGCGGCGCACGCTCTATCGCAAGCTCGATCGCTACGGGATCGCGTGAGGGAGACGCCCGTCGGAACGTCAGGAGAGGAGTGAAAGGGACATGGCGGACAACAAGCCTCGGATCCTCGTCGTCGAGGATCATCCACTGATCGCGGAGCTGGTGGAGACCCGGCTGCGCGTCGAAGGCATGCGGCCGGTGCACTGCCCGGGCGGCCGGGAGGCGCTCGCGCTCCTGGAGCAGGAGCGGTTCGACCTGGTGGTGCTCGACATCATGATGCCGGAGATCGACGGCTACGAGGTACTGCAGAAGATCCGCAGCACCCCGGCCACGGCGACGCTGCCGGTCATCTTCCTGAGCGCGAAGTCGTCGCCGGCCGACGTCGAGAAGGGCTTCGCGCTCGGCGCCAACCACTACATCACCAAGCCGTTCAGCGGACAGGACCTGGTCCGCAAGATCCGGCTCTGCCTGTCCGAGCACGCCGCCGCCCATCCCTCGGTTTGATGGACCAAACGTCCCGATGGCTCCTCGTGGCGCTGGTGCTCGCCGCACCGCCGCTCGCGCGCGCGTTCGCCGACGGGACGCCGGAGACGCCGGTGCGGCTGGTGCAGAGCGGCCGCGGCTGGGTGCTCGATGCCCGGGTGAACGACCACGTAACCGGGCGCTTTCTCCTCGACACCGGCGCTACGTCCTGCGTCATCACGCCGCTCATGGCTGGGCGGCTGGGTCTCTTTCCGCCCCAGCGTCACATCGAAGTCGACACGGCCGCGGGCACGGTGCGCGCCGGGGTCGTCCGCCTGCAATCCGTCGCCGTCGGCCCGCGCCGTGCCGATCGCATCCAGGCCCTCGTGCTCGACGGCATGGAGGACGATCTCGACGGCGTGATCGGGCTCAACTTCCTCGACCAGTTCACCTACGCGATCGATCCGCGCCGCGGCATCCTCGAGCTGCGCTGAG
>DATMAZ010000225.1:0-9439 GCA_035559675.1 Candidatus Limnocylindria bacterium
GCCGAGCGGCTGGCCGCGCTGCGCGCGGCCAGCGCGGCGCTGCAGGACGAGCTCGGGCGCGCGGCCGCCATGCTCGCCGCGCTGCGCGCGCTGAAGGAGCGGGTGGAGACCGTCAGGTGAGCTCGGCCGCCGTGCGCCGAACGATCTCCAGCACCTCGTCGTCGTACTCGGCGTCGATGAAGCTCTCGATCTTCTCGCGCTGCGACGCGTAGTGCTTGCCGCTGGCCTCGCCGGCGAGCTGTGTGCCCGCGAGCAGGTCGAGGAACTTGAGGATGCCCGGCGAGGCTGAGGGATCGCCCTTGCTGAGCTTGGCGTCGAAGATGAGCCGCAGCGCCAGGTAGGCGAGGCGATATTTCGAATCCTCGGTGAGCTCCATGGTCGTCCTCCGTGTCAGCCGCTCGTGCCGGGGGGCTGTGTTTCGATGGTGATGGCGTAGTCGTAGTAGTGACGCTCGAGCGCACCCTGGATGCGCCGCCCGTTGATGAAGATCGTGGGCGTCGACTCGATGCCGAGGGAGTTGCCCGCGCGCACGTCGTCGCGCACGAGCGCCATGGTCTCCGGGGCGTCGAGACAGGTGCGGAAACGGGCGATGTCGAGGCCGAGCTCGCGCGCGAAGCCGAAGAAGGCGTCGCGGGAGAGGGTCGCCTGATTCTCGAAGAGCAGGTCGTGATACTCCCAGAACTTGCCCTGCTGGCCGGCGCATTCCGCCGCGCAGGCGGCGAGACAGGCGACCGGATGGACGCCGTGCTGGAGGTCGTCGTTGCAGCGCTCGTCGAGCGGAAAATGCCGGAAAACCAGGCGCACGTCCGAGCGCCGGCGCACTAGGTCGTGGAGATCGAGAAAAGCGTGCGCGCACGCCGGACACTGGAAGTCCGAAAACTCGACGATGGTGACCGGCGCGTCCGCCGGACCCTTGGCGTGGGGCTCGCTGCCGATCACCGCCTCCGGCGCGCTGGTCGGCCGCCCGCGATAGTACTCGCAGAACCGCGGATCCGCCTCGCAGATCTCCTGCACGGTGGTGAAGGGAGCCGGCACCCGCGCCGCGGACCATGCGCCGGCCGAGACGGCCGCGAGCAGGCCCGCCAGGGAGAACGCATAGGCGGTGGAGCGGCGCGCGAGCGGCCTGCCCACCACCGGCAGGCGGCGTGCGAAGGGGAGGACCACCACCGCCCAGGCGGCGACCACCACGTACATCGAGAGGCACAGCAGGCAGATCGCCTTCAGCACGACCAACGCCAGCGCCGCCATCACCAGCGTGAAACCCACGCTGGCCGAAACCAGCACGACGAGCAGCACGTCGGCCACGAGCGACGTCACGCCGATCGCTCCGGGAACGGCCAGCACCGCGCCGATCACGAAGGCCAAAACCGACCACGCCGGCACCGGGATGTCGAGGAAGCGCCCGTAGCGGCTGGCGAGCACGACGTCGCAGTTGACGTTCTGCGACACGTTGCAAAAGCTCGTGTAGCCGGCGTCGCTGGCCAGACGCTGGTCGACGTAAAGTGTGACCGCGCTCACCACGACGCCCGCCAAGGCGACGGCGAGCGCAAGCCGATGTCGAGTGGGGCTCGCGGCCATCGAACTAAAGGGCCCGGAGTCTAGCCGGGCCCCTCCGGCCGATCAATCGCGGCGGCGCCGATCGGCGCCGCCGCGCTCAGTACTGGTAGGTGAGCCGCAGCGCCGTTTCCGAGCGTCCGGCGTTCAGGCCGGCGAGCCCCCACGTCTCGAAGATCGGCGTGCTGTGGCCGCGCGGTGTGACGAAGTAGCGCTGCGAGAGGTTCACCACGAAGTCGTCGCGCACCACGTAGTCGACCGCCCAGAACGGCTCCATGCTGAACTGATTTACGGGGTCGAGCGCGATGCCGATGGTCGGCACGACGCTGCCGCCCTTGTAGAAGGTAAAGGCCGCGAAGGTGATGAGCGCTTCCCAGTCGCGGATTTTGTCGCGGTAGGACGGGCTGCCGCCCTGGGCGGCCGACGGGGTGCCGAGCCGCGCCGTCGACGGCAGGTCGAGGCCGCCGACGAGACAGCTGTGCTTTTTCGAGGGCGGGGCGTTCGCCACGGTGGCGGCGTTGCACTCGGGGGCGCCCAGCACGTGATGCCAGAAGAACTGCCCGGTGAGAAACACCGTCGTCTTCTTGTTGATCCAGCGGATCCACGTCTGGCGGTCGAAGCCCACCATGCCCTTCCACATGTCCTTCTTCGTGATCCCGGGAAGCGCGGGGGAGTCGATGGTCGTGACACGACCGACGTCGAAGAACGGGACGCCGAGATCGACGATGGTTTCCATCCGATAGACGGTCTGGGTGTAGGTATCGTCCGAGTAATTCGCCGAGGCGCCGATCGTGTGGACGTACGGATGGTATGCCTCGGCCGGGAAGATGCCCCGGCTCACGAGATCGGCGGAGAGCTGCTGGTTCTCGGCGTTTTTTGGCAAGCCCTTCAGCGGGGCGTAGTTCGTTCCGTCGTCGCCAGCGAAGCGCTGGTAGAAGTAGTTCAGGGTGAACTCCAGGCCGAATGGCGCGATGCCGTGATAACGGATCCCGAACTGACTGTTGTCCCCGGGGTTCCGATGCCAGTCGCCCTTCGTGAAGAGCTTGGTGTTCCCGATGAGCTGCCGGCAGCTACCCGAACCGCCGTCGAAGGGCGGGAAAGGGGACGGGCCGCAGACACCCTGGTGGAAGACGCCGTCGAGCGGGTTGGTGAGCGGGTTCAGGAACGGGAGACCCCACGGCCTCGGGAGAAAGGCCTGCCGGGCCGGACGCCAATCGCCCGGGTTCCAGTACCCTTCGAGGAAGCTCTGCGAGAACTTCCACACGTCGCCCAGCTCGTAGAGGAGCTTCACCATCCAGAACGGCTGGCGGATCTCGTCCCAGCCGAGCGCCGGCGCCGGGATTTCCTGCTGGAAGTGCCAGGTGAGGTCGAGCGAGTTGGCGCGGTCGAGCATGCGGAAGTTGTCGGTCTCGCCCCAGACGATCTGCTGGCGGCCGGCCCGGATGCTGAGCGGCACGTCGCGGAATCGCATGTCGACGTACAGCTCGCGCGGGATCTCGCTCTGGTCGAATTTCAGCGAGTCGCGAGCGTTGCGGTCCAAGCCGCGGAGCCGGATCACGTTCTGCGAGAGCCCGGCGGAACGCAGCGCGTCGGGCAGGGTCTGCCCCGAGAAGGCCTTGCCGTGGATGTCGAAGCGAGGCGCAAAGCCGGGCGTGGTGTCGTAAACGCTGTCGTAGACGCCGCGCGTCAGGAAGAACAGCTTGGAGTCCCGGATGAACGGGATGTTGTATTTCTCCATCAACCGCCCGCCCTGCAGCCAGTCGTATGTCAGCTGCAGGCGCGCCACGTTGCGGTTCTGGATGAACTGGTACGTCTGTGGGTCGGGATGGCGGACGATGTTCTGGCTTTGCAGGTTGCCCGAGATCTGCAACGGCCCGAATCGCATGGTCGCGGCAGCCGGTGCGGCGAGCAACGCGCTCGAGACGGCCAGCCCCCAGACTCGAAGCCCACGGCGATCCATCATGGCTCCCTTCCCCCTCGCTTGGCGCATCGTTGCGCGCGGTGACTCGAAAGCGGCCCGTACGTAGCGTGGTTGGGGGCCGGTTTGCAACGACTCCGCGGAAGAAAAGACACCCCGACGATCGAAGCGGCGAGGCCCCCCAGGACCTCGCCGCTCGTCTCATCGCGTGCCGCACTGCGGCGGCGGGCGTGTGCTCAGTTCTTCAGCCAGTACTGGCAGCCGGACAGCAGCAGGGCGGCCGGTCCGGGAAGCCCGGTGGTGCCGTCGATGCTCGAGTTGCCGGTGGCCGCCTCGCAGAAGACCGACGCCACCGTGCCGGTACCGGTCTTGGGGAAGGTGTCGTCCGGGAACGCCGGAATCGGCACCTCGGCGCGTCCGACGCGGCTGAGCGTGCCACCGTTCTCCAGCGGGAAGCACGCGCGTGCGGTGTTGTCGTTGCAGCACACCTGGCTGATGCCGCCCTTGTTGTCGAGGCAGACGAGCTCCTCGGGGTTTACCGGATTGGGGATCCTCTCGACGCACGCCGCCCCTGTGCACACCGAGCCGCAGCCCTGCGCGCAGGCGTTTGGCTGAGGGTTGATGCCCGGGCCGCCGGTGCGCGGACACGGCGGGTTGGCGCCGCCGGAGAGCGGCCCCGTGTCGCCGCTGGTGAGCGGATCGAAGAGGATGTTCAGCGTGGCGACCGGGTTGCCGAGCGGCGGGCAGTCCTCGGACAGGTTGTAGTTCTTCTGACCTTCACCCTCGGCGACGAACAATGTGGCGTCGACTGTGCACGCCTTGTCGATGTTCTTCCCGGAGGTGCACCGACCGCCGTTGCAGCGTGGGCATACCTCGGAGGCGTTGGTGAAGAAGACGTCCGAGAGAAGCGTGACGCGCAGATCGATGTCACCCGTCGCATAGTCGACCTGGCCGGTGATGGGCTCGTTGAAGCGGTTCACCACGCAGACGGGCACGTTCGAGGCCAAAAGCGGCAGCGGCGCCCCGAAGGTGGCGCCGTTCGGGGTACCCTCGCCCACTGCGCCATTCGCCGTGCAGAGCGTGTCGCTCGTGGCGTCGCACTCGGAGAGACAGACGTTGAGCGAGCCGTTCGGCGTGACCGCGAAGTTCTGCGAGATGCCCGTCCAGCCGTTGTCGAGATCGTTGCCCGTCTGGGCCACCACCAGGGTCAGCTGGTCCGGGCCGCCGGCGGGGTTGGCCGGGCAGTCGACGGTGCGGCCGCTGGCGTCGCACTCCGGCGGGCTCGGGTTGCAGACAAAGGGAATCTTGTCGGCGTCCGAGCGTGGCTTCGTGCCCTTCGGAGCCTTCGCCTTGATCTTCACTGTGCCCTTGCCGGCCTTCGTGAGGCTCTTTACGGGCACCTTGAACTCGACGAAGGCGCCGCACGCCGATCCTTCGAGCAACTGCGGCGTCTGGAAGGCAAGCTTTCCTTTGACGCCCTTGGCCTTGCCGGAGGCGGTGAGCTTGTCCAGCCCTGCCGGCGGCGTGCACTCCGGGACGTTCGTCTGGTCGATGCAGACCGTGACGTTGAACGTGCAGGTGCCGTCTACCCGCGTGTCAGCGTCGCAGGTGTCGTCGCCATCGGCGCAGGTGACGGTGGGGACGCCCTTCGGATTGAGCGTGACCGCGCCGGCGTCGAGGGGCTCGATGGAAAGCTCGCCGTAGCAGTCGGCGGTCGCACTCTTGGTGGGGCCTCCTGGAATGAGCAAAGCCAGCGCCGGCGTCGCCGCCAGCAGGCCGCCCGTCAGCGCGACGCCCAGGAGCAGCTTCGGAGTCTTCATGGGGGGTTATCCTTCCGTTGTCGTTAGGGGATATTGAGCTGCAGCGTGCCGCCGAGCGTGGTGGCGCCGGGCCCCGGGAGGTTGGCCGCGCCGTCGATGACGACGCTGCCGGTTCTCGGGATGCAGAACGCGCTCGCCAGCGTCGCGGGTTGCTCCGTGGCGTCAAGGCCGCCCGCGGCAGCGGCTCCGCGCATGGTGATCAACCGGGCCGCCGGGACCCGGAACGCGCCACCGTTGCCCTGGAACGGGCAAAAGAGGCCGTCCGAAGACGCCATCCCGCCAAGCGGCAGCGTCGACGTGTTGGTGGTGAGGGGATCGAGCGTCACCGAGAGCGGCGCCAGGAAGAAGAAGCCGTCCGGCGGGCAGTCCTGCGTGGTGGCGTCGGCGCCCACGCCGACGCACGCGAGCCCGGCGTTGGGGCCGGCGCTGCAGGTGCCCGAGCCGCCGGAAGGCACCGGATCGCCGGATCCGTCGACGCAGCGCGGGCAGGGTTCCGCCCGCGGCGAGCCGGCCGGCGTGTAGGAGAGGCTGGTGAAGAACACCCGCGACGAGAGGGTGTAGCCCACCGTCACCTCACCGGCCGCCCGATACGCGACGCCGGAGGCGTCGTTGTCGAACACGTTCAGCACGCAGGTGGAGAGCGCGTCGTTGCGGACGGGGAGCGGCGGACCGAAGAAGCAGTTCGGGCGCGGTACGCAGATGAGACCGTCGACGCCCTCGGTGCCCTCGGAGCCGGTGCCGCACTGGTTGCCCGTGACGCACTTGCCGTTGCCGTCGCTGCCCGGGGCGCCGTTGATGCAACTGCCGAAGCACTGGCCGGCTGCGCAGAACGTGGTGTTGTTCGGGTCGCACGGCTGGCCGTCGTTGGCGCCGCCGTCGTGACAGACGACGTCCGCGCAGTTCGGACGGCAGTCCGCGTCGCTGTCGCAGGCGTTGTCGGGGCCGTTGCCCGGGTTGCCGTTGGCGCAGTACTTGGACGGGCCGTCCGCGAGCGTGCAGGTCTTGGGATCGCCGGTATCGCCGCCGCCGAGCGCCAGCGTGTCGCCGCCGTCGCAGACGAGATCGACGCCGAAGGTGCTGGGGGCGTCATCCGGCGTGGCGCCGCCGGGCACGGTCGAGACCCCGCCGCCGATGTAGAGGCAGCCGAGGCCGAGGTCGATGGTGTAGGGCTCGCAGACGTGCCCCGCTGCACAATCGGTGTCGTCGGTGCAGGCGATGCGCTCGGGGGCGCCGGCGGTGCAGTGGCCGGCCACACAGGTCGCTGGCAGCACGCAGTCGGCCGAGGTGTCGCAGGTGCAACTGGTCGCGTCGAGGAAGCCGCCGAACGGCGAGGACGCTTCGACTGGCAGGAAGCCGGTCGAGCCGCACTGGGGGGTGCCGACGCCGGTCCGGAAGGTCACTCCGGTCGGATCGCCGGAGCCGGGCGGTGCGCAGTTCGACGCGCAGGTGCAATCGGGAATGCAGGTATCGCCGGTGGCGCACCCTGTGAGCTCCGCGTTGAAATCGCACTCTTCGCCGGCGTCGATCACGCCGTTGCCGCAGGGCTTGAGCGTCGACGTGGTGGTGCTCGTGGTGGTGCTCGTGGTCGTCACCTCGGGACACGCTTCACCAGCCGGCCGCGGTATGCAAAGGTACGTGAGGCGGTCGGTATCCTTCCGGGCCTTGGTGCCTTCCGCCTTGTTCTTTTTGACGGAAGCCCTGAGCTTCACCGTGGCCATGCCGTCCTCCACGGTGTTCTTCTTCTTCTTCTTCTTCTTCTTCTTCTTCTGCTTCGTTGGAACGTCGATGTTGAGGAAGGCGCTGCACTCCGAGCCCTGGAGCAGCTGCGACAAGTCGATGTTGATTTTGCCCGAGGCGCCCTTCACGCCCTTCACCTTGCCCTTGGCGCTGGCCTTGGTGAGCCCGCTCGGCGGCGTGCAGCCCGTCACGCCGGGCTGATTGATGCACACGCCGACGGCGATGGTACACGAGTTGTTCGGCGTGTTGACGCCGTCGAGGTCGCAGCTCGGATCGCAGTCGGTACAGGAGACGAACTGCTTCTTGCCTTGGACCGTGACGTCGCTCTCGTCGATGCCGTTGTAGCCGATCAGGCAGTCGTTGCCCTTGGCGGCGTCCTTCCCGCCCCCCGCGTAGAAGGCGTGCACGGCCGGGCTCCACGCGAGCGCGGCGGTGAGGCCAAAGGCAGCGGTGATCGCGGTCCGGATGTGTGGATGCTTGGTCATGGGCGGCCCCTCCTCGGGCTCGGGATCAGCTGTCGGCTGTTCCGTATCGCCATCGGCACAGGCGGTCAACATTTGGTAACGAATCGTGACTGCCTGCTTCCAAGCAGGCAAAGCAGCGGTGCGGGCGGCGCCTCCGACCAAGGTCGTACGGCCGCCGCCGGGTGAAGCCCCGCTCAGCGGCCGAGAAACCAGCGATAGTATGGGTTGTCGGGATCGGCCTTCGTCACCTGCGCCAGCCGCGCCGCCGCCGTCTGCGCCCCGCCGGCGTAAAGGTCCAGCACCGCCTGGTAGAAGGTCATGAGAATTCGACGCTCCGTGTCGACGGCGGCTCGCAGCGACGCATCGCTGCCCTGGAGCGGGACGGCACGCCGCTCGGCGAAGACCCGGCCCACCACGGCCTCGAAATCGCCGGCCCGTCCCCAGCCGGCATGCTCCAGCCGCGGTCGATCGTCGGTGACGGGCGGCGCATCGCCCGCGAAGCGGTCGAGGCCGTCGCGATCGGTGACGTAGGTGGCGAGCAGCGCCGCCGGCGTCGCGACGCCGGCTTCGGCGAGCGCCTCGCGGACGCCGGGCGCCTCGAAGCGGGCGGTGAGCCGCGGCACGTCGAGCACGATGGGCTCGGCGGAGGCGAGCAGCATCGTCTCGTGCGCCTCGGTGGTCCACAGGGTGACGTGCGGGAAGACGTCGAGCACGCTGCGCACCAGCGAGCGCGACGCCCGCTCGCCGAGGCCGAGCGGCCACCACTGCGCGAGCAGCCCGTGCGGGGCGAGCCGTGTGCGCGCGAGCGCATAGAACTCCCGCGAGTAGAGGTCGCTGGCGCCCGCGGCGTCCGGGGGCGGCGGCTCGAGGGTGATGAGATCGTAGCGCGCGGCGGTGGTGAGGAGATCGTGGCGGCCGTCGCGCAGTCTCAGCGTGATGCGCGGGTCGGTCGTCACGCCGAAGTTTCCCCGAAAGCGTCGCGCCGCCTCGACCACCGCCGGCAGCAGCTCGACGCACGCGCGCTCGGCGAGCCCGGGGTAGGCGAGCAGCGCCCCGCAGGTGATGCCCGTGCCGAGCCCGATCACCAGCGCCGTGCGCGGCTCGCCGGCGTGCACCACCAGCGGCAGCAGGGCCTGGAGACGCATGTAGCGCAGCGACATGAGCCCGTCGCCCGAGTTCGAGGCGCCCTGGATGTAGAGACGCCGATACGAGCCGTCGAAGTGCGGCTGGCGGACGACGGCCACCGTCGCGCCGGCCGATTCCTGGTAGAACTCGAGCGTGCCGCCCCGGGCGGCCACGAGCAGCCGCGCCAGCGTGTCGGTGGGGATGCGAAGCCCGAACAGCGCCGCTGCCGCGAGCATCGCGAGCGCGACGGCCGCCGCCGGCGCGCGGCGGCGTGCGCCGTACACGAGCGCGATGCCACCCACGGCCGCCGCCGTGCAGCCGAGCAGCACCGTCGTACGCACCAGCCCGAGCGCCGGCACGGCGACGAACCCGGTGAGCGCCGTGCCCGCGATGCCGCCGGCGATGTTGACCGCCGCCATCCAACCGAGCCGCCCGCCCACCTGCCGTGTGCCGGCGACCAGCCGCACGGCGGCGGGGAACGCGGCGCCGAGCAGCAACGTCGGGACGAGCACCAGCGCCGCCGCGGCGAGCGCGAAGCGGAGCGAGGTCGCGAGCGCGGTGCTGCCGCTCGCCGCGCGCACCGCCGCATCGAGGCTCGCCTGCGCCCGCGGCAGCCACGGACCCAGCGCCGCCACGGTGGCGAGGACCGCGAGTCCGACCAGCACCTCGAGGAGCGCGAAGGCGAGCCAGGGGCGAACCCGGTCGGCGATGCCCGCGTAGAGCGCGCTGCCGAGCACGAGCCCGGCGAGGTACGTCGCGAGCACGATCCCGAACGCGTACGCCCGTGTGTCGACGAACTGCACGATCATCTGCGACCAGGC
>DATMAZ010000226.1:0-3224 GCA_035559675.1 Candidatus Limnocylindria bacterium
GGGTGGCTGTGGCGAGCCGTCGCCCGCGGGACCGCCGCCGCCGCCCGGCAGCGACACCAGCGACACCGGGATGATCTCGGCCTGCGGCAAGTCCGGCAGCGCGGCGAACGATCCCAGGAACCGCATCGCCAGAAGGAGGCCGAGCGCGTGCAGCGCGGCCGACGCCGTCAACGATGCCGGGAGACGCGACGGCACGAGACGGCGCACCACCTGCCCGCCGTCGCGCTCCATCTCGGTGGCCACGGGCAGCACGGCGCTGCGCTCAGAAGCGGGCGATCACGGCGAACCGCGCCGTGATGGGCTCGACGGGATGGAAGTGGATGTCGTTGTATCCGCCGTCGTCGGGTCCGGGCGGTTCTCCCCGCAAGCGCGACGCATAGAAGTAGTCGATGTCGCTGTCCTCCCGATCGAACAGATTGAAGACGTCGGCGCGGACCGACCACGTCTCGTCGAACTGGTAGCCGAGCTGCAGGCTCGTGAGAAAGGTCGGGTCGGACGTCACGCGGTTGTCCTCGGTGAGCGGGCGGGGACCGAAGTAGCGGACGCGGAACGCGCCGAAGAACCCGTGGAAGTCGTGCAGGGTGAGCCCCGACGCCACGACGACGTTGGGCGCGCCGGGAATGTGGTCGCCCTCGGGCGCGTCGTCGGAAAAACGAGCGTGCGTGGCGGCGATGTCGGCATCGAGATCGAGCCAGCGCGTGAGCGAGTAGAAGTTCGCCCACTCGACGCCGTAGCGCTGGCTCGGACGGCTCGCCTCGGTGGTGCCGGCGTCGCCGATGAACAGCAGCTCGGAGTCGATGTGGAGCCACCAGAAAGCGAGCGTGCTGTGGAGCTTCGAGATGCGCGTCGTGCGCGTGCCGATCTCGGCGCCGTAGGTGCGCACCAGCGGATCCACCGGGTCGACCCGACGGCCGGTGCTCGGATCCACCGTGGTGGTCGTCCCGCGCGCGTCGTTGCTGTGGAAGCCGAGCCCGCCGTTCGCGTACACCTCGGTCTCCGCCCAGGGACCGAAGATCAGGCTGAGCTTCGGGCTGGCGATGGCATCGGTGACGGTGCCGGAGTTCGCCGGGTCGTTGCTGTCGACGTCGAAGTTGAAGACGTCCACCCGCACGCCGGCGACGGTGCGCAGCCAGCTGCTCCACTGCTCGCGCGTCTCGAAGTACGGCGAGACGCTCGTCTCCACCACGTGATCGGTGCGCGTGGTCGACAAACGCTCCTGCTGCCGGGTCTTGAACAGGCCGACGCGAATGACATCGTTGCGCACCTGCAGGCCGAGCGTGTTGTCCGTGTCGATTTCCCCGAGGGCCGCCACCCAGTCGTGGCGGGCGTGCGCGCCCTGAACCCACCGGTTGTCCTTCTGCTCGAACTGGTCCCCGTTCCTGGGATCGTCCAAAAAGTAGGTGAAGTTCGAGAACAGGTCGAGGTCGTAGTAGAAGGCGTACGCGCTCACGCGCGTCGTGCCGTTCGACGTCGCGCGGTGCCACTCGCCGGAGAGGCTGTAGCGCTGCGAGTCGCCGCCGTCCGACGGGTCGAGCGTGCCGAAGCGCGAGATGAGGCCCTGGTTGACGGCGCGCTTGGCCACCTGATCGGTCGAATCCCAGCCGCCCTTGTACGCCATGCCGGTCACGGTGGCCCCGCGGCGCTCGTCGCCCATCGTGTAGGACAGATAGAGATTGCCTTTGAGGAAATGCGCCGGATGGTCCCACGGGCCGTCGTTGTAGAGTAGCTCGCCGGCGTAGAGCAGCGTGCCGCCGCCCACGCGTGAGGAGTCGGCGACGAGCGCGCGGTAGTAGTCGTACATCCCGGCCTCGACCTGCGCCAGGCCGCGCGGCAGCGCATCGAAGTAGCGGAGATCGGCGGCGCCGGCGGAGGAGAAGTCGCCTTCGTCGGCGTAGTACACCCCCTTCTTGTAGCGCACCGTTCGGACCAGCTCCGGGATGATGAAGTTCAAGTCGGTGTAGCCCTGTCCGTGGCCGTTGGTCGGCAGGTTGACCGGCATGCCGTTCACGCTGGTGGCGAAGTCGGTGCCGTGATCGAGGTTGAAGCCGCGGAGAAAGTACTGGTTCGCCTTGCCGGCTCCGCTGTGCTGGGTGGCGATCAGCCCCGGTACGGTCTCCAGCACCTCGGCCGGGCGGTAGAGCGGGCGCGCTTCGATCTCCTTCGCACCGACCGTCCCTTGCGACGCGCTGTCGGCCACGCCCACGAGGCTGTCCTTGCGGCCCACCACCTCCACCTCGGGCAGCGCCACGGGCGATGCCTCCGCATCGGCGGGCGCCGCCGGCGGCTCGACCGAGCTCTGCGCGAGCGCGCGGCCGCTCGCGACGCACGCAAGCAGGCAGGCGCGCGCGAGCACGACGGCGAATGGCGACGACGACGCCCGTGGCGTCGCTGCGGGACGTACCGGTGGCATGGAAACTCCTCGATGAGGGCGAGCCAGTGGCTCGCCGGTTCGGTGAACGGATGGCGGCCGCGATGGGCGGCCGCCGCTGTCAGCCGAGGAGGTTCGCCGGCGGATCGCGGGAGCGCGCGGCGCGTGCCACGACGTCGAGCCGCGAGCGGGGTGCGGGGCGCGGTGCGCTCACGAGGGCCGCGTGCTCGGGCGGGGGCGGCGGCACGCTGCGCGCCACCTGCTGGAACGGGTTCAGCTCGTGGACGTGGAATCCGTCCGCTGCCGTCACGGCCGGCCCGCGGGCGGTGTCGTGCGCCCCGTGGGGGCGCACTTCGTGCGCGTCGTCGGCGTGCGCGTGGCGATGGGTATCCGCCGGGGCGTGGGCATGGAGGTGGTGGTGATGGTGCGCGTCCAGCGACTCGCGGGCGGCCAGCGCCTGGGCATTGCCGTGCACGTGGGCCGCGTTGCCACCGGCGTGCCGGTGCACGAGCTGCAAGTGCCCCGGCAGGCTCGCCACGACCATCAGCACGGCCGCGCCCAGGCGGCCGGTGGCTGCGAGCGGTTTCCGCATGGCCCTGGCAAAGACTGTACGCACCGCCATGCGGATCTTTCAAGCCGATCGCGACCGCGGCTCGTCGCGGCCGGCCATCGGGCGCGCTCAGCCGCGCCCGAGCCTCGCAGCCTTCGGGTGCAGGCTCGCCGCCGCGCTGCGCGCGCTTGCCTGCCGGTGGAGCCTTCGTCACAGTGCCGCGCCACGTGACCCCCCAGCTTCGACGCCGCCGCCACCGGCTCGCACGGCGCCTCGCGCCGCTCGGCCTCGCGCTGCTCTGCGCGT
>DATMAZ010000227.1:0-9233 GCA_035559675.1 Candidatus Limnocylindria bacterium
ACGTGATCGGCGCGGGTGCCCGCTTTCGCCGCACGATGACGCGTGCGCTGGCGATCGCCCAACGCACGGGCGCGCTCGTCACGCTCGGGGTGCGGCCGACGTGTCCGGAGACGGGGTACGGCTACATCCGGCCCGGCGCGCCGCTGCGGGGGGCCGCAGCCGGTGCGGCCTGGGTGGACGCCTTCGTCGAGAAGCCGCCGCTGGCGCGGGCGCGCCGGCTGCTGGCCGCGGGCGCGCTCTGGAACAGCGGCATGTTCGTGTGGCGCGTCGACCGCATTCTGGAGGAGCTGCAGCAGCTCCTGCCCGAGGTCTACGAGCCGCTCGCGCGTGCGGTGCACGCGGGCGGCGCGTCGGCGCTGGCCCGGGCGTATCGGCGCCTGCCGTCGGTGTCGATCGACACGGGCGTGATGGAGCGCGCCGAGCGCGTGGCGGTGGTCCCGGCGGACTTCCCGTGGAGCGACGTCGGGAGCTGGGCCGCGGTGGGCGCGCTCTGGCGGGGCGGGGCGGCCGACGGCGCGGCCGCCCGGGGCCGGGTGGTCGCGGTCGACAGCCGGCGGTGCGTGGTCGACAGCCCCGAGCGGCTGGTCGCGCTGCTCGGCGTCGACGACCTGGTCGTGGTCGATTCGCCGGATGCCGTGCTCGTCTGCCGGGTCGACCGGGCGCAGGACGTCCGCCGCGTGGTGGCCGAGCTCGAGCGGCGGGGTCTCGGTCGCTACCTCTGAAAATTGCGCTATGCTGGCAACGGGACGGGGATGAAGCAGGCCGAGCAAACGCTGCGAGTGGAACCGGTACGCGTCGAGCCACCCGAGCCGCAGCGCGAGCGCTCCGCGATGCTGACGCGCTTCGGTGCGCTCGGCCGGCTCCTGGTCGCGCTGGCGTTCCGCCACGTGCAGGTGCTGCCGGACTCGGTGGAGCACGTACGGCGGCTCGCGGAGCAGCACACGATCGTCTACGTCATGCGCTACCGGTCACTGATCGACTATCTGCTGGTGAACGCGGTGCTGCTGCGCGAGGGCCTGCCGCTCGCGCGCTTCGCGCCCGGCGTGTCGATGGTCTTGTGGTGGCCCCTCGGCGAGATCCTCCGGTGGTTCGCCGGCGGACGGCGGCGGCCGCGCCGCCCCGCGCCCGCGCGCTGTGGGTCGCTGGTCGCGGCCGGCGAGCCCGTGCTGCTCTTCATGCGCAGCCAGACGGTGGCCGGCCGCCGTCGGCGCGCCTTGCAGGCGGCGCGGATCGGCACGCGGTTTCTGCGGGACGTCATGCGCGCGGCGCACGAGGCGCCGCGCGCGCCGGTGCTGATTCCGGTCGCGATCTTCCGGGGCCCCGGCTTCCGGCGGCGCGAATCGCGGTTCGCCACGCTCGTCTACAGCGTGCAGGAGGCGCCCGGCGAGGCGCGCCGCCTGCTCAACTACCTCTGGAACGCCGAGCACCTGCGTCTCACGCTCGGCCGCGAGATCCCGCTGCGGCGCTTCATCGAGGCGCACCGGGACGAGCCCGAGGAGCGCACGGTGCGCCGGCTGGCGCGCACGCTGCAAATCGACCTCTACCGCGAGGAGCGCCTGGTGCTCGGACCCGCGTTGCTGCCGCGCCGCATGGTCCGCGAGCAGGTGTTGCGCGATCCGGACGTCGCCCGGCTCACCCGTAAGCTCGCGCTCGAGCGGCGCGTGCCGCGCGAGAAGGTGATGAAGCAGGCGCGCGCCTACGTCGACGAGATGGCCGCCAACTTCAACGGCCTCTACTTCGGCGTCCTCGAGTTTCTGTTCAACCGCATCTGGCCGCGGGTCTTCTCGGGGCTGGAGGTGCGCGGCCTCGAGCGGGTTGCGGAGTGCATGAAGGAGCACCCGGTGGTGCTGGTGCCCTGCCACCGCAGCCACTTCGACTACCTGATCCTCACCTACATCTTCCACACCAACTATCTCTCGCCGCCACACATTGCCGCGGGGATCAACTTGAGCTTCTGGCCGATGGGGCCGCTCTTCCGCGGCGCCGGCGCCTTCTTCATCCGCCGCACGTTCGCGGACAACGAGCTCTACAAGATGATCTTCCGGAAGTACCTCACGTTCCTCATCCGCGAGGGCTACACGCAGGAGTTCTTCATCGAGGGCGGCCGCACGCGCACCGGCAAGATGCTGACGCCGAAGCTCGGTATGCTGTCGGCGATCGTCGACGCGTTCGTGCAGGGCGTGCGCCGCGATCTCTACCTCGTGCCGGTGTCGATCCACTACGGGCGCATCCCGGAGGAGGAGGCGTATCGGCGCGAGGTGGCCGGCGAGGAGAAGCAGCGCGAGTCGCTGGTGGCGCTGCTGCGGGCGCGCAGCGTGCTCTCGCGGCGCTACGGCACCGCGTACGTGAACTACGGCGAGCCCATCTCGCTCGCCGACGCGCTCGGCTCGCAGCGCGAGCGCTTCCACGAGGCGGCGGGCGACCCGGCGGTCGAGCGCGAGCGGCAGCGCTTCGTGCAACGGCTCGGGTTCCGGCTGCTGCGCGAGGTGAACGCGGTCGCGGTGGTCGGGGCCACCTCGGTGAGCGCCACCGTGCTGCTGGGCGGGCCACGCGCGGCCATGCCGCTCGCCGAGTTCCTCACCATGACCGCCGCGCTGCTCACCATCTTGCGCGAGGCAGGTGCGGAGCTGACGGCGTCGTTGCTCCGCAACGAACGATCCGGATTCCGCGAGAGTCTCAATTGGCTCGAGAGCGGCGGGGTGGCGGAGCGGCTGCGGGACGGCACGCAGACGGTGCTGCACGTGCCGGCCGAGAAGCGCCAGAACCTCGACTACTACAAGAACAACATCATTCACTTCCTGCTGCTCCCGGCACTGGTGCGCCAGGGCCTGGCGCACGGCGCGCGCGACGCGGCGCTCGAGGCCTATGTGGCCCGCTGGCTCGACGTCTATCGGTGGGAGTTTCCGCTGCCCGAGCGCGAGACGCTCGCCGGGCAGGTGGCGCGCTGGCAGGACTTCTACGCGCGCCAGGGCGCGCTGGTCGACGGCCAGCTCGTGCCGTCGCACGTGCTCGTGCGGGTCACTGCAGGGGTGCTCGAGAACTTCCGCGAGGCCTATCTCACCGCGGCCCGCACGATCGCCACGGAGTCGCGCTGGCCGGTGCCGCGCCGGGCGCTGCTCGAGGCCATGCGGCGGCAGTACCGGGTGAGCCTGCTGCTCGGCGAGCTCACGAAGCCCGAGGGCAACTCGGTGGTGACGTTCGGGAACGCGCTGTCGCGCTTCGCGGAGCTGGGCTTCATCCGGCTCGGCGAAGCCCCACAGGGGCGCGAGCGGTGGATCGAGCGCGGGCCGTCGTACGACGGGCTGGCCACGTTCATCGACGAGCTGCGCGGGGTGCCGGGGCCATGAGCGCTGGGAGCCATCGCGGGATGGGGCGCGCCGTGGCCGGGCTGCTGGCGCTGGCGCTGCTCGGCGCCACGGACGTCGTGCGGGCAGAGCCCGAGGTGGTGCTGCGGAGCGGGATGATCTCGCCCGGGGGGTTGCCGTACTCGCGCTTCGTCGGCATCGGGCTCGGCGACGAGCAGGGGCTCGCCGTGTTGGCCAGCACCACGGCCGTCTTTCGCGCCGTGCGGGTGGGCGGCGTGGCGCGGGCCGAGCGCGTGTTCGCCCCGGGCGATCAGCTCGACGGCCGCACCGTGATCGGGGCGGATGCCCCGGCGATCGCGCTCGACGGCTGCGTGGTCGCCCGCCTCGGCTTCGCCGACGGCGGCGCCGCGATCTACCGGCGCTGCGGCGCACTCGTCCAGCGCGTGGCCGGCGTGGGAGACACGGTCGGCACGCACACCGTGCGGCAGATCGATCCCACCGTCGTCACCGCGGGCGGCTTCGTCGCCTTCCTCGCCCGCCTGTCGGACGGCCAGACGGCGGTGATCCGCGGCGGCAGCGGACCGCTGGTCGAGATCGCGCGGACCGGACAGAGCTCGCCGGCCGGCGGCACGTTCTCGTCGCTGCGCCTGATCGGGGTGCGCACGAGCGGCGTGGTCGGCTTCGGCGCGACGGTCGCCGACGGGCGCGATGGGCTCTTCGAGGGCGAGGGCAGCGGGCTGCGCAAGGTGGTCGTGGAGGGCGACGGAACCCAGGACGGCACGATCGAGGTCGTCGACGGTGCCTCGATGAACCGCGCCGGTGTGTTCGCGTTCCTGGGCACGTTCGACGGCATCGACGGTACCGCGCGCGGCATCTTCCGCGCCGACGCCCGGCCGCCGCTCCCGCAGGTGGCGCTGGTCGTGAAGGTTGGCGACGCCGTGCCCGGTGTGAGCGGGGGGACCTTCGCGCGCTTCGTGCCGTCGACCGTGCCGGTGATCGGTGCCACCGGCGACGTCGCGTTCCGCGTGACGCTCGGCGGGAACGCCACCGGCGCAGGTGTGTTCGTGGCCCATACGGACGGGACGGTCACGAAGGTCGTGACCACGCGCGAGGAGGTCGAGGTCGACGTCGGCGGCGTCGGTGAGGAGGACACGCTCACCCGGCTGCGCGACCCGGCGCTGGCGGACGACGGCAGCGTGCTGGTGGTCGCCGCGCCGCCGAAGGAGGGCGTCGGCCTCTTCGTCGCGCGGGCCGGGGCGATCGCCGAGCTGATCCGCTTCGGCGCGGAGGCCGATATCGGCGCGGCCGACCAACGGTTCCGCTTCGTGTCGCCCAGCGTCCCGGACCGCGCCGAGGACGCCGTGTTCCTCGGTCAGCACGACGTGCTGCTCTCCGTCGACGGCTCCGGCGGGGTGCGGCTGGTGACCCAGCTCGGCGCCGCGGGGCCGCTCGGCGGCCGGTTCTCCGAGATCGATCTCCCGGCCGTCACGGCCGACGGGCGGGTTGCGTTCCGGGGCGAGCTGCTCGCAGGCAAGACGGGGCAGGCCATCTTCATCGACGCGGGCCCGGGCAAGCTGCCGAGCCCGCTCGCCAAGGCGGGGCGCGCCGCGCCCGGGCCGGGCCGCTTCCGCGACTTCCCGCCGACGGTGGGCGACGGCGGCGGATCGGTGGCGGTGGCCGGGACGCGCGTCGCGTTCCTGGCGAGTCTCTCCGGCGGCAACGCGTTCGAGGGCACGTTCCTCGCTCGTCCGCGGGGCGGCGGCTCGTCGCTCGTGCGCGTCAACAAGCGCGCACCGGGCGGCGGGCGGTACGTCTCGGTGGATCTGCCGTCGGTCCTCGACCGCGAGCACTATGCGTACACCGCCCTGGTACGCGACGACGCCACCCGCCAGGCGCTGTTCTGGCGCGACGGGCGAAAGAAGCGCATCGTGGCGCGTCAGGGGCTCGAGACCGGCGTGCGGCTCGGCGGACGGTTCCAGGCGTTCGCGCCGCCGTCGCTGGCGGCGGGCGGTTTGGTCTTCCGCGCCGAGGTGTCGCCGAACGGTCGCGCGCAGCTGTTCATCGCCGTCGACACGCGCCGCGGGCTGCTGGTGGCGGCGGGCGATCCGGCCGATGAAGGGGGAACGTTCCGCACCTTCGATCGGCCGGTCTGGGCCGGCGACTCGATCGTCTTCACGGGCGCGCTCGCCGGCCTGCCCTCGCTGCGCGGCCTCTTCACGCTCACGCCCGACGGCGTGCCAATGCCTGACGCGCCGCCGCGCCCCGTGACGACGCTGCTGCGCGAGGGACGTCCCGCGCCGGAGGGAGGTGCGATCGTCGACGTCCGCCCGCCGGTCGGCAACGTGCGGGGCGACGTGGCGAGCATCGTGCGGGTCGAGGGTGGTCCGGCCGAGCAACTGGTGGTGCGACTCGAGCTCGACGCGCCGACATCACCTTGACCCCCCCGGGGGCGGTGGGTACAAACCACCGACTTTGGGGCAGATTCCGGGATGTCGGACGATCATGAGCAGGTCCAGGTCCGGCGCGCCAAGCTGGCGGCGCTGCGACAACGTTCCCCGATCGCCTTCCCCAACGACTTTCGCGCGAGCCTGACGGCGGCCGAGGTTCACCGGCGCTACGGCAGCGCGGACGACGCGACGCTCGCGCAGGCCGAGCCCTGCGCCGTGGCCGGGCGCGTGGTGGCGGTGCGCGATTTCGGCAAGGCCGGGTTTTTGAAGGTGCTCGACGACGGGGCGCGACTGCAGGTCCACGCCCGCCGCGACCGGCTGAGCGCCGACGACTTCGCGGTCTATCGCGCGCTCGACGTGGGCGACGTGATCGGCGTGGTGGGCCGGCCCTTCCGGACGCGCACCGGCGAGCTCACGCTGGAGGCGGCGACGCTGCGGCTGCTGGCGAAGGCGCTGCGCCCGCTGCCCGAGAAGTGGCACGGCCTGCACGACACCGAGACGCGCTACCGGCAGCGCTACGTCGATCTCATCGTCAACGAGGAGACGCGCCGGGTGTTCGAGACCCGCAGCCGCTGCATCACGTTCCTGCGCTGCTTTCTCGGCAAGCACGGCTTTCTCGAGGTCGAGACGCCGATGATGCAGCCGATTCCGGGCGGCGCCGCGGCGCGGCCGTTCATCACCCATCACAACGCGCTGGACATCGACCTGTACCTGCGCGTGGCGCCGGAGCTCTACTTGAAGCGGCTGGTGGTCGGCGGCTTCAACCGTGTCTTCGAGCTCGGCCGCATGTTTCGCAACGAGGGCCTGTCCACCAAGCACAATCCCGAGTTCACGATGCTCGAGTTCTATCAGGCGTACGCGACGTACGAGGACCTGATGGACCTCACCGAGACCATGCTGACCGAGCTGGCGCGCGAGGTCGTGGGGACGCTCGAGCTCAGCTGGGGCGGGCCGACGATCGACTTCACGCCGCCCTGGCCGCGGCGCACCATGGCCGAGCTGGTGGCCGAGCGGCTCGGGGTCGAGCCCGAGCGCGTGCTGGACGACGCCATCCTCGACGCCGCGCTCGCCCGCCACGGCGGCGTCGAGCGTCCCGGCATGAGCGCCGGCGAGCGGCTCGGCGCGCTCTTCGAGCGGCTGGTGGAGGCGGAGCTGGTGCAGCCCACGTTCGTGTGCCGGTTTCCCGTCGAGCTGTCGCCGCTCGCCCGCCGGGCCGACGACGACCCGCGCTTCGTCGATCGCTTCGAGCTGTTCGTCGGCGGGCACGAGATCGCGAACGCGTTCTCGGAGCTGAACGATCCGGAAGACCAGCGAGCGCGCTTCGAGGCGCAGCTGCGGCAGCGCGCCGCGGGCGACGACGAAGCGCACCGCATGGACGAGGACTACGTGCGGGCGCTCGAGCACGGGCTGCCGCCCACGGCCGGGTGCGGCATCGGGATCGACCGGCTCGTCATGCTGCTCACGGGCATGACCTCCATCCGCGAGGTCATCCTCTTTCCGCATCTCCGGCCGGAGTCGCCGACGTGAGCTGGGAGCTGTTCGTCGGGTTGCGCTACCTGCGCTCGCGGCGCTCCCCCCTGGGCCTGTCGCTCATCTCCACCATCTCGCTCGTCGGCGTCATGATCGGCGTCGCGACGCTGATCATCGTGCTCGCGGTGATGGCCGGCCTCGAGGCCGAGCTCCGACAGAAGATCCTGGGCTTCAATCCACACGTGACGGTGGTGAGCTACGGCGGGCCGATCACGGAGTGGCAGGAGAAGGTCGATGCGATCGCGCACGTGCCCGGCGTGGTCGCCGTGACGCCCGTGGTCTACGGGCAGGCCATGGTGGGGCTCGGGCGCAGCGTCTCGGGCGTGGTGGTGCGCGGCATCGACCCGACGAGCGCGCAGCGCGTGCTCGACGTCGGCCGCCACCTCGAGAGCGGCAGCCTCGCCGATCTGGCGCGGACGCACACGGTGGCGCGCGCGCCCGACGAAGGCGGCGGCACGGTCGAGCTGGGGGGCATCCTGGTCGGCGAGGAGCTGGCGCGCCAGCTGGGGGTGGCCGAGGGCGACGCCGTCAACGTCATCTCGCCGCTCGCCACGCCGTCACCCGCCGGCATGATCCCGCGCGTCAAGCGCTTCGTGGTGGCCGGCATCTTCGATTCCGGCATGTTCGAGTACGACACCACGCTGGTCTACATGGGGCTCGCCGACGCCCAGCAGTTCTTCGAGCTGGACGGCGGCGTGGCCGGCATCGAGGTGCGGGTCGAGGATCTCTACGCCGCCCGCGAGGTGGCGCGCGCCGTCGAGCGGGCGATCGGAGGCTTCCCGTTCCGCGCGCGCGACTGGATGGAGGTGAACCGGAACCTGTTCTCGGCGCTCAAGCTGGAGAAGGTGGTGTACGGGATCGTGCTCTGCCTCATCGTGGTCGTGGCGGCGTTCAACATCCTGGCGACGCTCACCATGGTCGTGAAGGAGAAGCGGCGGGACATCGCCATCCTCAAGTCGATGGGTGCGCCGAACGCGGCGATCGGACGGGTGTTCGTGCTGAAGGGCGGGGTGATCGGCGTGGCCGGCACGCTGCTCGGCAACGCGATCGGGCTGTTCGGGTGCTGGCTGCTCGCCCGCTATCAGTTCGTCGAGCTGCCCGAAGACGTTTTCCTCGTGACGACGCTCCCGGTCCGCCTCGATCCGGTGAACGTGCTCGTCGTCTCGCTGGTCTCGATCGCGATCTGCGTGGTCGCCGCTCTCTCGCCGGCACGGCGGGCGGCGCGGTTGGTCCCGGTCGAGGTGATCCGCTATGAGTGAGTGCGCATGCCGACGCCCGTGACGCCGCTGGTGCAGGCGGTCGGCCTTCACAAGCGCTACGTCGACGGGCCGAGCGTGGTGGACGTGCTGGTGGGGCTGGATCTCGAAGTGTATCCGGGCGATCGCCTGGCCGTGGTGGGCGCGTCCGGCGTCGGCAAGAGCACGCTGCTCCACGTGCTGGGCTGCCTCGACCGCCCGACCGCCGGGGAGGTGCGCTTCGACGGCGTCGACGTGTTCGCGCGCTCCGAGCCGGAGCTGGCCAGGTTCCGGGGCCGCGAGATCGGCTTTGTCTTCCAGTTCCATCAGCTGCTCGGCGACTTCACGGCGCTCGAGAACGTCGAGCTCGCCGGCCGGATCGGCGGCGAGCCCCGGGCCCGGGTGCGGGCCCGGGCGCGCGAGCTGCTCGAGCGCGTCGGGCTCGGCGAGCGCCTGCACCATCGTCCGGGCGAGCTCTCCGGCGGCGAGCAGCAGCGCGTCGCCGTGGCGCGGGCCGTCATGCGCCGGCCGCGGCTCGTGCTGGCCGACGAGCCCACCGGGAACCTCGACCCGGCGACCGGCGAGCGCGTGCAGGACGTGCTGATCGACCTCAACCGGGAGAGCGGGTCGGCCTTGGTCGTGGCGACCCACAACGAGCGGTTCGCGAGCGCGCTCGGGCGTTGTCTTCGGCTGGAGCGCGGCCGACTGGTCGAGGT
>DATMAZ010000228.1:0-2565 GCA_035559675.1 Candidatus Limnocylindria bacterium
CGATGATGGAGCTGCCGGCCGACGCGGAACGCCGCGCCGAGGCGCTGACGGGCGCGGCCCGCGCGGCGGCCCGCGCGCTGGCGCAGGCGTCCACCGAGGCGAAGAACGCTGCGCTGCGCGATGCCGCGCGCCGGCTCCGCCTCGAGCAGCCGCGGCTGCTGGCGGCCAATCGCGAGGATGTCGAGCGCGCGCGGGCAGCTGGCGAGAGCGAGGCGTTCCTCGACCGGCTGACGCTCACCCCGGAGCGCATCGACGCGATGGCGCGCGGGCTCGAAGAGATCGCCGCGCTCCCCGATCCAGTGGGCGAGACCATGGCGAGCTGGCAGCGGCCGAACGGGCTCGAGATCACGCAGGTGCGCGTGCCGATCGGGGTGATCTTCACGATCTACGAGTCGCGTCCCAACGTCACGGCCGACTCGGCGGGCCTCTGCCTCAAGACGGCCAACGCCGTGCTGCTGAAGGGCGGCAGCGAGTCGCGGGCGACCAGCGGCGCCATCAGTACGATCATCCGCGAGGCTGTGGCCGCGGCCGGCTTGCCCGCCGATGCCGTACAAGCGGTCGACGGCGGCCGGGACGTGGTGCGGGCGCTGCTGCGCCGCGACGATCGCATCGACGTGGTGATCGCGCGGGGCGGCGAAGCGCTCAAGCGCACCATCATGGAGGAGAGCCGCATCCCTGTGATCAAGCACTTCGAGGGCATCTGCCACGTCTACGTCGACGCGGCGGCCGACCTCGACATGGCGGTCTCCATCTGCGTCAACGCCAAGACGCAGCGGCCGAGCGTGTGCAACGCGATCGAGAACCTGGTGGTGCACGAGGCAATCGCGCCCCGCTTCCTGCCGCGCGTCGTGGCGGCGCTCCGCGCCAAGGGCTGCGAGATCCGCGGCGACGCCGCCGTGCGCACGATCGTGCCGGACGTCGTCCCCGCCACGGAGGCCGACTGGGACACCGAGTACCTCGACCTGGTGCTGAGCATCTGCGTGGTCCCGACGCTCGACGCCGCACTGGAGTTCATCGCCCGGCACGGCACGAATCTGGCCGAGGCCATCGTCACCCGCGACGAAGCAGCTGCCGAACGCTTCCTCGCCGAGGTCGACGCGGCGGCGGTGTTCGCCAACGCCTCGACGCGCTTCACCGACGGGTTCGAGTTCGGCTTCGGTGCCGAGGTCGGCATCAGCACCAATCGTCTCCACGCGCGCGGGCCGATGGGGCTGCGCGAGCTCACGACGTACAAGTATCGCGTGCGAGGCAGCGGGCAGACGCGCGGCTGATGCCCGGCGGCATCGGCATCTTCGGCGGCACGTTCGATCCGGTCCATCTGGGCCATCTGCGGGCCGCGGAGGACGTGCGCGAGGCGCTGGAGCTGGCCGAGATCCGCTTCGTGCCCGCGGCCGTGCCGCCGCACAAGGACGCGCAGACGGTGACGGCGCCCGCGGCACGGCTGCGGATGCTGGAGCTGGCCACCGAGGGCGTGCCGGGCTTCCGCGTCTGGCCGGTGGAGCTCGAGCGGCAGGGGCTGTCCTACTCGGTCGACACCATCCGCGCGCTGCGCGCCGAGGTCGGCGACGCACGGCCGATCGCCTTCGTGCTCGGACGCGACGCCTTCGCCGAGTTCGACACGTGGAAGGAGTACACGACGATCTTCACGCTCTGCGACGTCGTGGTGATCACGCGCCCGCCGCAGCGGGAGGCGATGACGATGGCGGACATTCCCGTTGCGGCTCGCGGGGCCTTTTGTTACGATTCGGCCAGTGGGTCGTTTCACCACGAGTCGGGGCACCGCGTGATCCCGCTGTCGGTCGTGTCCCTCGACATCTCCGCCACCGACATCCGCGCCCGCCTCGCCGCCGGTCGCTCGATTCGCTTCCTCGTCCCGGCAGCCGTCGAGGCCTATCTCGAATCGACCCGTCTCTACCGACCGGCGCACGCTTCGTGACGGCACCTTCCAGCGAAACTCGCATGCTCGCCTGCGTGGCGGCCGCACTCGACCGCAAGGCGTACGATCTGGTCGTCCTCGACACGGCCGCGCTCACCTCGGTCGCCGACTACTTCGTCATCTGCAGCGGGCGCTCCGACACGCAGGTGCAGGCGATCACCGACGCCATCGAGGCGGAGTGCAAGGCGCGGGGCATGCAGCCGCTCGCCATCGAGGGACGCCAGCTCGGCCGCTGGGCGCTGCTCGACTACGGCGACGTCGTGGTTCACGTGTTCTACGGGCCCGTGCGCGACTTCTACGAGCTCGAGCGCCTGTGGGTCCGCGCCCCGCGCGTGGCGCTGCCCGAGCCGTACCGTAGCCAGGCGCAACGCCAGAAGACGGGCACCGACTGACGGGCCGGCGCGGGGGCATGACGCGCTGGCTCGGCTGGAGCGTGGTCGCTGCGGCGGTGGTCGCCGGCGGCTACCTGGCGGCGCTCAATCCCGCGCCGGTGGAGCTGGTGGTCGGCCCGGGGCACGTGGTCCGCGTTCCGCTCGCCGTGGTGCTGGCGGGCGCGATGGCCGCGGGTGCGGCGGCGGTGGCGGCCGCGACGCTGCTCGCCGGCGTGCGCCGCTCGCTGCACGCGCTGG
>DATMAZ010000229.1:0-23571 GCA_035559675.1 Candidatus Limnocylindria bacterium
GCCCGCCTGCCCGAGATCGAGCGCCAGGTGCGCGACGGCCAGCTCCCGCCCACCGAGGGCGCCCGGCGGCTCCTGGCGCTCGCCGACTGACGGTCGCGCCGGCTCCGCGGCGCGCCGCAGGCGGGCCGGCGCCGGCTGTGGCTACTCGGCGAGCAGTGCGGCGAGCCGCGCGCGCAGCGCGGCGAGCACGGCGGCGTTGGCAGAGACGTCGGCGACGTTGTTGAGCTCGTACGGGTCGGCGAGGAGATCGTAGAGCTCGGTGGTGATGCCGCTCGTCGCCTGCGTCTCGATCAGTTTCCAGCGGCTGGTGCGCACGCCCGTGCTCGTGGCGACGAAGGCGACCGGCGCCCAGTGCTCGAGCAGGATGGCGTCTCGCCACGACGACGCGGTGCCGCGCAGCACGTCGACCAGGCTCGCGCCGTTCACCGGCTCACCGGGGATACCGGCCAGCTCCGCGACGGTGGGATAGAAGTCGATCGGCAGCGCCATCGCGTCGGTCGTAGCCGGCGCCGGCGCCAGCGCCGGATAGCGGATGACCAGCGGCAGCCGGATCGACTCCTCGTACGGGTAGTTCTTCAGCGTGAGCCAGTGCTCCAGCCAGAGAAAACCGTTGTCGCTGGTGAACACGACCACGGTGTTGTCGGTGAGCCCGAGTGTCTCCAGGCGATCACTGAGCGCCGCCACCGCCTCGTCGACGGCGAGCAGCGTCTCGAGCTGTGCGATGCGCGTCTGATCGACCGCCGCAACGGAGCCTCCCGTCGCGAAGAAGAGGAACTGGTAGAAGCCCACCCACGCCGGCTTGTCGCTGATGTCGGGCTCGAGGTGGCTCGGCGGCCGCGCGGGCGGCAGCAGCGCGAACGTGCCGGCATGGCGTGGGGCCGGCACGGCGGGCACGTGAGGGGCGAAGGGAGCATACGCGACGAAAAACGGCCGCTCGCTCCAGCGCTCGACGAGCGCGAGCGCGCGATCGCGCAGCAGGTCCGTCGAGTACTCCGCAGCGAGCGGCTGCCCGCCGGCGTCGAGCCCGTAGGTCGCGAGCTGGCCGTTGGTGTTCAGCTGGTAGCCGTAATAGAGCCCGTACGGCGAGAAGCCGCCGTCGCTGGTGAACACGTGCCATTCGTCCCAGCCGGGCGGCACCGTGGCGCCGAGCGCCGTGCCGGTGCCGACCATGTACTTGCCGACGAGCGCGGTGGCGTAGCCCGCGTTTTCGCTGAGCTGGCGCGCGATGGTGTCGCGGTCGTGGTCGAACGCGTTCGCTCCGGCGTTCGTGCGCACGCCGTGGTGGTGCGCATAGAGGCCCGTCAAAATGCTGGCGCGGTCGGGACAGCAGAGCGAGGTCGAAGTGAAGGCCTCGGTGAAGGTGACGCCGCGGGCGGCGAGCTGCTCCTGCACGGCCGGCATGTACGTCAGCGTGTCGGCGCGCTGGTCGTCGGTGAGGACCAGCAGCACGTTCGGGCGCAGCGGCACCCCGAGCGCCTGTTGGGTGATGGCCTCCGCGGTTGCCCGCACGCAGGCCGGCGCACGGACCGGATCGAAAGGATCGCCGAGCGGGCTGCACGCATCGCCGGCGGTCGGAATGGGACCGCCAGGGGACACGCCGGCGCAGCGGCTCACGGTGCGCCGAAGCAGCCTCGCCGCCGCGCGCGCCTCTCGCCGCCCGAGCGCCAGCTCCAGGTGGCGCCGGGCCACGTACTTGCTCGCCAGCGTGGCGAGCGCGCGCTGGCAGCGCCGCTCCTGTCTAAGCCCGGTGGACGGAAGGCCCGTCACCCCGTCGAACACGAGGTCCGCCACGCGGTCGACCAGCGCCGGGCAGGTGGCGGCCGGATCCACGCACGCCGACTCGAGCCCGAAGGTGCGCCGGTACTCGCAGCGGAGCCGGGTGCGGACCGAGTCGGCGAAGGCGTCCCCGGCCGCCGGCGTCCCGCACACGGCGGCCGAGGCGGGCGTGGCGGCGGTCACCCCGACCGCCAGGACCACGCCGGCGCACGCGAGTGTCTCTCGCCACCGCACGGCGGGACTATGCCAGGGGCCGTTCCGGGCCTGCAACGCCAACCACCATGTCCTTGGAGCAGCCGCAGCCTCCGGGTACACTCCGGCGGCGAGGAATCCCCATGGCATCACACGTGCTAACCGACCGTGACGGCAAGCCCACGCGCGATCAACCGTGGATCTTCCGCACCTACGCGGGCCACACGAGCGTGCACGCTTCGAACGCGCTCTACCGGGGGAACCTCGCGCGGGGCCAGACCGGGCTGTCGATCGCCTTCGACCTTCCGACGCAGTGCGGCTACAGCTCGGACCATCCGCTGGCGGCGCCCGAGGTCGGTCGGGTGGGCGTCCCCATCAACACGCTCGACGACATGGCGCTGCTGTTCGATGGCATCCCCATCGACCAGATCAACACCTCGATGACCATCAACGCCACGGCCATGTGGTTGCTCGCGCTCTACGTGGCGCTCGCCGAGGAGCGCGGCGTCGATCCCGCCAAGCTCGAGGGCACGACCCAGAACGACATCATCAAGGAGTACCTGGCGCGCGGCACCTACATCTTCCCGCCCGGCCCGTCGATGCGGCTCATCGTGGACATGTACGAGTACTGTCTGTCCCACGTGCCGCGCTGGAACCCGTCGAACATCTGCTCGTACCATCTCCAGGAGGCGGGGGCGACGCCGGAGCAGGAGCTGGCGTTCGCGCTCGCCAACGCCATCGGGCTGCTCGAAGCCATCCGGGCGCGCGGGGTGTTCAGCGACGAGGAGTTCGAGCGCTGCGTTGGCCGGATCTCCTTCTTTTGTAACGCGGGCATCCGGTTCGTCGAGGAGATGTGCAAGATGCGCGCGTTCGCCGCGCTCTGGGACGACATCACCCGCGAGCGCTTCGGCGTGCGCGAGCCCAAGTACCGGCGCTTCCGCTACGGCGTGCAGGTGAACTCCCTCGGCCTCACGGAGGAGCAGCCGGAGAACAACGCCTGGCGCATCGCCTTCGAGACCCTCGGGGTGACGCTCAGCCGCGACGCGCGGTGCCGCGCGCTGCAGCTCCCGGCGTGGAACGAGGCGCTCTCGCTGCCGCGGCCGTGGGACCAGCAGTGGATGCTGCGCATGCAGCAGGTGCTCGCCTACGAGACCGATCTCCTCGAGTATCCCGACCTCTTCGAGGGCTCGGTGGTGGTGGACTCCAAGGTGCGCGCGCTGCGCGCCGGGGCCGAAGCGGAGATCCGCCGCATCGACGAGATGGGCGGCGTGCTGGCGGCGATCGAGTCCGGCTACATGAAGACCGCGCTGGTGCGGAGCCAGGCCGAGCGGCTGGCCCGCATCAACGCCGGCGAGACGATCGTGGTGGGACGCAACCGCTGGACCGAGGGCCTGGCCTCGCCGCTGCTGACAGGCGACGACGGCGGCATCTTCCGGATCGACCCGGAGGCGGCGCGGGCGACGGTGGAGGCGCTGGCCGCCACCCGGCGGCGGCGCAGCCAGGCGGCGGTGGACGCGGCGCTGCGGGCGCTGCGCGACGCGGCGGTCGCGGGCGACAACCTCATGCCGGCGTCGATCGCCTGCGCCAAGGCGCGGGTCACCACGGGCGAGTGGGCCGACACGCTGCGAGCGGTCTTTGGCGAGTATCGGCCGGTCACCGGGGTCGAGGGGCAGCGGCTGCGGCTCGAGGGCACGCGCGTCGAGAGCGTGCGGGCGCGCGCGCGCGCCTGGGCGGCGCGGCACGGCAACCCGCCGCGCATGGTGGTCGGCAAGCCGGGGCTCGACGGCCACTCGAACGGCTCCGAGATGATCGCGGTCGCGGCCCGCCACGCCGGCTTCGAAGTCGTCTACGGCGGCATTCGCATGTCGGTCCCCGAGATCGTGCAGTCGGCGGTCGAGGAGGACGCGAGCGTGCTCGGGCTCTCGGTGCTCTCCGGCGCGCACCTGGAGATCGCCGAGCGGGTGCTCGACGAGCTCGGCCGCCAGGGCGTGCGCGACGCCATTCCCGTGGTGCTCGGCGGCATCGTGCCCGACGACGACGTCCCGGCGCTCGAGCGGCTCGGCGTGCGCGCCGTCTTCACGCCGAAGGACTACGACCTCATGGCGGTGATCGATCGCGTGCTCGACGTGATCGGTGCGCCGGCGGCCGAGACCGGGGCGCATGCCGCGAGCGCCTGAGTGGGCGGCCGCCGCCCCGCCGGCGCTCGATGCGGCCACGCTCGCGCTGCTCGAGCGCGCGCGCACGCTGGAGAAGCATGCGGTCGGGCGGCTGATCTCGGTGGTCGAGCAGGACGCCGACGCCACGCGGCCGCGGCGCGCCGCGCTCTTCCGGTATCTGGCCAGCCACCCCGACCGCTATCCGGACGCCGCCCGCATCGTCGGCGTCACGGGGACGCCCGGCACCGGCAAGTCGTCGCTCATCGGCCGCGTGTGCCTCCGGCTGCTCGAGCTCGATCCGGCGCTGCGCATCGCCGTGCTGGCGATCGACCCGTCGAGCCCCGTGACGGGCGGCGCGCTGCTGGGCGACCGGGTCCGCACGCAGTTTCCCGTGGGCGAGCGCCGGATCTTCTTCCGCTCGCAGGCGAGCCGCGGCGATCTCGGCGGCGTCGGCCGCCGGACCTTCGCGGTCACCCGGCTCTTGCGCCACCTCTTCGATCTGGTGTTGATCGAGACCGTCGGCATCGGCCAGAGCGAAATCGACGTCACCCACCTGAGCGACCTCACGCTGCTCGTGCTGCAGCCGCTCGCCGGCGATCACGTGCAGTTCATGAAGGCCGGCATCATGGAGGTGCCGGACGCGTTCGTGGTGAACAAGTGCGACGAGGAGCATCTCGCCCGCCGCAGCCTGGTCGAGCTCACCTCGGCGCTGGAGTTCGCGCAGGCGAGCGGCCGCCGCCCGCGCATCCTGCAGACCAGCGCGGTGACGGGGCTCGGCATCGACGAGCTGGCGGCGTTCCTGCGGGAGGAGGCCGCCCGGCCCCCCGCGCCGGAGCACCGCCGCGCGCAGGAGGCGTACTTCCTCCGCAAGGCGGTCGCGGAGCGGTACGGGCGCTTCGGGACCGCCGAGATGGACCGCGTGTTCCCGGGCGGGACGCTGCCGCCGGCGGCCGAGGCGTCGCTCGAGGAGCTGGAGGACCGCGTGCTCGCGGCGATCGGAGCGCGCATTCGGTAGATGCGGACCCAGCTGCTTGCATGCGTGTGCCTGGCGGTGAGCGTCGCCGGCTGCGGCACGCCGGAGAGCCGGCGGCCGGCCGCCGGGGCGCCCGACGCCGCCGGGCGTTCTCCGGCAAGCGCGCATACCGTGGCGGCGAACCAAGCGGCGGTGGCCGGGCTGCCGCTCGGCGATCAGCAGGACTTCGCGGACGCCCGCCGCGGGCTCGTCGGCGGCGACGGCGACGTCACCGTGACCGACGCCGCCGGCCGCGTCGTGTGGCGGACGGCCGACTACGCGTTCGTCACCGGGGCCGCGCCGGACACCGTCAATCCCAGCCTCTGGCGCCAGGCGCAGCTGAACGGCATCCACGGGCTCTTCGAGGTGCTGCCCGGCGTCCACCAGGTGCGCGGCTACGACCTCTCGAACCTGACGCTGATCGACGGCGCGACCGGCTGGATCGTGGTCGACACGCTCACCTCGCAGGAGACGGCGGCGGCGGCGATGGCGCTCGCGCGGAAGCATCTCGGCGACAAGCCGGTGGTGGCCGTGATCGTCACGCACAACCACGTGGATCACTTCGGCGGCATCGATGCGGTGCTGCCGGCCGATCCGGCGGCGCGGGCGGCCGTGCGCGTGGTGGCGCCGAAGGGCTTCCTCGAGGAGGCGACCAGCGAGAACGTGCTGGCGGGCGTCGCCATGTCGCGGCGGGCGGCCTACATGTACGGTCTCCCGCTCGCGCGCGACCCGCGCGGGCACGTCGACACGGGGCTCGGCAAGGCGCCCGCGCGCGGCACGATCAGCATCGCCGAACCGACCGACCTGATCGATCACACGCCCCAGGAGATCGCCATCGACGGCGTGCGGTTCGTGTTCCAGTACGCGCCCGACTCGGAGGCGCCGGCGGAGCTGGCGTTCTACCTGCCCGACCGGCGCGCCTACTGCGGCGCCGAGATCGTGACGCACACGCTGCACAACGTCTACACGCTCCGCGGCGCCAAGGTGCGCGACGCGCTCCGCTGGAGCGGCTACATCGAGGACGCGCTCGCCCGCTTCGGCGACGCCGAGGTGGTGTTCGCGAGTCATCACTGGCCGGTCTGGGGCAACGAGCGCGTGCGCGCGTTTCTCGCGAGCCAGCGCGACATGTACCGCTACATCCACGACCAGACGCTGCGGCTCGCCAACCAAGGCGCGACGCCGGGCGAGATCGCCGAGACCCTGGAGCTGCCGGCGAACCTCCGCACCCGCTTCTCGAGCCGCAGCTACTACGGCACCCTCCGCCACAACGTCCGAGCCGTCTATCAGCGATACTTCGGCTGGTACGACGGCAACCCCGCGCACTTGGACCCGCTGCCGCCCGAGGAAGCCGGCAAGCGCTACACGGCCGCCATGGGCGGCGCGGCGGCGGTGCTGAAGCAGGCCCGCGCCGCGTTCGAGGCCGGCGAGTACCGCTGGGCGGCCATGCTGCTCGACCACCTGGTGTTCGCCGAGCCCGGCAACGACGAGGCGCGCGCGCTGCTCGCCGACACCTACGAGCAGCTCGGCTACCAGGCGGAGTCGGGGCCCTGGCGGGACGAGTATCTCACCGGCGCGCTCGAGCTGCGTCGCGGCGTGCAGAGCGAACCGCTCGATCTCGCGGCCTCGGCGGGGCTGCTCCGCCATCTGCCGCCCGAGCTGTTCTTCGAGTCGCTCGGCGCCCGCCTAAACGGCCCCAAGGCCGACGGCCGGCGCGTGGTCGTGAACGTGACCTTCACCGACCTCGAGCAGAACTGGGTGCTGACGGTGGAGAACGCGGTGCTACGGCACGCGCAGGCGGCGCCGGCCGCCGACGCCGCCGCGACCGTGCGGCTCACGCGCGAGATGCTGGTGCGGCTGGTGACTGGGCAGGCCGGGCTGCGCGACCTCGCGCTGTCGCCGGACCTCGACGTGGACGGTAGCCGGATGGAGCTCCTCGGCTTCTTTCGCCTGTTCGACCGCCCGGACGGCCGCTTCGCGATCGTCACCCCCTGAGCGCTGGCTCTGAGCGCCGCCCCGTGGTAGCGGCGCGGCGTGAAGCGGCATCACAAGCGAATCGCGGTGATCGCGCTGCTGCTGGGGATCGCCGGCTGGCTCGCCTGGACGATGCTGCTCGTGCCGGCCGACCTCGCGCAGTGACCGGCCCGTCTCCCGTCTCCGGGTGAACGATCCTGCACCGAGGCGGCGAGAACTTGCCGCGCTCAGGCGGCCTGCTGCGCCTCGTCGGCGGGCTCGGCCGGGGCGATCCGGACCGGTTCGACGAGCTCCACGACCTGGCTGCGATTGCCCGGGGGCAGCGCGCCGTGATGGCGCTTGCGGTAGACTTCGATGCGGCGCTGGAAGGTTTCGGTCTCGGCGGTGGTGAGCTCGAAGCGGAAGAAATACCCGCCGACGCTGGCCGGAAGCATCCGGGGCATGTGGCCGACCTCGGCGAGCGTGTCCCGCAGCCGGCCGCAGGCGCGCCCGACGTATTGGACGCTGCGCACCAGATTGGCGATCTCGAACACCCCGTCCGCGTTCGGTACCGCGGCGATGTTGTCGGGGGTGAGACGAATCCAGCGACCGGGCGTGTGCTCCATGCGGGCTTAGCGCGAGCAACCGACGTGCCAACCGGGCGACACCCATGCTAGGACGGGCGCAATGGTCGATGTCGGGTTGACGCACGTGGCCCTCATGGTGGGCGACTTGGAGGCCAGCACGGCTTTCTACCGGACATACGCCCGCATGGAGGTCGTCCACGAGCGCTCCGACGGCGGGACGCGAGTCGTTTGGCTGAGCGACCGGACCCGGCCGTTCGTGATCGTGCTGCTGGAGCTGCCGCGCTGGATGCCCCGCCCGGTGCTGCGTCTCGCCAACGCGCTGCTCCGGCGGCTTACGCTGGTCGAGCACCTGGGCGTGGGATGCGCCGACCGCGCCGAGGTGGACCGGCTCGCCGCCCAGGCGAAGGCCGACGGCCGGCTGCTGATGGGGCCCCGGGACTACGGGCCTCCGGTGGGCTACTGGGCCTTCATCGCCGACCCGGACGGCCACACGCTCGAGGTCTCGCACGGCCAAGAGGTGGGGCTCACGGTCGAGCGGGCGGCCGGCTGAGCCTCGAGGCGCGGACCGCGAACTCGCGGCCGGCGCCACCGTCAGGATCCGACGATCGAGATGGGAACGCCGTGGCAGCGCTCGGGCGGCAGCCTCACCATGCCGCCCGCCGTCGCCGCGCCGAGATCGGCCAAGGTGCGGGCGGCGGCGGCCGCATCGGGCAGCTCGAGCACCAGGCCCGAGAGGCCCTCGGCCTCGCCGGCCACGAAGTGCAGGCGGACGCCACCGACGCTCACGGTCGTCTCGTCGGTGCGGGCGAGGCCGAGCCGCTCCTCGAAAAGCGCCGCCGCGTCGCGCGCCGCCTTGCTCTGAGCCGTCACCTCCCGCAGCGCCAAGCCGGGAAGCGGCCCGTGCGCATGCGCCGCGTGCGAGGTCTCCCCCGCGGGCGGGGTGGCGAACTCGACCAGCACGCCCGCCGTGCCCTTCGGGTGGAGGAAGCAGATCATGCCGGCGAGCCCGGGCCGCGGCGCCTGATCGATCAGCGGGAAGCCGCGCTCGCGGGCCTGCGCCAGCTCGCTTGCGACGTCGGCCGTCTCGAAGCAGACGTGATGCAACCCCTCGCCGCGACGCTCGAGAAACTTGCCGACGCCGCCCGCGTTCGAGATGGGCTCGAGCAACTCGATCTCGCTGCGCCCGATGGGCAGCAGCGCCGCCCTCACGCCCTGGTCGGCGACCGTCGCCTGCTTGGACACGGCGAGCCCGAGGCGGTCCTGCCAGAAGGCGAGGCCGTCCTCGAGCCGCCGCACGACGAGGCCCACGTGATGCACGCGCGTCAGCATCTCAGAGCCCGTAGAGAGCCTTCAGCTCGGGGTCCTTGGCGGCGAGCAGCGTGGCCAGGTTCACCATCACCTTGCACTGCTTCCAGGTGGCGTCGTCCTGCATCTTGCCGTCGAGCATGAGCACGCCGCGGCCGTCCGGCATGGCCTCGAGCACGCGCATCGCGAACTTGACCTCCTCGACGGGCGGGCTGAACACGCGCTTGGCGATGTCGATCTGGCTCGGATGGAGCGACCACGCGCCCACGCACCCCAGCAGAAACGCCGCGCGGAACTGGTCCTCGCAGCCGATGGGGTCCGCGATGTCGCCGAACGGCCCGTAAAACGGCAGCGCGCCGGTGGCGGTGCAGGCGTCGACCATGCGGGCGATCGAGTAGTGCCACGGGTCCTGCTGCGCGGTCGGGCGCGGAGCGTTGGGCTTCTCCGGATCGGGATCGGTGCGCACGAGGTACGCCGGATGGCCGCCGCCGACGCGCGTGGTCTTCATGCGGCGCGAGGCCGCCAGGTCGGCCGGGCCGAAGCTCACGCCCTGCACGCGCGGGCTCGCGGCGCAGATCTCCTCGACGTTGGTGACGCCGAGCGCGGTCTCGAGGATGGCGTGGACGAGGATCGGACGCTTCACCTTGTGCTTGGCCTCGAGCTGCGCCAGCAGGCGGTCGACGTAGTGGATGTCCCACGGTCCCTCGACCTTGGGAATCATGATCACCTCGAGCCGGTCGCCGATCTCGCCGACCAGCGTCTGGAGGTCGTCGAGGCACCACGGCGAGTCGAGGCTGTTCACCCGGGTCCAGAGCGGCGTGCCGCCGAGGTCGACCGTCCGGCCGATCCGGCAGAGCCCTTCGCGGGCTGCGACCTTGCGGTCGGCGGGAATGGCGTCCTCGAGGTTCCCCAGCAGGATGTCGGTCTTGCGCGCGACCTCGGGCAGCTTCGCCGCCATCTTCTCGTTCGACGGGTCGAAGAAGTGGATGCAACGCGACGGCGTGACCGGGATCTCGCGCAGCGGCTCGGGCGCGCCGAGCGCCAGGGGTTTGAAGAAGGAGCGCGGATTTCGCATCGGCGGGAAGCTACAACACCCGCCCCGGTGACGGAAACGCCGCGCTCGTCCCGCCGGCCCCGGACCTCGCCGCGCGGGCGAGGTCCGGGGCGTCCGTCGTCAGTGCGCCAGCGGACGGCCGAGCGGCGGCCGGTGCCGGCCTCGGGCGACGGCTGCGGCTCGAGCCGCTCCTGCTCGCGCGTGACCTGCACGCCCACGTGATGGGTCTGCACGAGCGACCAGCCGAGGTAGCCCGCGACCAGGGTGACGCCGACCGCGATCACCGACCGCGTCAGCTCGAAGCTCACGTCGCGGCGATTCGGACCTTGCTGTACATGGCAATGCCTCCTCGGCACCGAGCGCGCCGAAGTGGACGGCCTCGAGCGCTACGAGGGCCTGCTCTTCCACAGGTACGCGGCTACGCCCGCCGCCAGCAGCGCGGTGCCGCCGGCGACGGATTCGAGCGGCAGCGTGACGGCCAGCAGCAGGCAGCCGAGCAGCCCGCCGCCAGCCAACGCGCGCGGCCATCGCCGCTCGTGCGGCGCGAGCGTGCAGGCGGCCGCGTTGGCGATGGCGTAGTACGCGAGCACCGCGAACGAGCTGAAGCCGATGGCGGAACGGATGTCGGCCACCGCGGCAATGACCGCCACCACGGCTCCGACGGCGAGCTCGGCCCGGTGCGGCACCCGATGGCGCGGATGGACGGCCGCGAGCACCGCGGGCAGGTCCCGGTTCGCGGCCATGGCGAACACCGTGCGGCTCACGCCGGCGATCAGCGAGAGCAGCACGCCGAGCGACGCCACGCTGGCGCCGAGACGCACGGCGGGCGTTAGCCATGCGAGCCGCCCGGCCTCGACGGCGGTCGCGAGCGGGGCCGACGAGGCCGCGAGCGCGGGTGCGCCCGCGCCCGCGAGCGCGCTCACCGCCACGGCCGCGTAGATCGCGAGCGTGATGCCGAGCGCGATGGGGATCGCACGAGGAATGGTGCGCTTTGGATCGATGACCTCTTCGCCGAGCGTCGCCACCCGGGCGTAGCCGGCGAATGCGAAGAAGAGGAAGCCGGCCGCCTGCAGCACGCCGTAGAGCGTCGTGTCGGCGAGCGGCCAGAGCCGTCCGACGTCCGTCGCGCCGCCGAGCCATACCGCGGCGACCACGACCGCGAGCGCGGCGAGCACCGTCGCCACGATGGCCCGCGTGACCGTCGCCGTCTGCTCGATACCGCGATAATCGACCGCCGTGAGCGCCACGACCGCCGCGACGGCGAGCCACCGCGCGTGCGACGGGGCCGCATAGCTGCCGAAGGTCGTCGCCATGGCCGCGCAGCTCGCGAGCTTGCCGGTCACGTATGCCCAGCCGGCGAGGAAGCCCCAAAGCTTGCTCAAGCGCATGCGGCCGTACACGTAGGCGCCGCCCGATTCGGGGGAGAGCGCGGCCAGCTGCGCCGACGAGGTCGCGTTGCAGTATGCCACCAGCGCCGCGACCGCGAGGCCCGGGAGCAGGCCGTTGCCGGCGGCCCGCGCGGCCGGGGCGAACGCCGCGAAGATGCCGGCGCCGATCATCGAGCCGAGCCCGACCACCACGGCGTCGGCCGTGCCGAGCCGGCGCGCCAGGCGGCTGGGGACACTCGCCGCGCCGCTCATCGGGAGCCGCTGGCGGAGAGCCGTGCATCCGGCGACCACGGACCGCCGCCGACCACGAGCAGGAAGAGCCGTCCGAGCAGCATCGCGAAGTCGGTGCGGGCCTCGTGCGCCATCGGCCAGAAGCCCCGGGCGGGCAGGATCGGCACCTTGGTCGAGCCGATCGCGACCAGCATGTCGACGACGAGCGGGATCGCCGCCAGCCGCGTGAGCAGCCCCACGAGCGGCAGGGCGCGCCATCGGCTCATGAGCCGGCCCTACACCCGTGGCCCGGAGCGCGCCAGGAGCGGAGTCGTGGGTCCCGGTCCTAGCGGTCCGCGTCGCGTTCGATCTCGGCGCGCTTGGCGGCCAGCCACGCCTCGTACTCCGGCCCGTCCCACGCCCGATGGAGCCCGCGGCGGTAGTGATCGGCGTTGCGGTGGTAGAGCCAGGCGTTCAGCCGGTTCTCGCGGGACGCATCGCGGGTGCGGATCACCTTGGCCGGGATGCCGGCCACGATCGAGTGCGGCGGGACGATCGTGCCTTCCTTGACGAACGCCCCGCCCGCCACGATCGAGCCGGCGCCGATCACCGCGCCGTCCATGATGGTGGCGCCGATGCCGATCAGGCACTCGTCCTCGACGGTACAGCCGTGGAGCGTGACGTGATGGGCCACCGAGCAGAAGGCGCCCACGACCGTCGGCGCGTCGTAGGAGACGTGGATCATCACGAAGTCCTGCACGTTGGTCAGGCGGCCGATGCGGATGGCATGGCACTCGGCGCGCAGCACCGCGTTGTGCCAGACCGACGCGCCGGGGCCGATGGTGACGGCCCCGAAGAGCTGCGCGGACGGAGCGATCCAGGCCGACGGATCGACGATCAACACAGGCGACACGGCGCCGGCCGTCCTACTCGTAGAGCTTGACGACGGTGACCGAGCCGGGCGGGGCGGCCTTCACGCAGAGGTCGCAGAGCGTGCACTCGTCGAGGTTGGCCTCGACGATGGTCGCCCGCCCGGCGCCGTCGAGCGCGAAGATGTTGACCGGGCACACCTCGACCAGCTTCTTCGCCACCGCCGGGTCGGCGGCCGCCGCGTCGGTGAGCTTCACGTCGATGAACATGCCGGGCATCGCTCAGTTCCCCTTCGCGGCCAGGGCCTGCTTCAGCAGCCCCGGAATCTCCTCGATGCGCTCGGCGACGGCGATGCCGGCCGCCCGCATGCGCTCGATCTTGTCGGCGGTGGTGTCGGCCTTTCCCTCGACGATCGTGCCGGCGTGCCCGAAGCGCATGCCCGGCATCTCGTCCATGAAGCGCCCGGCCATGAACGCCACGATGGGCAGCCGCGAGCGGTGCTCGCGCACCCAGTCGGCCAGCTCGGCCTCCATGCGTCCGCCCGGCTCCGAGTAGATCGCGATGGCCTTGGTCTCCGGGTCGGCCTCGAACAGCGGCATCAGCTCCGCGTAGGTGGAGCCGATCACCGCGTCGCCGCCGATCGACACGCAGGTCGACTGGCCGAGGCCGGCGGCGGTGAGCGTGTTGGCGATCTCGGTCGTCATGCCGCCGGAGCGGGACATGACGCCGATGGATCCCTTCCTGAACGCGCGGCGCACGTTCACGGCGGGGCCGCCGAGGCCGCCCATCTTGGCTTCGTCGGGCGACAAGATGCCGAGGCAGTTGGGCCCGATGATGCGCGCGCCGCGCAGCTTCGCCAGCTCGACCATCTGGGCGACTTCGCGGCGCGGGATGCGCTCGGTCACCACCACGATCAGCTTGATGCCCGCCTCGATGGCCTCGAAGACGGCGTCGCGGGTGAACGCGGGCGGCACGGTGACGATGGAGCCGTCGACCCGCTCCCGCGTCGTGATGTCGCGCACGCAGTCGTAGACCGGCACGCCGTAGACGTCGCGGCCGGCGCGCCCCGGCGTGACGCCGCCCACGACCTTGGTGCCGTAGTCGAGCAGCTCGCGGGTCATGTTGACGGCCTCGCGGCCGGTGATGCCCTGGATGATGACCCGGGTGTCCTTGTTGATCAGGATCGACATGGGTCAGCGCGCCTGCATCTTGGCCACGGCCCGGCCGGCTGCCTCGTACATCGAGACGCTGCGGTCGCAGTACTCGACGCCGTACTTGCGGAGGATCTTGAAGCCGTCGTCCTCCCAGGCGCCCGGGATGCGGAAGATCGCGATGGTCTTGGCGGGATCGCGTCCCGACTCGACGCAGCCCTTGATGACGCCGCGCGCGACGATGTCGACGCGGGTGTTGGAGACCACGTTCATCATGACGGCGATCTTCTCGACGCCGGGCTTCGACAGGATCAGCTTGGTGAGCTCGCACGTCTTCTTCACGCTCGGGTTGCCGCCGATCTCGCAGTAGTTGGCGGGCTTGCCGCCGTGCTTGCGGACGGCGTCGAAGAGGGTGAGCGAGCCGCCGCCCGCGCCGATCACCAGCCCGAGGTTCCCGTCGAACTCCTTCACGTTGCCGGCCACCCCGCGATGGTCCGACGCGTCGACCTGCGCGCCCTTCACCTCGAACGGCGTGGGCGGCCGCGCCTCGCGCGTCTCGTCGTCGCCGATGCCGAGCTCGTGGAGCACGGCCGTGTGGCGGCCGCGGGCGTCGCCCTCCATGTCGACGTGGCCGTCGAGCACGAGAAAGCGGCCGTCGGCGGTCTTCCCGAGCGGGTTGATCTCGGCGAGCGTGAGATCGTAGCGGAGGAACAGGTCCATCAGCTTCTCGACGATGGGCACGAGCCGCGTGAGGTCCTGGCCCGAGACGCCGGTGGCGGCGACCGCCTCCTTGGCGCGGAAGGTCGAGAGCGGCAGGAGCGTCGAGAAGTGCGTGCGCGAGACGTGCGCGGGATGCTTATCGGCCACCTCTTCGATGTCGATGCCGCCCATGTCCGAGAAGATCACCACCGGCAGCTTGCGCCGGCCGTCCCAGGTGACGCCGGCGTAGTATTCCTGGACGATGGGTGCCTTCTCCTCGACCAGCACGCCGCGCGGCGTGTGGCCCTTGATGGAGAGCGCCAGGATGTGCGCGGCGGCCTTCTCCGCCTCCGCGGGCGACTCGGCGAACTTGACGCCGCCCGCCTTCATGCGGCCGCCGGTCAACACCTGCGACTTCAGCACCACCGGGCCGCCGATCTCGGCCGCGATGGCGGCGGCCTCGGCGGCCGTCTTCGCCACCCGTCCCCGAAGCAGCGGGGTGCCGTGGCGGGCGAACAGGGCTTTCGCTTCGTACTCGTAGAATCGCATGCAGCGGCGCTCCGGGAGCGGAGGGAGCTAACATGCGCCTCGAAGAAGGGTCAAGCCGATGACGCTCAAGGAGACGCGTCGGGCTGCCGACATCCAGACGGCGGCTCCCGGATCGACAGAATCCGCCGCGGCTGAGACAATGGAGACACGCGATGGCACACGCGGATCATCCCGAGGGTGACGGCGGCGAGCAGCAAGCGCTCGCGACCCTGCTCGCCCGTATCGCGGAGGACCGCGATAGGCTGGTGGCGGGGCTCGAGCGCACGGAGGCGGCGGTGGGACGGCTCGGCAGCCGGCTCGACGCGCTGGCGGGCGAGCTTGGCGAGCTGCGGCGGACGTGCCTCGAGATGGGCGAGCAGGCCGCCCGTCACGCCGAACGGGCGGCGGCGGACGTCGCGGAGTCCTCGGCGCGGGCGCTGGCCGGGCTGCGCGACGAGATGGTGCGGCGGGCGGGCGAGAGCGAGACGCGCGTCGCGGCCCGGCTGGACGCCGTCACGGTCGCCGTCGAGGCCGAGCGCGCCGCCCGCGAGGGCGTGTGGGAGCGCGTCGCGGCCGTCGAGGAGCGCCTGCAGCAGCTCGAGGTGGGGCTGGCGTCCGCCCACGCGCGCGCCGAGGCGCTCGAAGCCCGCGCGGCGCAGGCGGGCCGCGGTCTGCTGGCGTGCGTGCGGGACGAAGTGGTGGCAGTGGTGATGGCGGCCGTGAGCGTCGGCGTGGTGGTCGGACGCCTGGGGCTCGCGCTGCTCCGCTGAGCCGGGCGGCCCTCAGGCCGCGCGCCGGCCGAGCGCCTCGTTCGGCCGCGGGGGCTGCGCGTCGTAGACGTAGAAGCCGGTGCCGGTCTTTCGCCCGAGCATGCCGGCCAGTACCATGCGGCGCAGGAGCGACGGCGGCGCGAAGCGCGGTTCCTTGTACTCTTCCTGCAGCAGCGACGCCATGTGGAAGACGATGTCGAGGCCGATGAAGTCGGCCAGCGCGAGCGGCCCCATCGGATGGTTGGCGCCGTTGGTCATCGCGGTGTCGATGTCGACGATGGAGCCGAGGCCGCGCTCGAAGCAGGCGATCGCGTCCACCATGTAGGGCACCAGCAGCCGGTTGACGATGTAGCCCGTCGAGTCGGCGACCACGACGGGCGTCTTGCCGAGCTGCTTGGCGAAGGCGACGCAGGTCGCGACCGTCTCGCCGGAGGTGCGCAGCGCGGGCGCCACCTCGACGAGCTTCATCGCGTGCACCGGGTTGAAGAAGTGCAGCCCGATGAAGCGCTCCGGGCGCCGCGTGGCGGCGGCGATCTCGGCCACGGTGAGCGTGGAGGTGTTGGTCGCGAAGATCGCCTCGTCCTTCACCACCTCGTCGAGGCGGCTGAACTGATCGCGCTTGGTCGGAAGCTCCTCGACGATGGACTCGATCAGCAGGTCGACGTCGGCCAGATCGTGCAGATGGGTGCTCCAGTGCAGCCGCTCGAGCAATGCTCCGTGGTCGGCCGCGGTGAGCTTGCCGCGCTCGACGTCCTTGGCGAGCTGAGCCTCGACCTTCTTGCGGGGACCGTCGAGCGTGCCGGGCGTCGCCTTGGTGAGGATGGTCTCGAAGCCCGCGCGGGCCGCCGCCTGCGCGATCCCGAGTCCCATTTGTCCCGCACCGAGCACGCCGATCTTGCGAATCTGCATCCGGCTTGGCTACGACAGAACCGCGACGCCCGTCAAATCGAACCGCGGGGGTGGCACCACGCGCGCGTGCGGTGTAGATGGCCCCCCCATGGCCACCGAGACCCAGCTGCTGACCGAGGCCGCGCGCCGCGCCGTCGACGCGGCGCTCGAGGCGGGACGCGCGCGCACGAGCGGCGGCAAGGCGATCGACGAGCACCAGGTGCACGCCGAGCGGCTCGCCTATGCCGCCACGGAAGTGGCGGCGGCCGAGGCGCTGGCGGCCTACGCCGCCGAACGGGGCGAGGAGACCACCAGCGCCACGGCCGCGGCGTTTGCGGGCGAGATCGCGGCCAAGCTCCGGGCGAGCATCGAGGCGCACTGGGACGACTTCGGGATCGGAGAGAAGGTCTACGCGCACACGCTCGGTCGCGCCGACGTGGTGGCAGCGATGCGCGCCGCGCAGCACGAATCGCGGCTGCGGGCGATCGGCCTCGAGGTGCTGCGCACCCGCGGGGCCAACGACAGCTACATCGACGGCGACATGGCCGAGATGGCCCGCGCATCCGCGCGGCAGTTCGCGCGCAAGGAAGTGGCGCCGCTCGCCGAGCGCATCCACCGTCACGACGAGCTGGTGCCCGAGTCGATCCTGCGCGCCATGGCCGAGCTCGGCTACTTCGGCATGTCGGTGCCCGAGGAGTACGGCGGGCAGGGGCTCGGCAACCTGGTGATGATCGTCATCACCGAAGAGCTCTCCACCGCGTCGCTCGCCTCGGCCGGGAGCCTGATCACGCGCCCGGAGATCCTCACCAAAGCGCTGCTGAAGGGCGGCACCGAAGCGCAGAAGAAGCGCTGGCTGCCGCCGATTGCGGCGGGCGAGCTGATGGTCGGCATCTCGGTCACCGAGCCCGACACCGGCTCCGACGTCGCGGCGGTGCGCTGCCGCGCCGAGCGCGGGGAGGAGCGCGGCGAGCCCGGCTGGTTCATCTCGGGCGCCAAGGCGTGGTGCACGTTCGCGGGCCGCGCCAACGTGTTGGCGCTGCTGGCGCGCACCAATCCCGACCTGACGCTGGGTGCCAAGGGCCTCTCGCTGTTCATCGTGCCGAAGGACCCGTTCACCGGACACGAGTTCGAGATGGTGCAGCCGGGCGGCGGCACGCTGCACGGTAAGGCCGACGCCACGCCCGGCTACCGCGGCATGCACTCCTTCACGCTCACCTTCGACCGCTATTTCGTGCCCGCCGCCAATCTGGTCGGCGAGGACGCAGGCGAGGGCAAGGGCTTCGCCCTGCAGATGCAGGGATTCGCCGCTGGCCGGCTGCAGACCGGCGGGCGCGCCTGCGGGGTGGCGCAGGCCGCCCTGGAGGCCGCCGCCGTCTACTGTGCCGAGCGCAAGCAGTTCGGGCGCCCGATCGGCAACTTCCAGCTCTCGCAGTACAAGCTCGGCCGCATGGCGACGCACCTCGCGGCCGCCCGGCAGCTCACCTACGCGGCCGCGCGCGCGATGGACGCGAACGAGTCGATCGCGCTCGAGCCGGCCATGGCCAAGCTGTTCGCCTGCGACGTGGCGGTGTGGGTGACGCAGGAGGGGCAGCTCCTCCACGGCGGCTGGGGCTACGCGGAGGAGTTCCCGATCTCCCGCTACGTGGTCGACGCGCAGGTGCTGCCGATCTTCGAGGGGGTGAAGCCCATCCTCGAGCTGAAGGTGATCGCCCGCGGGCTGCTCGGGCGGTAGCGCCGCCTACGCGGCGCCGCGCGGGGTGGTCACCGCGCCTTCTGTTGCCGAGGACACGAGCGCCGCGTACTTGGCGAGCACACCCGAGGTGTACGCCGGCGGCCGGGGCTGCCAGCGCGCGCGCCGCTCGCGCAGCACGCTCTCGCTCACTTCCAGGTCGAGCCGGCGCGCGTCGACGTCGAAGCGGATGGTGTCGCCCTCCTCGACCAGCGCGATCGGGCCGCCGACGAACGCCTCGGGCGCGACGTGGCCCGCCATGAGCCCGCGGGTGGCGCCGCTGAAGCGCCCGTCGGTGAGCAGCGCCACGTCGGCGCCGAGCCCGGCGCCCATGATCGCGGCCGTTACGCCCAGCATCTCGCGCATCCCCGGGCCGCCGCGCGGCCCCTCGTAGCGGATCACCACCACGTCGCCCTTGCGGATGCGTCCGCCCTGCACGGCGGCCATGGCGTCCTCCTCGCGCTCGAAGACCCGCGCCGGGCCGACGTGCGTCTTGCGCTCGTGGCCCGCGACCTTGACGACGCAGCCTTCGGGGGCGAGCGAGCCGTGGAGGATGACGAGCCCGCCGGTCGGCTTGAGCGGGCGGTCGAGCGGCCGCACGACCTCCTGGCCCGGCAGCTCGCGCGCCGCGGCCGCCTCCTCGCCGAACGTGCGGCCCGTCACGGTGATCGCCGAGGTGTCCACCAGCTTCGCCGCGACCAAGCGCTGCGCCACGATGCCGGTGCCGCCCGCATTGCCGAGGTGCACCGCCGTGAAGCGGCCGCCCGGCTGCAGGTCGGCCCAGAGCGGGGTGCGCCGGCTCACCACGTCGAAGTCGTCGATCGTGAGCGGCACCCCGGCCTCGCGCGCGATGGCGAGCAGATGGAGCACGGCGTTGGTCGAGCCACCGGTGGCGACCACGCCCGCGATCGCGTTCTCGAGCGCCGCGCGCGTGACGATCTGGCGGGGCCGGAGCCCACGGCGCAGCACGTCCACGGCGAGCCGGCCGGCGGCCGCACCCACGTGGTCTTTCTCGGGATCGGTCGCGGCGACGCTCGCGGAGCCCATCGGCGAGAGGCCGAGGAACTCGAGCGCCATCGCCATGGTGTTGGCGGTGAACTGCCCGCCGCAGGCGCCGGGCCCGGGGCACGCCGCGCCCTCGAGCTCGTGCAGCTCGGCGTCGGTCATGCGGCCAGCAGCGCGGGCGCCGATGGCCTCGAAGAGGTTCAGGATGGTGACGTCCTGTCCGCGAAAGCGTCCCGGCTGGATCGAGCCGCCGTAGAGGATCACGCCGGGCACGTCGAGGCGCAGCAGCGCCATGGCGCCGCCCGGAATCGTCTTGTCGCAGCCCACCAGCACGACGAGCGCGTCGAACATGTGCCCGCGACCCATGAGCTCGATCGAGTCGGCGATGACCTCGCGGGAGACCAGCGAGGTCTTCATGCCCTCGGTGCCCATGGTGATGCCGTCGGAGATGGCGACGGTGTTGAACTCCATGGGCGTGCCGCCCGCTTCGCGGACGCCGCGCTTGACGTGCTCGGCGAGCGCCCGCAGCGTGAAGTTGCAGGGCATGGTTTCGGTCCACGTGTTGGCGATGCCGACGATGGGCTTCGTTAGATCGGCGTCGGTGAAGCCGATGCCCTTCAAGTAAGAGCGGGCCGCGGCTCGATCCGGGCCGTCGTAGAGGACCTTGCTACGGTGACGGAGATCCTGGGCCATGGCGCACATTGACGGGACACGCCCGCCCGGTCAAATGTTGAGCCCGGAGGACCACATGGGAATCAAAGTTGGTGATGCACTGCCCGACGTGAAATTGAAGGAAATGGGCGAGGGCGGCCCGAAGGACGTGTCGATCGGCGAGCTCACCAAGGGGCGGACGGTCGTGATCTTCGCGGTGCCGGGGGCGTTTACGCCGACCTGCTCGATGAAGCATCTGCCCGGGTTCGTGGAGAAGGCCGCCGAGCTGCGCAAGAAGGGCGTCGACGAGATCGTCTGCCTCTCGGTGAACGATCCCTTCGTCATGGGGGCCTGGGGCAAGGAGCAGAACGCCGCCGGCAAGGTTCGCATGCTGGCCGACGGCAACGGCGAGTTCACCCGGGCGGTCGGCCTCGAGATGGACGGCAGCGCGTTCGGCCTCGGCAAGCGCTCGCAGCGCTACGCGATGATCGTCCGCGACGGCAAGGTGAAGGAGCTGCTGGTCGAGCCGGGCCCCGGTTTGAACGTGTCGAGCGCCGAATCGGTTCTCGCCAAGCTCTAAGGTCGCGTGCGCGACGAGTGGGCCAGCTCAGGCGGCCCGCTCGTCCGCGCCGCACGTCCGCTCGAGATAGGCGATGATGTCGGCCGACTCGAACATCGCCGTGCCCGTGTTGGGATCGACCAGGTAGGGCACCATCGGCTTGCCGGAGAGGCGCACGAAGGCCTCGCGCTTGGGGCTGCCTCGCGCGACCCCATGCTCGACCCCATGCTCGACCTGGACGCGATCGTCTACCCGTGCGTCGAGCGTGCGAATCATGTGCGCCGGCGCTAGTCCTCGTCCTTGCCGCCGGTGCCGACGAAGCGGTCGGCCGGATCGGCGAACAGCACGTTGAACGTGGTGAGGCTGCCGTAGGCGCGCGTGATGTAGTCCTGCAGCTGCAGCCGGTCCTCGTGCGAGAGCTTCGGGTGGCTGTTGATGCGCTGCTCGAGCACGCGCAGCCGGTCGCGCACGGCGACGATCTTGCGGAAGAACGACTCGATCGGGACGATCTTCTCCTGCGTCCCGGGCTTGCCGGGCCGGAGCACGAGCTGCCCGCCCGACCAGCGATCGGCGATCTCGCCCGTGACGGACTGCTCCGCCGCGAAGACGGCGCGGACGGCCTGGACGATGCGGCGAATGTCCTCGTCTTCCAGCATGCCTAGCTCCCCGTGGTGGTGAGGCCGGCGCTCGGTGCGTTCACAAGGCAGGCCATGTTTCCGTGCGGGTGACGGTTCTCGTACATGAGTTGGTGCACGTAGCCGATCTGGTCGAAGCCGAAGGTCTCCGAGAGGCAGGGGTCGACCTTGCCGGCCACCACCAGGTCGTTCAGCGCACGCGCGTCGTCGTCGTTGGCGAAGTGCGAGCCCTGGAAGCGCTTCTGGCGCATCCAGAGGTAGCGCAGGTCGGCCACCGCGTTGTACCCGGTGGTGCCGGCGCAGATCACCACCATGCCGCCGGTGTCGCAGACGAAGATCGACGTGGGCACGGTGTCTTCGCCCGGATGCTCGAAGACGATGCGGGGATTGCGGCGCTCGCCGAGTGCCTCCCAGATCGCTGCGCCGAAGGCCCGGGCGCCCTTGGCCCAGGCGGCGTAGGCCTCGGTGTCTTTCCAGTGCGGCATCATGCCCCAGTGGGAAAAGCGCTTGCGGTTGATGCACCCCTTGGCCCCGAGCCGCATGCAAAAATCGAACTTGTCGTCGTCCGAGACGACCGCGATCGGAATGCCGCCGGCGGCCTTGGCGATCTGGATCGCCTGGCAGCCGAGCCCGCCGGCGCCGCCCCACACCAGGACGACGTCGCCCGGCCGCACGGTGTGCGGTGGCCAGCTCATCAGCATGCGGTAGGCGGTGGCGCCGACGAGCATGTAGGCGGCCGCGGCCTCCCAGGTGAGGTGCTTCGGCTTCGGCAGGCATTGATGGGCCTGCACGCGCGTGAACTGCGCAAAGCTTCCGAAATTGCTCTCGTAGCCCCAGATCCGGAAGGTCGGGCTGAACATCGGGTCGCCGCCGGCCACAACCGTGGGGCAATCGGCCTTCCACATGCCGCAATGGATTACGACCTCGTCGCCGACCGCGAGATGCTTTACGGCGTCTCCGGTTTTCCACACGATGCCGGAGGCGTCGCTGCCGCCGATGTGGAACGGCAGATCGTCCCCGCAGTGCGGGTCCTTCTTGCGCGCCGCGATCACGTCGATGGGTGTGCCGAGGCCCGCCCACACGTTGTTGTAGTTGATGCCCGCGGCCATCACCCAGACCAGCACTTCGTCGGGCTTGAGCTCGGCCGGAACGTCGACGATCTCCGGGCGAAACGCCGTCGTGGGTTGGCCGAAGCGGTCCTGGCGGATCACCTGCGCGTGCATGCGCGCCGGCACCTCGCCGAGCGGGGGCATCTCTCCAAGTGCGTAGAGGTCCTTCATGGTCGTTCGCTCCGTAGGGGATCAGCGGTAGACGCCCATCGCCTGGAGGAAGCCCTCCAGCGACGGGAACCGCATCATGGGATTGCGCCGTTTTTCGTCGCCGATGGTCGAGCGCGGGCGGTCCGCGTAGTTGTGGCCGGGATAGAGCACGGTGTGCTCGGGCAGCTTGCCGAGCACGCCGGTGAGGCTGCGATACATGTCTTCGGGATTCGAGCCGGGGAGATCCACCCGCCCGCACGAGCCGATGAACAGCGTGTCGCCCGAGACCAGCGCGTCGTGCACGAGAAAGCACTGCGAGCCGGGCGTGTGGCCCGGGGTGTGCAAGATCTTCACGGTGAGCTTGCCGACCGGGACGTCCGTGCCGCCCTCGACCGGGATCAGGTCCGAGCTGGAGAGCCCCGTGAGCCGGTGCACGAACGGCAGCTCCGCCTTGTGGATCAACACCTTGGCGGGCACCTTCGCCACCAGCTCGGCGGCCCCGGTGATCTGGTGGCCCATCAGCGCGCCGCCCAGATGGTCGGGATGGAAGTGCGTCACCAGGTCCTTGGTGATGCGGTAGCCGTCGGCCGCGGCGATCTCGACGATCGCGTCGACGTCCCAGGCGGCGTCCACGACGGCCGCCTCGCGGGTCTCCGGATCGCCGATCAGATACACGTAGTTCTGCATCGGGCCGACTTCGAGCTGCTTGAAGTAGATGCGATCGTTCATCGGGTAGCCTTGCGGCGCGCGCGGGCGGCCGCGGTGCGCGCTTCGCGCTCGAGCGGGCGCTGCCAGAGGTACTCCTGCTCGCCCGTCTCCCGTCCGATCCAGCGCGATAGCACGAAGAGCAGGTCGGAGAGCCGGTTGAGATAGGCGAGCGGCCAGGGTCCGAGGTCCTCGTGGCGCATGAGCGCCAGGACCTCGCGCTCGGCGCGCCGGCACACGGTGCGCGCCACGTGCAGCTGCGCGCTCACCGGGCCGCCGCCGGGCAGCACGAACGAGCGGAGCGGCGCGAGCGTGGCTTGGAAGCGGTCGAGCGTCGTCTCGAGCGCCTTCACCTCCGCCCCGCCCACGCGGAACATGCCCGGCGTGAAGGCGGCGGGCGGCGTCGCCAGCTCGGCGCCGAGGTCGAACAGCTCGCTCTGGAGGCGGCGCAGCACGGCGTCGAGCTCGGCACGCGCGCCGCGCGGCGCGCCG
>DATMAZ010000230.1:0-28744 GCA_035559675.1 Candidatus Limnocylindria bacterium
GCCAGCACGAGCACGAGCCGCGCGTCGCCCGCCTGCAGCACCTCGGCGACCAGCTGCACGACCACGCTGCTCGAGCGTCCCGGCTCGGCGAGCGAGCGCACCACCGGCGCGTCCGCGCCGTAGCGCGCGCGGAGCGCGCGCTCGAGCACCCGCGGCCAGGCCTCCTCGGGCCGCACGCCCTGCCCGTAGGTGAAGGAGTCGCCGATGCAGTAGACAACGCCGCGCGCTGCCGGCCGTGCGCCGGCCGCCTGATCCCGCCGCAGCACGAATGCGGCCGTCCGCACGGCGCCTTCGGCGAGCAGCAGCACCATCGCCAGCCACAGCGCGGCGGCGAGCCATCGCCGCCGCCGCACCCGCGCCTTCGGCATGGCCGCGCCTTCTAGGACGCGCCATGCCGCGTGTCCAGCTCGCGGGCGCGCGCCCGGCACGCCGTCGCGGCCGGCACGCGCGCCGGCGCTTGTCCGCGCCCGGGGAGTGCAGTACGCGGGAAGGGTGACGGCCTCGACCGCGAGGCGCGCGTGACGTCTTGGGCGGCGCTCGCCGGCGTGTTCCTCCTGCTGCTCGCGGGCGGCGTGGGCTTCCCCATGCCCGAGGACGTGACGCTGCTCGGCGCCGGCATGCTGGCGCGCGGCGGGCCGGTGGCCGTCTGGCAGGCCGTGGTCGTCGGCATCGCCGGCGTCTGTCTGGCCGACTGGATGTTGTATCTGGCCGGCCGGCGCTACGGAGCGATGGTCATCGGCCATCCGCTCGTGGCGCGCGTGGTGCGCCGCGAGCACGTGGACGCGGTCGACGCCGTCGTGCGCCGCCGCGGCGCGCTGGCGGTGTTCCTGGCGCGCTTCGTGCTCGGCACGCGGCTCGCGACCTCTCTCTCGGCGGCCGCGTTCGGCGTTCCCGCTCTCGCGTTCGCCGTGGCCGACGGCGCCGGCAGCACGCTGTTCGTCAGCGCCATGGTGACGCTCGGCTACCTCTTCCGGCCATCGCCTTGACCCTACCGGCGGCGCTTCCTACGATCGCGCGCGATGGCGCTCGTCTCCCTGGCGCTGCGGCGAGAGCCGTCGGCCGTGCTGCGCGCGCTGGCGAGCGAGCCGGGCGCGCTGCTGCTCGACGTGCCCGATCCGCTGCGGCCGGTGACGCTGGTCTCCTGCCGGCCGGTGGACGAGCTCCGGCTTCCCGACGACGAGCCAAACCCGCTGCGTCGCGTCGGCAAGTTCGTCGCGCGCGCGCCGCTCGTGGATGCGACGCTGCCGTTTCCGATCGCGGGCGGCGTCGTGGGCTACCTCGCCTACGAGGCGGGCCGGGCCGTGGCGCCGCGCGCGCGCCGGCATCCGTGTCCGCTGCCGCTGGCGGTGCTCCGGCGCTACGACCCGCTGCTGGTGTTCGACCACGGCACCCGCCAGTGGTCGCTGGTCTCGAGCACGCCCGAGCGCGCGCGCGCCGGCTGGCTCGCGCGGCTCGGCGCCGAGACGCCGCTTGCTCAGGGACCGCTCGCCGCGGCGCCGCTTCGCGCCGAGTGGGACGCCGCGCGCTACCGGGCGGCCATCGCCCGCATCGCCGAGTATCTGGCGGCCGGCGACGTCTATCAGGTGAACCTGACGCAGCCGTTCACGGCCGCGCTCGCCGCACCGCCCGCCGCGCTCTACGAGCGGCTGGCGACCCGCCACGCCGTGCCGTACGGCGCCTATCTCGATTGCGGCGCGTTCCAAATCCTCGCCAACTCGCCGGAGATGTTGCTGCGCCGACGGGGCGAGCGGGTGGAGACGCGGCCGATCAAGGGAACCTGCCCGCGCGGCGACGACCCGACGAGCGACGCGGCGCTGGCCGAGGCGCTGCGCGCCTCGGCCAAGGACCAGGCCGAGCACGTGATGATCGTCGACCTCGAGCGCAACGACCTCGGCCGCGTGTGCGTGCCGGGATCCGTCACGGTCGAGCGTTTGCTGGCGCTCGAGAGCCATCCGACGGTGCACCATCTCGTGTCGTCAGTGCGGGGGCGGCTGCGTCGGGACGTGGATGTAGCGAGCCTGCTGGAAGCGGTCTTTCCCGGCGGCTCGATCACCGGCGCGCCCAAGGTGCGTGCCATGGAGATCATCGCCGAGCTCGAGGACGCGCCGCGCGGCGTCTACACGGGCGCGCTCGGGATCTTCGACCCGCGGGGCGACTTGGAGCTCGGGCTGCCCATCCGCACGGCCGTCGTGCGCGATGGCACGCTCGAGTACCAGGCGGGCGGCGGCATCGTCGCCGATTCCGATCCCGACGCCGAGCTCGCCGAGTGCTGGCTCAAGACCGCGGCGCTGCGACGCGCCCTCGACCCGGATGGCGCGACGGCGGTGGCACTGTGCTCGTCTGGCTGAACGGCCGCATCCTCGACGCGCGCGCCGCCCGTGTCTCCGCCCTCGACCGCGGGCTGCTCCATGGCGACGGGCTCTACGACACCTGGCGCACCTACGCCGGACGCTCGTTCGCCGCCGCGGCGCACCTCCGCCGCATGGCGGCGGCCGCGCGCTGGCTCGGGCTGCCCCCGCCCAGCACCGCCGCCGCATGGAGCGCCCGCGCCGAGCGCCTGGCGGCGCGCAACGGTCTCCGGGACGCCGCCGTGCGGCTTACCATGACCCGCGGCGCCACCGGCGACGGCGTCCTGCCGGCGCGCGACGGGCCGCCCACGCTGCTGCTCACCGTGCGGGCGCTGCCGGCCGATCTGGCGCTGCAGCAGGCGCGCGGCATCGCGTGCGTGCTGCTGCCGTTTCCCCGCGACGCCGGATTCCCCTGGGGCACCATGAAGCTCGTCGGCCATGCCAGCGCCGTGGTCGGTCGCCGCCTTGCCGTACGCCGCCGCGCCGCCGAGGGGCTCTACGTGACGCGCGCCGGCGAGGTGACGGAAGGCACGACCTCCAATCTCTTCGTGGTGGAGCGAGACACGCTGCTCACACCGCCGCGCACGAGCGGCGTGCTGGGCGGCGTCACCCGCGACCTCGTGCTGCGGCTCGCCAACAGCGTGGGGCTCCGCGCGCGCGAAGAGCCGCTCACGGTGGCGCGCGTACGGCGCGCGGCCGAGCTGTTCGTCACTGCATCCACGGTCGAGCTGCTGCCGGTGGTGCGGCTCGACGGGCGCCCGCTCAACAGCGGCACGCCCGGCCCGGCGACGCGCGCGCTCCAGGCGGCCTACCGCGCCCACGTCCGGCGCGCGCTCTACCGCCAGGCGTCCCGCCGCCGCTCGTCCTAGGGAACGCCACGGACGGGTCGCTGCCGCGCGTCGGCCACGTCCTTATTTCGCCGGCTTGTCGCGCGCGCCGGAGACCGCGAAGCGCTTGCCGTCGCTGTCGCGCACGTAGGGCACGCCCGTGGTCTCCGTCACGACGCCGCTGCCCTGCCCGCCCGCGGGCGTCCGGTACGACGCCTTGCCGTTGCCCTTCTCGAGATCGATCGGGATCACGATCTCGGGCGCGAGGATGCCGGGCGCCACGGTCGTACCGCCGACGGTCACCTGGCTTCCCGGAATGATCAGGTGGAAGTCGTCGGCCGGGTTCGCCGGATCGGTGGTGACCGGCGCGCCGTTCTCGTCGCGCACGCCCCGAAGCTCGACGATCACCGCCACCGCGTTGTCCTTCACCCATGGCGATTTCGACGACTTCAGCGTCACGCGCTCGAAGGTGAAGCGCGATTCCAGCACCGCCGGGCAGCTCGCGGCCGGCGGCGTGCACGGCTGATACGCCGGCACCATCGGCGTGGCGTTGAGGCCGGCGGGGACGGATGCCGGCGACAGGAGCACGACGAGGGCGAGAGCAGAGGCAGCACGCATGAACAGTCCTCCCGGTCTGGCTAGTAGGTGGTCCGGAGATCGCAGGCCTGCTCGTCCGGCACGTCCGGCAGCGGGTCGTACACCATGGCGGTGAGCACGCACATGTCATCGTCCGAGAGCGGGCCGAACACCAGGTTGGCATCGACGCACGCGGCCCCGCCGCAGTTGACGCCGTCCTTGCCGCACGGCGTGGCGTGCGTCTCGAGCGGCGAGAGGCCGAGCCCCTCGCCCTCGGCCCACGACATGCCCGGGACGACCCCCGGCTCCTCCTCGCAGCCCTTCTTCATCTCCACGCCGTTCGTGCCGTTGGCAAAGTCGCAGCCGTAGCGGATGCGCGGCAGCCCGTTCTCGGCGGTGTAGGCCTTCAGCAGGCCGCGCAGCGGTCCCGGCCGGAAGATGGTGCCCGGATGGATGTAGTCCGGCCAGGCGAGCAACGGGGTCGATTGGCCGTCCTGCTCCCAGTCGATGGTGAAGAGCATGCCGCGCTTGTGCATGTGGGTGCTCACCGTGAAGAGGCAGACGTCGCTCGCGGGATTGAAGCCGCCCTCGGTGCTGAAGTTGGGGGCGCCGTCGGCCTGGAACGTGGAGCTGACGGAGCCCGTGGCGCCCGGCGGCACGAAGATGTCGCGGCTGGCATCGAGGTGGATAACCTGCCGCAGCACGCGTTTGCCGGGCGTGAGCGGGCGGAGCACGAGCTTCACCTTGACGGTGCCCTTGGCCCGCTTGCGCGCGTTGTTGAAGTAGTGGGAGTTCACCACGATCACCGCATCGTTCGTGCCCTCGACCGCCGGGACCACCTGCGTGAGATCCCCGGGCCAGGCGATGCGGGTCACGGTCCAGTTGCCGCGCCGCGTCTCGCCGCCCGAGCCGGCCACGAACACGCGCCGTACGTAGAAGTCGGTCGGCCCGAAGCCGTTGCAACCGGGATCGTCGGTGAGCTCGTCAGGAAACGCGCCCACGTCGGCGCCGCTGTAGCCGTAGACGACGAGATGATGGCTGCCGGTGTCGCCGCGGTTCGAGACGCGCGAGCGCGCCTCGGCGCTCACGATCTCGAGGCCGCCGATGCCCGGCACGCGAATCGCCTGGCAGATCTCGCGATCGCGCTCGGCCTCGATCGGAAAGGGCCCGACCTTCACCTTGACGACCTTGCGCTTCGGCGCCGCGAGCGCGGCGCCGGCGGCGCATGCCAGCGCGATCAGCGCGAGAGCGACTCGTCGCATGCGGCCCTCCTTCGTCGAGGAACCTAGCAACGCGGCGCTGGCGAAGTCCAGCGCGTCGGGCTCCCCCGATGGAGGGATTTTCATCGCGTTTCTGGGGAGAAGCGCGGATCCCGGTTGACGCGTTGCCCCCGGCGGTTCGAGTATGCGGCTCGTGGCGCACCGCGTGCTGGTGGTGGAGGACCATCCCATCTTCCGCGACGGTCTCGTCCAGTGCCTCGAGGCCGAGGGCGACTTCACCGTGGTCGGCACCAGCGACGGCACGGAGTTCGACGCGGCGCGGCTCGCGCCGCTCGCGCCCGAGCTCGTGCTGATGGACATCGAGCTGGCCGAGCGCAGCGGCGTCGAGCTCACGCGTGATCCTGCCCATCTACTGGGTCGCCGGGCTGCTGGGCTTCGTGCTGATCGTGCTTCTCGACGCGCGCGGCATCGTGCCGGCGACGGGCCTGGCCGCGCAGTCGGCGCGCCGCGCCCGCGGCGTGCCCATCCCCGGCCGGATGGCGCCGGCTTCGCCGCGGCGAGCCTCTCGACTGGCTTCGGCCTCGGCCTGGCGCTGGCCCGCGAGCTGGCCGAGGCGCACGGCGGCACCGTTCGGCAGGAGCCGATCGACGGCGGCGCGCTGTTCGTCCTCGAGGTGCCGCGCGAGCGGGCGCACCGCTAGCACGCCCACGCGTCGGACGGGCGAATAAAATCGCCGCAGAAAAAGTATCGACGCGCTTCTCGGATGTCGCTAAGCGAATATCTGGCGGGGAGTGGGCCGACGGGAGATTCGGCCCGCGCGTCATCCCCGTCACACAGCACGGAAGCGGGGGTCGCACCATGGACAGGGTCGCCGGGTACTATCAGCCGTTGTCGTCCGAGGATCGGATGTTCCTCGCCTGCGAAGGGCCGGAGACGCCGATGCACATCGGGGCCACGCTGGTCTTCGAGGGCGACGTCGATCCGGCGCGGGTGCTGCGCTACGTGGAGTCGCGCCTGCATCTCATCCCGCGCTATCGCCAGCGGCTGCGCTACGCGGCGCTCAGCAACGAGCCCGTCTGGGTCGACGACGACCGCTTCGATGCGCGCTACCATCTGCGACACGTGGTGGTGCCGCCGCCCGGCGACGACGAGGCCATGAAGCGCCTGGCCAGCCACCTGATCTCGCAGCCGCTGCTGCGCAGCCGTCCCCTCTGGCGCCTCTGGGTGGTCACCGGGCTCGCCGGCAATCGCTTCGCGATCGTGACCACGATCCATCACTGCATGGCCGACGGCATCGCCGGCGCCGCGCTGCTCGCCGTGCTGCTGGCGCCGCATCCGGACGGGGCGACCGCCCAGCCGGCGCCGTTCGTGCCCCGCCCGGCGCCGAGCCCGTGGCGGCTGCTGCTCGAGCGGGGCGCGGAGCGATTGCGCGGGCCGCTCGCGCTCGCCAGGCAGGCACGGCGGCTCGTCACCGACGCGCGCGCCGTCGTCGGCGAGTCGCTGGCGTACGCGCGGGGCGTCGCCGATACGGTGGCCGCCGCCGTGCTGCACCCGGCGCCGCCTTGCGCGCTCAACCGCCCCATCGGCCGGTACCGCCGCTTCGACTGGACCGACGTGCCGATGGACGACGTCTGCACCGTTCGCGCCCACCTCGGCGGCTCGGTGAACGACGTGGCGCTCGCCACCGTGGCAGGGGCGCTCCGGCGCTTCGCGCTCCGGCGGCATCCGGACGAGCAGCCGACCGACCTCCGCGTGCTGGTGCCGGTCAGCATCCGCGGGGACGGCGAACGGCAAGCGCTCGGCAACCGCACCTCGGCGTGGCTCATGACGCTCCCGGTGCGCGAGCCCGATCCCGTCCGCCGGCTGGAGGCAGTCTGCCGGACCACGGCGTCGCTCAAGAGCTCGCGGCAGCATCTCGGCGGCCAGGTGCTCACGTCGGCCAGCAACACGCTGCTGACGCTCGGGCTCCGCCTGGTCGAGCAGATCCATCCCTTCAATCTGCTCGTCACCAACGTGCCCGGCCCGCGCGAAACGCTCTACCTGCTCGAGGCGCCGCTGCGCCGCGTCTATCCGGAGGCGCCGCTGTTTCCGCGCCAGGGCCTCGGCATCGCGCTCTTCGGCTACGCCGACGCGCTCTGCATCGGCGTACACGGGGATTGTCACGTGGTGCCGGACACCGAGCGGCTCGTGGTCTCGCTGCAGGAGAGCTTCACCGAGCTCGTGGCCCACGCGCTCGCGCGCGCGGGCGCGGCGACGCGGCTTCCTCCGCGCGCCATCTCGGCGGAGCGTGCCGGCGCCGGGGGCCGCGCCGCCCACTCCGCGGCCTGAGGCGCCCCGGGGGACGTGACTCGCCCGCACGGCGCGCTACACTCGTGGCGTGCCGACCCGCAGCTTCAAGCCGTCCCGGCGCCGCACGGCGCGGCCCGTGGATCCCGACGCCGCCTACCGGCAGGCGCTGGCCGAGGTGCGCGCGCGCCGGCAGGGATACCGCGAGCGCTCGCTGGCGCTCCACGGCTGGATCTGCGCCAAGTGCGCGCGCGAGTTCGACCGCGCGACGCTGCATCTGCTCACGGTGCACCACAAGGACGGCAACCACCGCAACAACCCGCCCGACGGCAGCAACTGGGAGAACCTGTGCGTCGACTGCCACGAGGCCGAGCACAGCCGCGACCTCCTCGGAGCGTATCTGTCGGACGACTCGTAGCCTCGCGGCCGGCTAGAGCGGGAGCCGGGCGAGCGCGTGCAGCCCGGAGCGCCGGGCCGCCACGAAGACCACGACGAGCACGGTGAGCGCGGCCCCGTAGAGGGCCACCACCCCCGCCACCTCGGGCGCCGCCAAGGCATGCCCGGTCCGGGCGGCACGCAAGAGCCGCCACGTCGGCCAGGCCTCGAGCGTGATTACGACCGCGATCAGGAGCAGGCTCGTCACCATGTAGACGATGGCGCCGAAGCCGGTCGCGATCTGCGCCGCGTTCGGCACGTCGAGCCGCGGATGCGCGGCGCCGAACGACAAACCGAGGCTCACGAGCGCGGCGACCAGCGGCACCAGCGTCACGAGAAAGCTCGCCGTGAGCCCCGCCGGCACGCCGAGATAGCCGTTGGTGGCGGCGATCAGCAGCGCCGCGAAGCCGAGCAGCGGCACGTAGCCGATCCAGAACTTGCTCCACCAGATCTGCTCGAGCGAGATCGGCGCGGTGCGCAGCACCACCCAGGCGCGACCCTCGAGGCTCACCATCGGATAGACGAAGCGCACCGCGATGGCCGTGGTGACGAAGGTCGCGAGCCCGAGGTTCAGCACCACCGCCAGCTCCCGCATGGCGAGCGAGAGCGGCGTGCCGTCGTCGAGCGGCAGCACGGAGAAGTTGTAGACGTACAGCGCGATCAGCGCCGCCAGCAGCAGGAGCTGCGACCACTGGCTGGGGTCGCGGAGGAAGACCGTGAGGTCCTTCACCAGCAGCAGCCGGCGGAGCCGCGGCAATGGGCGCGCCAGCCCTTCGAGCCAGGTGGCGAGCGAGCGCTCGCCGCCGCGAGCCACGCGGCCCGTCTGCGCGCGCGTCCAGGCACGCAGGTACAGGCGCTCCACCACGGTGGCGCTGACGCAGTAGAGCATCGCCGCCGTGCTGGCGAGCATGCCCAGGTGGAAAAGCGCATCGCCGGCGCGCACCCCGAGCCCCGCCAGCAGCACGTCGGCCGCCCAGGTGGTCGGCAGGTATGGCGAGCCCGTGGCCTCGAAGCTGGCGAGGAAGCCAGCGAACCCGACGAGCCCCGAGTCGTCGCCGAGCTGCTCCGGCTGCAGCATGCGGACGACGCCCACCGTGACGGCCACCAGCAGCCCGACGCCGACGAACATGGCGTCGCGCGTGCGATGCGCCGGGAAAACCAGCACGAGCCCGGTGCTCACCAGCACGCCGAGCGCCGTCGGCATGACGACCAGCAGCGCCAGCACGGCGAGCGTGGCGGCGTAGTACGACGCGCCCGCCTGGTAGACGAGCCCGTAGCCGAGAAAGACCGGGAGCCCGAACACGACCGCCATCCACGACGCCGCCACCAGCGTCTCGACGAATCGCCCGCGATGCAGGCGGCGGTGCGACACCGGAAGCCCGAGCAGCAGCGAGACGTCGTCGGCGAGATAGAAGGTCGTGAGCGCCGTCACCGTGTTTGAGATGAGGAGCACGACGAAGAAGCTGACGAGCACCAGCAGCAGCAGCCGCTGCGTCAGCAGCGGCCCGAACTCGCCGACGTCGTGGAAGTAGCGCAGGATGCGCACCACCGTCGCGAGACACGCGCCCCAGAAGGCGGCCGCCAGCGCGAGCAGCGCCCCGGCGCGGCCGGGGTGCCTGTGCAGCGCGTTCCGCGTGGCCCAGAGCCGTGGCGTGACGAGCGTCATGCGGCGTCGGCTTCGAGAATGTCGAGGAAGACCCGCTCGAGCGACGGATGCTGCCCGTCGACCGTCACCCGCTCGCCGCTCGCGGCCCGCGCGCGCAGCTCGGCGAGCGTGCCGAGCGCCACCAGCCGCCCCCGGTCGATGATCCCGATGCGATGGCACAGCTCCTCGGCGACCGGGAGGCTGTGCGTGGAGAGGAAGATCGTCACGCCGTCGGCGGCGAGCCGACGCAGCAACGTGCGCAGCTCGACCGCGCCCTCGGGGTCGAGGCCGACCATGGGCTCGTCGAGGATCAGGATGCGCGGGCGGTGGATGAGCGCCGCGGCGAGCGCGAGCCGCTGCTTCATGCCGTGCGAGTACGTCTCGATCAGCGCGCCACCCCGGCTCTCGAGCCGGAACGCCGCCAGCAGCGCGGCGCCACGCGCGGCGGCTTCGGCGCGTCCGAGCCCGTGGAGTCCGCCGACGAAGCGCAGCAGCTCGAGGCCCGTCAGCTTCTCGTAGAGATACGGCCGGTCCGGCAGGTAACCCGCGAGCGACTTGGCCGCCTCGGGCGCGGTGCGGATGTCGTGCCCGCCGAGCCGCACCGTGCCGGCGCTCGGTTCGAGCAGCCCCATCATCATGCGGATGGTGGTGGTCTTGCCGGCGCCGTTGCGGCCGAGAAAGCCGAACACGCAGCCCGCCTCGACGGCGAAGTCGAGCCCGCCGACCGCGGCCACGTCGCCGTAGGTCTTCTGCAATCCTTCGAAGCGAATCACGTATCCTCCTCGACCACCTGGAAGCGCAGCCGGTCGAGCACGCCGGCCAGCTGAAAGTGCCGCTCGGGGCCGCCCTCCATCAGCTTCACGTGCGTTGCGTCGGCCGGAAGCTGGGCGAACACGGCGTCCGCGCTCACCCACGCACCGAGCCAGATCTCCGTCCAGGCGTGATAATAGAAGCCGTCGTCCACGTAGACGGCGCCGACGACCACCCGGGCCGGCAGCCCCGCGGCGCGCGCCATCGCCGCCAGCAGCACGGCGTGCTCGTTGCAATCGCCGCGGCGGGCGCGCAGCACCTGGCGCGCGCTCGGCATGGTGACGCTCGGGGTCTGCTCCAGGTTGCGCGACACCCAGCGCACCAGCCGGTGCGCGCGCCGCACCGGGTCCGTCTCGTCGCCCACGGCGGCGCGCGCCGCCGCCACGATCTCCGGATCGTCGGACTCGATAAACGGCGCCGGCGCCAGGTACGGGGCCAGCGCCGCGTCGGGCGTAACGGCGGCCGCGCGCGGCACGGCCTCGCGCGCAACGCGGAGCAGGGAGCCGCTGCGCCGCTGGCGCGGGGGATCGTCGGGCACGAGCACAGCACCCGGCCCGGCCACGCGCAGCGACAGCGCGGTGCGCCGCCGCGGGTCGGCGATCGGGGCGTCGACGGGGATGCGCGCCATCGCCGTCACGTCGACCGGATCGTCGCCCGGCCGGCCGGCGAGCGCGACCTCGCGCGGCTCGCGCACGAGCACGAGCCCGAGCACACTCTCCTCGCGCAGCACGCGGCCGGCGCGATCGAGCCAGGCGCGCACCTCGAGCCCGCCCTGCGACTCGGTGAGGCGCAGCGCATCCACCCCGTCGAGCCGCTCCTCGCCCTCGACTACCGTCACCACCGGCTCGCCGCGCATGGTCATCGGATTCAGCACCGTGTGAGTGAACCGCGTGCCGGGCGCCGGCCAGGCGGCGGCGATGCGCGGGCGGAGCCCGCCCAGCAGCTCGATCGGCTGCGCGAGCGGCAGGTCCACCCGCTCGCGGCGGCCGCCGACGGAATACTCGACCCGGATGCGCGTGCCGTCCGTCTCGCCGGTCGCCGCCAGCGTCGCCGCGGGCGAGGTGAGCGTGAACTGGAAGCGGCGGAGCACCGAGCGCTCGTCGGTCTCCGCCACCAGCGCCATGCGCACCGTCTGCGCCGTGCCCAGCATGGCGAACGACATCGTGGAGCGGTCGGTGAGCCGCCGGCCACCCTCGATCGGCGCGGTCAGCCGCACCGTGTGGCCGATCTTCTGCGTCCCCTTGTAGACGCCGAACCATTCCTCGGTCTCGCCGGCGACCGCATCGACGCGCGGCGCCAACGGTAGGCTGGCGAGCGGGGTCGCCTCCGGCGCCGCCTGCCGGCGGACGAGCATGCCCGCCATGACGAGCCATGCGAGGCACACGACGGCGGTGAAGAGGTGCTTGGCGGGGGGCATGCGGGAGGTGAGACGCAACGGTGTATCGGCTGATTCGAGCGACTTCCTGGAGCGCGCGGCGGATTTTTGACGTGGTCACGCGGGCCCGGGCATCCGCTACGGGCTAGCACATGCGGCCGGCTGGAGGCACCTGCCCTCGCCGAGCCTACCGCCCGGCCTCGCCGGCGCGCCGCGCCTCGTCCACGAGAAAGCAGCGACTCGTGCCGCCGTCGACGGGGTACGCGGCCGGCACTTCGACCGGACAGCGCTCGAAGACCTCGGGGCAGCGCGTGTGGAAGCGGCAGCCGAGCGGCGGCCGCGCGGGCGACGGCACGTCGCCGCGCACACGCGCGCGCGCGCCCGGCGTGGCGGGGTCCACGCTCGGCACCGCCTGCAGGAGCCCGCGCGTGTACGGGTGCGCCGGCGCCGCGAACAGCTCCTCGGCCGCCCGCTCCTCGACGATCTGGCCGAGGTACATGACGGCCACGCGGTCGGCGAGATAGCGCACGACGGACAGATCGTGCGTGATGAAGAGGTAGGCGAGCCCGAGCTCCTGCTGGAGATCGCGCAGCAGGTTCAGGATCTGCGCCTGGATCGAGACGTCGAGCGCCGAGACGGCCTCGTCGCAGACGATGAGCCGCGGCTCGACCGCGAGCGCGCGCGCGATGCAGATGCGCTGGCGCTGGCCGCCGGAGAACTCGTGCGGATACCGCCACATCTCGTCGGGGTCGAGGCCGACGCGCCGCATGAGCGCGGCCACGCGCTCGGTGCGCTCGCGCGCGTTCGCGCCGATCCGGAACGCGTCCATGCCCTCGGCGATCGAGTCGCGCACGCGCATGCGCGGGTCGAGCGACGCCATCGGGTCCTGGAAGACGATCTGGAGCTGGCGGCGGTACGGCCGCATCGCGGCCGGCGCGAGCCGCAGCAGATCGGTGCCGTCGAACCACACGTGGCCCTCCTGCGGCTCGACCAGCCGCAGGATCGAGCGGCCGACGGTCGTCTTGCCGCACCCGGACTCCCCGACGAGCGCCAGCGTACCGCCGGCCGGGACGGCGAGGTCCACGCCGTCGACCGCCCGCACGTGCCCCACCACGCGGCGGAAGACGCCGCGGCGGATCGGGAACCAGGTCCGCAGCCCTTCGACCCGGAGGATGGGCTCGGCGCTCACACGCGGCCCTCGGCCACCGCATGGCAGCGCGCGCCGTGCGTCGCGGACCGCATCGTCCAGTCGGGGTCGATCGTGGCGCACGGCTCGAAGCGGGCCGGACAGCGCGTGCTGAACCGGCAGCCGACCGGACGCTGGGACGGCGGCGGCACCACGCCGGGGATCTCGGCCAGCCGCTCGCCGCGGGCGGCGCGCGCCGGCATCGCCCGCAAGAGCCCCGTCGTGTACGGATGGCGCGCGCCGGCGAGCAGGTCGGCGCGCGTGCCGCGCTCGACGATCTGCCCCGCGTACATCACGGCCACACGGTCGGCGAGCGCGTTGACGATGCCGAAGTCGTGCGAGATCAGCAGCACGGCCATGCCGAGCTCGCGGCGCAGCCGGTCGAGCAGCTCGAGGATCTGCGCCTGAATGGTGACGTCGAGCGCGGTGGTCGGCTCGTCAGCGATCAGCAGCCGCGGGCGTGCCGCGAGCGCCATGGCGATCATCACCCGCTGCTTCATGCCCCCGGAGAGCTGGTGCGGATAGACGTCGATCCGCTCGCTCGGATCCGGAATACCCACGTGCTCGAACAGCTCGATCGTGCGGGCGCGCGCCGCGGCCCGCGACACGTCCTCGTGGAGACGGATCGCCTCGACCACCTGCGCGCCGACCGTCAGCACGGGATTGAGGCTCGTCCCCGGCTCCTGGAAGATCATGGCGATCTGCTTGCCGCGCACGCGGCGCATCGCGGGCACGGGCAGCGTGAGCAGGTCCTCGCCGTCCAGCAGGATGCGGCCGCCGGTCACCCGTCCGGGCGGCGGCACGAGGCGCAGGATGGACAGCGCGGTCATCGACTTGCCGCAGCCGGACTCGCCCACCAGCGCCACGACCTCGCCCGCGTCCACCACCAGGCTCACGCCGTCGACCACCGCCGCCGGTCCGCGGTCGCTCGGAAACGCCGTGGTGAGGTCCTCGACCTGCAGCAGGGGTGCGCTCACCGCCGGCCGTGATACCTGGGCGGGGCGCGAGCGGCAACGAGCGGCACCGGGACGATGGCCCGGCGCGCTCCCGACGCTGGCAGGGCCGCCGTATCCAGGTTAGGACGCTCGGCGTGCAGCGCCGGGCTCTTCTGCTCTGCCTCGTGCTCGCCACCGCCGGCCACGCGGCGGAGCCGGCACCGCCTGCCGACCGGGAAGCGGCCGAGCCGGAGGGCCCCTCGGTCGACGCGCTCGTCGCCCGCGCGCAGCTCTGCGCCGTGAAGCAGGACTGGGAGCAGGCCGAGACCATCTACCACGAGGCGCTGGAACGCGACCCGGATCGGGCCGACGCCTGGCGAGGGCTCGGCTACGTGCTGCGCAAGCGGGGGCAGCCGTCCGAGGCCCGCGCCGCGTACGAGCAGGCGCTCGCGCTGGCGCCGAGCGACGGCGAGGCGCTGCTCGGACTCGGCGAGACGTACGTCGCGGTGGGCCGCATGGACGACGCCACGATGATCCTCGAGCGGCTGCGGGCCGTCGACAAGCGCGCCGCGGCGACGCTCCACTGGATCATCAGGACAGAGAAGCCGCGCTGAATCGGCGCCGCGCGCCTCGAGACGCCCCGCAGCGGCTGCCTGCTCGTTGATAGCGCTGGCCGTGCGAAGAGGTGTGGAAGGCGCGCAAGCGCGGCTGACCCGCCCCTGGCGGGACACGCGTGCCGTCAGAGGCGTTCGCGCGCCGTCCGCGGGTCGAGCACGTCGCGCAACGCGTCGCCGACCAGGTTGACGGCCAGGATCAGACCGAACAGCGCGCTCGCGGCCGCGAGCAGGTTCCAGACGATCGCGGGGTCGCGCGACAGCTCGTCGCGCGCCTGGTCGATCATCTGCCCCCAGCTGCCGTCGATGCCGAGCCCGAGCCAGGCGAGGATGGCCTCGGAGAGCACCATGCCGGAGAAGGTGAGCGCGAAGGTGATTACCACCAGGTGCGCCAGGTTCGGCACCACGTGCTGCAGCACGATCCGCCACTCGGCCACGCCGAGCGCGCGCGCCGCGTGCACGTAGTCGAGCTCCCGAAGCTTGAAGGTCTCCCCCCGGGCGATGCGGCAGAAGCCCACCCAGGACGTGAGCCCGAGCGCCACGCACACCTGCACCGGCCCCTTGCCGAGCACCATGATGAGCGCCACGAGCAGCAGCAGCGTCGGGATGGACGCGATCACCGACATGAGGAAGAACACCACGGCGTCGACGCGGCCGCCGAGGTAGCCGGCCGAGACGCCGAAGAGCAGCGCGAGCGGGATCACGAGCAGGCTGGTGAGCCCGCCGATCAGCAGCGCCACGCGCGCCCCCTTCAGCATCTGATGGAGCGTGTCGCGTCCCAGGATGTCGGTGCCGAGGAGATGGCGGCCGGGATGGTTGAGCGGCGCGCCCCCGTAAAACTCGACCCGCGCGAGCGGCGCCGAGTAGCTGCGCTCGTGGAAGGCGGCGGGGAAGAAGCGGTCGACCACCGAGCGCGGCCGGGTGCCCGGACCGATCCAGGCGATCGAGTCGAGCAGCGCCACCAGGACGTACACGCCGACGACGGCGAGCGCCCACGGCCGGCGGCGAACGAGGTCCCGCGCCGCCCCGCGCCAGAATGGGCTGCGACGTGCCGCCCACCAGACGGCGGCGGCCGCGACCACGATCGAGACGACGACGACGTTCGAGACGACGTGCGGCTCCATCACGCGCTCACTCCAGGCGGACCCGCGGGTCGACCACCGTGTAGACCACGTCGGTGGCGATCTGGGCGCCGATGAAGAGCATGGCGCCGATGAACACCATGGTCCGCAGCGTGGCGAAGTCGTTGCCGTCGATCGCTTCGCGCGTGAGCGAGCCGAGGCCGGGAATGCCGAAGAACGACTCGAGCAGCAGCGAGCCGACGAACAGGAACGGGATGTCGAGCACCACGTTGGTGACCACGGGGATGAGCGCGTTGCGGAGCACGTGGCGGAACATCACCCGCCCCTCCCCACAGCCCTTGGCCCGCGCCGTGCGCACGTGGTCGCGCCCCGATTCCTCGACGAACACCGTGCGGTAGAAGCGGACCTGCGAGCCGAGCCCCGCCAGCACGCCGATCAGCACCGGGAGCGCCAGAAAGCGCCCCACGACGGCGGGGTTGGGGTCCCAGCCCGAGATCGGGAACCAGCGCAGCAGCTTGCCGATCAGGTACTGCCCGCCGATGATGTAGAGCAGCATCGAGACGCTCATGGCGAGCACGCAAAGCACCACCCCGACGCGGTCGATGTAGGTTTCGCGAAAGAACGCCACCAGCAGCGCCAAGCCGAGTGCGATCGGCAGCGAGAGCAGGAAGAGCGGCACTGTGAGCGACAGGCTCGGGCCGACGCCTTCGCGCAGCCGCTTGGTGATCGGCACGTCGTCGGCGTCGCTGCGCCCGAAATCGAAGGTCAGCATGCGCCGGTAGTGCTCGGCGAGCAGCGTCGGGAGCGGGCGATCGTAGCCGTGGTTCACGATCCACTGCCGCACCGCCTCGGGTGGCGCCTTGTCGCCGAGCGCGCGGCGCGCCATGTCCTCGGGCGTCGTCACGAAGAAGAACAGCACGAAGAGGAAGAACAGCACGCCGAGCAGCGTGACGAATCCGTAGGCCGTGCGGCGGATCACGTAGGCGAGCATGCCGGGCTCAGCGCCGCTCCCGCATATACGTGCGGACGGCTGGGGCCACCAGGAGCACGGCGAGCCCGGCGAGCACGGCGAGCGGCCAGCGAATGGGCTCGTTCCATTCCTCCCGGAGCCGCGCCCGCATGGCGGCGTCGACGTCGACGTACTTCACCGTGGGAACGGACAGCCCCATCGGCCACACGTTCTCCATCCAGCCGTGCATGAGCGTGTACGCCTCCATGTGGAAGAGCGGGATCCACGGGCACTCCGTCTCCAGCAGCGCGCGCATCTGGCGGATCAGCGCGAGCCGCTCGGCGTCGTCCGGCCGGTCGCGCATGGCCGTGAACAGCGCGTCGTAGCGCGGATCGGCGAAGTTGGCGGTGTTGGGGCCGCCCTTGCTGCGTGCGGCCCCGCTCCAGAGGAGGAAGAGGAAGTTCTCCGGATCGGGATAATCGGCGACCCAACCCCACATGAAGAGCTGATAGGCGCCCCGGCGCACCTTGTCTTGAAACTGATTGTAGGTGGTGGCGACGATCTCCACGTCGAGACCGAGCCGGCGCCACATGTTCGCGAAGTACTGGAAGCGGAGCAGCCCGCGCGAGGTCGTGTCCTGCGTGTCGAACGTGAGGTGCAGCGGCCGCCCGGTGGCGGGGTCGATGCCCCCGGGATAGCCCGCCTCGCGGAGCAGCGCCGCCGCGCGCTCGAGGTCGATCTGCCGGTACGGGTTTACGTAGTCGGCATCGTACCCGAAGATCCCGGGCGGCAGCGGGGACTCGGCGGGAACACCGCGGCCGTTCTGGAAGATGCGCGTGAACTCGCGGCTGTCGATCGCGAGGCTCATCGCCTGCCGGAGCGCGCGGCCGCGCTCGCCCGCCGCGGTGCCGACCACGGGGTCGTCCATGTTGAAACCGAGATAGAAGATCGACGGGATCACCGCCTTCTCGAGCTGCATGCCGCGCGCCGCCATGTCGGGCGACAGCCGGTCGTCTTTCACCATGCGATCGAAGCTTTCCTCGATGATCCCCGACATGTCGTAGTAGCCCTGCAGGAACTTGGTGAAGGCGGGGATGCTCTCGCGGTCACGCCGCAGCTCGACTCCCTCGAGGAAGGGTAACGGGCGGCCGCTGGTCGGATCGACCGCGCCCGGCGCCCGCCACTCGGGATGGCGGATGCCGTACCAGTTCGGATTGCGCTCCAGCACGATGCGGCTCTGCTTGTCGTAGTGCGCCAGCCGAAACGGACCCGTGCCGACCGGGTGCTCCGCGAACGCGTCGCGACCCTCGCGTCCGTCCCAGTGGGCGACGGCCTCCCACGGCACCGGCGCGGTAAACGGCATGGCGAACCAATAGAGGAGCTGCGGATGGGGCGCGGTGAGGACGACGTCCACCTCGGTGTCCGAGCGCACGACGACGCCGGGGATCCCGCCGAGCTGCGCGTACTGTTCGTGCGCCGGTTTCGCGGCGAACGCCGCGTCGCGGGCGCGCTCGGCGGCCAGCCGTTCGCCGAACGCCGTGAAGCCTTCGATGCGCGAGAGGAACGAGGCGACCGGGCTGTTCACCAGCGGATCGGCCAGCCGCATGAACGAGAACGCCACGTCCGCGGCGACCACCTGCCGCGTCGCGCGCGGCGCGAAGCATGCATCCTCCTGGAAGAGGAGGTCGTCCCGCAGGTGGAAACGGTAGACGATGCGCCCGTCACGTTCCTCGGGCTGGGGCACGGCGGCCGCCAGGCCCGGAATCAGCCGGTAGGGCCGATCGCGATAGTGGTACTCGAGCAGCGTCTCGTAGATGGGGCCGATCACGACCTGGTCGGTGGTCGTGTACGACACGGCCGGGTCGAGCGTCTTCGGCGGCGCCGAGAAGGCGAGGTACTCGAGCTTCCGGGTCGCGTCCGCGTCGGGGTACGGGTTGTTCGTGCAGGCCGCAGCCAGCATCAGGGCGCCGGCAACCGAACGGCGCCAGCCGCGCCCGCTCACCGACCCGTCCCGCGTCGAAGCGTCCCGCCCAGCCCCATCCGTGCGCTTCTAGCCGAAGAAGAGCAGCCGGCCGAGCCCGTAGACGCCGGTGGCGCACGCCACGCCCGCGAAGAGCTGGCTGCGCTTCGTGTCGCCCGTCGCGTTGGTCGCCCAGGCGCCGCCGGCGAAGACGAGCGTGAACACGAAGAGCGCGACGGTCACGCCGCCCGGGGCGGGCTCGGTGTCACCGATGCCGGAGTCGAAGCTGGTGTAGAACAGCACCAGCATTACCACGGCGACGACGACGGTTCGCGGGCCCAGCATGCTGCAGGGTCAGAAAAGGAAGAACGGCGCCACGGCGGCGGCCAGCGGAAGCGCGACGGACGCGACCGCCACCATGCCCTTGCCGATGCTGTCCATCGCGCGTCCGAAGGCACCCTTCGGCTCTTTGGCCTTGTCGGCCTCGGCCTGCGAGGGCTGGATGCGGGTCTGGGTGACGATCGTGTCGTCGATCTCGAGCTCGTAGCCCTGCGCGGCCAGCGCGTCGCGCTCGGCCGGCGAGAGGTAATGATCCTCGGCGCCGGGATCGGGCTCGGGCGCGTCGGCGTCGCCGAGGCGTTCCGCCGACAGCAGCGGCAGGTCGTCGCCGCCGGCGGGTGCCAGAGCGGGGGCCCACCAGAGGAGCGTTCCTACGAGCCCGACCGCCATCCACCGTCGGCCCATCACGGGGGGCAGTATAGCCGGCTCCGGTGCCGACCGCGAACAGGGCGCCGGGATCATCGTGCGGGGGGTCACCAGGCGATGCGGGCGGCTGCCGGCATGGCCAACGCACCCCGCGCCTCGAGCGACTCGAGCAGCGCTCGGGCCTGCGGCATGCGCTGCAGCTCCATCCAGAGGCGCTGCACGGGGTTCGACGAGGCAAGCATGCTCGCCGCGTCGTCGTCCTGGGGACGGTTCAGCAGCCGGGCCACGGCGCGCTCGAGCGGCGACTTCGGCTTCGGGAAGACGGTGAGCTTCAGCGGCGCGTCGGGCGCCAGACCCGTAAGCTCACGCACCAGGCGCAGCGCCTCCGGGAAGCCGCCGAGCGCGTCGACCAGCCCGAGCTCCTTGGCGTCCTCACCCGTCCAGATGCGGCCCTGCGCCATCTCCAGCATCCGCTCGCGCGGGATGCCCCGGCTCTCGGCGGCCTTGTCGACGAAGTCGGCGTAGATGCGGTCGAGGAACTCCTCGAGCCGCGCCCACTGCGCCTCGGTGAAGTCCTGCGTCGGCGAGAACATGGTGGCGTTCGGCGCGGTCGCGAGCGTGCCCCATTCGATGCCGAGCCGGCTCCACAGATCGGTGGTGACCATCTTGCCGGCCAGCACGCCGATCGAGCCCGTGATCGTACCGGGCTGCGCCACGATGCGGTCGGCGGCCATGGCGACGAAGTAGCCGCCCGATCCCGCCACGTCGCCCATCGACACCACCACGGGCTTGCCGAGCCGCCGCGCCCGCGCCACCTCGCGCCAGATCGTGTCCGAGGCCACGTAGGATCCGCCGGGGCTGTCGACGCGGAAGAGGATGGCGCGCACCTCGTCGTCGTCCACGGCGGCGCGGAATGCCGCGGTGACGGTCTCGGAGCCCATGGTGGGCTCGTTGGAGAACGTCCCCCAGCTGCTGCGGCCGCGGTGCACGGAGCCGGTCCCGTAGATGAGTGCCACGGTGTCGCCCTCGTCGTTCGGCCGGCCGGCGCGGTCGAGGTAGCTGGCGAGCGAGAGCCGGGGGGGCAGCTCGCCGTCCGCACCGCGGAACTGCTCCCAGACCTGATCGCGGTACGCCAGCTCGTCGACGAGCTCGGCGTCGAGCGCCATGCTCGCCGACAGCGGGCCGCGATTCACCAGCTCGCGCACGCGCGCCTCGGGCAGCTCGCGCCCGGCGGCGATCCCCCGGACGATCTGCGCGAACTGGCGGCGCAGCACGTGCTCCGAGGCCTCGCGGTGCGGCTTCGTGTAGCCCCGCTCGGTGAAGATGTTCATGGCGCTCTTGTACTGTTCGCGATGGTCGAGGCGCGGCTTCACGCCGAGCTTGTCGAGCGCGCCGCGCACGAACGGCGTGTCGGTCGCGATCCCGACCAGCCCGAGGTCGCCCGAGGGTTGGAGATAGATCTCCTTGAAGGCGGTGGCGAGGTAATAGGCGCCGTTGCCCGGCCCGAACTCGCCGAAGGATTCGGCGAGCGCCACCGTGCGCTTGCCCGAGCGCCGAAACACGGCGACCGCGTCGCGGATCTCCTGCAGGCTCGCGAGCCCGAGGCGCGCGTCGCCCACCTTGGCCACCACGGCGGCCACGCGCTCGTCCTCGGCCGCGCGGGTGAGCGCATCGACCACGTCGCGCACGGTGAGCGGCGACTCCATGAACAGGCTCCGCAGCCCTGGGGGAGCCTGCTCGACGATGCCGGCGGCGAAGTCGATCTCCAGCACGGTGCCGTCCGCGACGTGTCTGCGGGTGAGCACGGAGATCACGAGCCCGAGGGTGAGCGACACCACCACCCAGCCGCCGATCGTGGCCAGCACACGGACCAGGACCTTCTTCATGGGGCGAGTGTACCTTCAGCCGAGGACCGCTTCGAGCACTCCGGGGGCCGTGAGGTCGGGGAACGCCGCCGCCCCGGCGGCGCGCAGCGTGTCGACGTCGAAGGTGCTCGTCGCCACGGCCACCGCCTCCGCGCCGATGGCGTGCGCGGCGGCGACGTCGCGCGGCGTGTCCCCGATCACCACCACCCGGCAGGCGGCGCGGGGCCGCCCGAGGCGGGCGGCGCCCCGCTCGGCGCCGATGGCGATCAGCCGGGCGCGCTCCTCGTGGTCGCAGCCGAAGCCGCCGAAGGCGAACCGATGGTAGAGCCCGAGCCGCTCGAGCTTGGCGCGCGCGCCGGGTCGCACGTTGCCGGTGCCGAGCCCGATCGCCACCTCGGGACGCGCGGCGCAGGCGTCGAGCAGGGCTTCCACCCCCGGGTGCACGAAGCAGTCCGTCGAGCGGCGAACCTCGTCCTCGAGCGCCCTGACGTACGCCGCCAGCAGGCGGGCGACGGAGGCCGCATCGGCCGGCACGCCGGCGGCGGCGAGCCCGTAGCGCACGATCGCGGGATCGGTCATGCCCGCGAACTCGAGGGCGTCGAACACGTCGGGACGCCCGAGCTCCGCCTCGAAGGCGCGCACGAGCGCGCGGCGGCCGGCGCCCCGCATCGAGACCAGCGTGCCGTCGATGTCGAACAGCAGGACGGTCGGAGGCACGGAGCTAGAGTCCCAGCTCGCGCGCGATCACGATCAGCTGGATCTCCGAGGTGCCTTCGGTGATGGTCATGAGCCGCGCGTCGCGCCAGTAGCGCTCCACCGGGAACTCGGTGATGTAGCCGTAGCCGCCGTGGATCTGCATCGCCTCCCAGGTGACGCGCTGGGCCACCTCGGAGCAGAAGAGCTTCGCCATCGCGGCCTCGCGCATGCACGGCCCCTGGTCGAACATCCAGGCCGCGCGCAGCATCGTCGTGCGCGCGACGTCGACCTCCATGGCCATGCGGGCGAGCTTGAACTTGATCGCCTGAAACTTGCCGATCGGCTGCCCGAACTGCTTGCGCTGCCTGGCGTAGGCGACGGCCGCCTCGAGCGCCGCCTGGCTCACGCCCACCGAGCGCGCCGCGTGCGCGACGCGGCCGCCCTCGAGCGACCCGGTCACCTGCTTGAAGCCGCCCTCGACGCCGCCGAGCAGCGCCGACGCCGGCACGCGCAGGTCCTCGAACGCCAGCGCGGCCGTCTCCGAGGTGTGGTGGCCGGTCTTGCGCAGCTTGCGAGAGACCACGAAGCCCGGCGTGTCCGTGTCGACGACGAAGACGCTGATGCCGTCGCCCCGGCGCGTCGGATCGGTGTAGGCGGCGATCAGACAGAAGTCGGCGATGGTGCCGTTGGTGATGAACATCTTGGAGCCGTTCAGCACGTAGTGGTCACCGTCGCGGACGGCGCGGGTGCGCAGCCCCGCGGCATCGGAGCCGGCGTCCGGCTCGGAAAGCCCGAAGCAGCCGAGCTTGGTGCCGGCGAGCGCCGGGCGGAGATAGCGCTCCCGCTGCTCGGGGGTGCCGAAGCGCATGAGCGGCGTGATGCAGAGCCCCACGTGCGCGATCAGCGCGGCCGCGAGCCCGCAGTTGACGCGCGCGATCTCCTCGAGCAGGAGCGCGCGCATCACCGTGTCGCCGCCGCTGCCGCCGTCGGCCTCCGCCACGCCGACGCCGAGGTAGCCGAGGCGTCCGAGCTCGCGGAACACCGCCATGGGGAACTGCTCCTTGGCTTCCAGCTCCTCCACCTGCGGCGCCAGCATGCCCTCGGCGAGGGCCCGCACGGCCTGGCGGAAGGCTTCCTGTTCCTCGCTGAGTGTGAACCCGAGCATGGCTCCTCCGGCGGCGGACCTTAGCAGACGACGGATGCCATGCCCACGCGCGGCGGCCGGGCGACTTCCAGTGGCGCGTGCGCCTCTGCTAAGCAGCAGGCATGGCGGTCGTGGTGCGGGTGGAGTCGATCGGCGCGTACGTGGGCGCCGACGTCGAGCTGCGCGGCTGGCTCGCGGGACGGCGCTCGAGCGGCAAGATCCACTTCCTGCAGGTGCGCGACGGCAGCGGCACCATCCAGTGCGTCATGGGCAAGAACGACGTCCCGCCCGAGATCTTCGCGCGCGCCGATCACCTGCCGCAGGAGACCGCGCTCGTGGTGACCGGCACCGTGCGCGCCGACGCCCGCTCGCCGATCGGCTTCGAGCTCGGCGTCCGCGATCTCCAGGTGCTGCACGCTCCCACCGCGGAGTTCCCGATCGCCCCGAAAGACCACGGCACGGGCTTCTTGATGGAGCATCGCCACCTCTGGCTCCGCTCCTCCCGCCAGCACGCCATCCTTCGCATCCGGGCGGAAGTGATCGCCGCCTGCCGCGACTATCTCGACAGCCACGGCTTCGTCTGCTTCGACGCCCCCATTCTCACGCCCGCCGCCTGCGAAGGCACCTCCACGCTCTTCCCGGTCGAGTACTTCGGCGAGACGGCCTACCTCACGCAGAGCGGCCAGCTCTATGGCGAGGCCGGCGCCATGGCGCTCGGCCGCATCTACGTGTTCGGGCCCACGTTCCGTGCCGAGAAGTCGAAGACGCGCCGCCACCTCACCGAGTTCTGGATGGTCGAGCCGGAGATGGCCTTCGCCGATCTCGAGGACGACATGGCGCTCGCCGAAGACTTCCTCGAGGCCGTCGTGCAGCGGGTCGTGGCGCGCCGCGCGCACGAGCTCCGCGTGCTCGAGCGCGACCCGGAGCGGCTGGCGCGCATCCGCAAGCCCTTCCCTCGCCTCTCGTACACCGAGGCGGTGGAGCGGCTCGCGCAAAAGGGCTTCGCCCTCTCCTGGGGCGACGATCTCGGGGCCGACGAAGAGACCGCGCTCTCCGAGGAGTTCGATCGCCCCGTCATGGTTCATCGCTACCCGCGCGCGAACAAGGCCTTCTACATGAAGGCCGACCCCGACGACCCGCGGCTGGCGCTCTGCGTGGACGTGCTGGCGCCCGAGGGCTACGGCGAGGTGATCGGCGGCGGGCAGCGCGAAGACGACCTCGCCACCCTCGAGCAGCGCCTGGTCGAGCACGATCTCCCGCGCGAGGCCTTCGAGTGGTACCTCGACCTCCGCCGCTTCGGCTCGGTCCCGCATGCCGGCTTCGGCATGGGGATCGAGCGCTGCGTCGCCTGGCTGTGCGGCATCCGGCACGTGCGGGAGACCATCCCGTTTCCCCGCATGCTCGAGCGGCTGCGGCCGTGACCCCTGGATCGTCAACGAGGCGCTCTGGGTGGCCGCCGCGGACCTCGCGACCGGCGACGCGCGCCGCGTGCAGCTCGACATGCGGCCGCGTGACGTCGCCGTTGCCGCCGACGGCCGCACCGTCTATCTCGCCGGCTGCAAGCACGTTTGCACGACGGGTGCGTGGCGCGGCAGGCGGCTTCCGCGCCGCTTCATCCTGCGCCGCCGCGGGCGACGCCACGAGCAGCACGGCAACGATCAGCCCTCCGATGCGACGTATCGTCCTTCACGATGCCCGATCGCCTCCGCCCGTCAACGCGTAAATCGCACCGGCGTGCGTGGGGCCTTCCCGGCCGGTCCGCACTGGGATAGGTCGGGCCGAGGGAGGATCCCTCGTGCGACCCATCGCCCTCGCCGCGCTCCTCGTCTTCCTGGCCGCCTCGAGCGTGCCGGCCGACGAAACCTGCATGTCGCCGTACATGCCGAAGCTCACCGGGCAGGAGGACTACGTCTACGTCTGGACGCTCGGCGTGGACGGCCTCGGCGACGGCTCCGACAAGCTGGTCACCGTCGGCGCCAATCCCGCCGCCCCGGACTACGGCAAGGTGGTGTCCTCGACGTCGGTCGGCGGACGCCACGAAGCGCATCACGGCGGCTTCACCGAGGACCGCCGCCACCTCTGGCTCGCCGGCATCGACGACGGCGCCATCTTCGTGTTCGACGTGGCGGCCGATCCGGCGAAGCCGAAGCTCGTAAAGACGATTACCACCTTCGAGAAGGACAGCAAGCTCGCCGGGCCGCACGGGTTCTACGCGCTGCCCGGACGCATGCTCGTCCCGGGGCTCTCCAACGCGACCCACCGCGACGGCCGCACCGGCCTCGCCGAGTACAACAACGACGGCGAGTACATCCGCACGGTGTGGATGCCGAACGACGCGCCCTACGGGTACGACGCCCGCGTGCAGCCGCGGCTGAACCGCATGCTCACCTCGTCCTTCACCGGCTGGAAGAACTACATGCGACCGCTCGGCGAGCTCATGGCCGATCCCGAGGCGATGAAGCAGTTCGGCAACACCATGGTGGTGTGGGACTACCACGCGCGCCGCCCGCTCCAGATCCTCACCGTCCCGGGCGCGCCGCTCGAGATCCGCTGGGCACTGCAGCCGCGCCACGACTACGCCTTCACCGCGGCTGCGCTCACGGCGAAGCTCTGGCTGATCGAGGCGCAGCCGGACGGAACGTTCGCGGCGAGCGCCGTCGCCGACGTCGGCGATCCCCAAAAGACACCGCTGCCCGTCGACATCAGCCTCTCCGCCGACGACCGCTACCTGTTCGTCGCCACCTTCATGGACGGCACGGCGCGCGTCTTCGACGTGAGCGACCCGCACCGCCCGCGGGTCGTGCACGAGCAGCAGATCGGCCGGCAGGTGAACATGATCTCGCAGACCTGGGACGGCGAGCGCGTCTACTTCACCTCGTCGTTGCTCTCGAACTGGGACAAGACGGGCGACGACGACGAGCAGTTCCTCAAGGCCTACCGCTGGGACGGCGCCACGCTGACACGGCTGTTCGCGCTCGACTTCACCGCCGAGAAGCTCGGCCGCCCCCATCACATGCACTTCGGGCAGAAGCGCTTCTACGCGAACCAGCTCGCGAGCGTCGCGGTGTCCGACGGTGGCGGGTCGTGAGGGCGACGGCGGCGCTCGTGGCGGCCGCGACGCTCGTGGCCGCGCTCGCCGGCGCGGCCGCGGCCGCCGACCGCCCGGCGCTCAGGCCCGAGGACGTGAGCTACACCTACGGGGCGGCCCCGTTCGCGCCCGCGTTCACTCCGCCGCCGCCCGGCAGCTACGAGCTGCCCCCGATCGACACGGTGGCCGACCATGCGGTGCTCGACGCCGACGGCACGGAGACGACGCTCGCCGCAGTGATCGGCGATCGGCTGGCGGTGGTGTCGTTCATCTACGGGTCGTGCGCCGAGGCCGCCGGCTGTCCGGTGAGCACCGCGGCGCTCCACCGGCTCGACCGCTTGCTCGCGGCAGACCCCGCGCTCGCCCGCGAGGTGCGGCTCGTCACCGTAAGCTTCGACCCCGCCCGCGACACGCCGGCTCGCATGGCGGCCATGCGAGCGCGGCACGCGCCGCGCTCCGATTGGCGGTTCGTCACCACGCGCGACGCCGCCATGCTGCAGCCGCTGCTCGATGACTTCGGCCAGGGAATCTCCGAGCTCCGCTATCCGGACGGCACGCCGACCGGCGTCTTTCGCCACGTGCTGAAGGTGTTCCTGCTCGACCGCCGCCGCCGCGTGCGCAACGTGTACAGCGTGGGATTCCTCCACCCGGAGCTCGTCTTGAACGATCTGAGGACGGTACGCTAGGAGGCTCGCATGGTGCAGCTGCGCGACAAGGCCACCGGCGCCTCGCTCGGCTCGGTGACCGAGGACGACCTCCAGTTCCTGGTGGACCACCTGGAGGAGGAGTTCAGCGAAGACACCGACTATTACATCGACAGCGACACGGTCGACATGCTGCGCGAGGCCGGCGCGTCCGCGGCGCTGCTGGCGGCGCTCGACACGGCCCTCGGCGACACCGGCGAAGCGGAGATCCAGTGGACGCGGGTCTGAGCCGGCCGCGCTGACGCCCTCGGCGGGCGCGCGGCTGCTCGGGACGATGCCCTCTCGTCGGCGCGCGTGGAGGCGTGGTAGCGTCCGGCATGCTGGGCCGTTCGGCGACAGCGCTGGCACTCGCTCTCGCGCTCGCCACAGGCGCTCGCGCCGAGCCGGCGCGCTCCATCCGCGTCAACATCCCCGCCTTCACCTTGCAGGTCCTCGACGGCACCGAGGTGGTCCTCGAGATGCCCGTGGTCGTCGGCCGCCCGAGCCGGCCGACGCCGGTGTTCGAGCGGGTCCTCTCGGCGATCGTGGTGCACCCCGCGTGGAGCATCCCGCCGGACCTCGCCTTCCACGACGTGCTGCCGCGGATCCTGGCCGAGCCCGGTCATCTCGACCGGCGTGGCATCGACGTCTACGAGAGCTGGGCGCCGGGTGCCGCCCGGCTGGATCCCGCGGAGATCGACTGGCGGACGCTCGACCGCGGCATCGAGACGCTCTTGCTGCGCCAGCGTCCCGGCCCGGCCAACGGGCTCGGCCGGCTGCTCTTCCGCCTGGATGGCGAGCGCGACATCTTCCTGCACGACACGCCGGCGCGCGCGGTGTTCCGGCAGGCGAACCGCGCGCTCAGCTCCGGCTGCATCCGGCTCGCCGACGCCGAGGCGCTCGCCCGCGCCGTGCTCGACGACGCCGGCCAGGCGCGGCTCACGAGCGCCTTGGCGCGCTCGGAGACGACCACGATCCCTCTCGTCCGACCGGTGCCCGTGCGCACGGTCTACGACACCACGTGGGTGGACCGCCGCGGCGTCGCGCACGTCGCCCGCGACGTCTACGCGCTGGGCCCGCGCACGTCGCGCGCCGCCGTCCCGGCGACGCCGGTTCGGCGAGCGGCCGCCTGGGCGGGAGGCGCCGTGCACCCGCTCACCGGCTGGGATCCGTCGCGCAGTGCGCGGCGAACAGCTGCGGCCGCGCGCTGAGCTCGACCGGCTTCGGGAGAAACGCGGTGAGCCCGAGCGCCGCCGCGTCCGCCGACAGGAGCTCGCTCGTCCCGGTGCGGACGGCGTGCAACGTGCGCGACGCGGACACCACCTTGGTCGTGTCGCACACCGCGCGACGCCGTGGTGCGGCTTCGCGCGTGGCTGCGGGCCGTCGATCCCGCTGTGCTGAACGTGGCCGGACCGCGCGCGAGCGAGGATCCCGCCATCGCGGAGGCGGTGACGCGACTCCTGCGAAGCGCGCTGGCGTCGCTCGACCCCTGCTAGCCGGCGAGGCGGCTTGCCCGACGCCGTCGCGTATGGGAGACGAAACGCGATGCGCGCGCCGACGACCCGCCGGACGTTCGTCAAGCGTCTCACCGCGCTCGCGGTCGCGTTCCAGCGCGGCTATGCGTACGTCCTGGGGCAGGGGCTCGACGTGGTGAACGCGGACATGCAGACGCTCGCGGATCTCCGCGAGAACGTCGTCGCCGCCGCCGCGTCCGCACAGTATTTCGGCTGAGCCGCGTGGGCGCGCGACGCCGCCGCCGGATCGCACTGCTCGTCGTGACGGCGGCCGGCGTGCTGCTGGCGGCTGCGCTCGCCGCCGGGCGCCGCGCGCTCGCCGAGCGGGCGCTGGTGCGCTGGCTCGGGGCGCACGGGATCCGCGCGGCACCGCGCGTGGCGGCCTTCGGGCTCGGCGGCTTCGAGATCCGCGGGCTCACGGTGGGATCCTCCGGCGCCCCGGACCTCATGGTGGGCCGCATCGTGGTCCGCTGGTCGCCGTGGAGCCTGCTCGCAGGGCGAGCGGGCGGGATCGACGTGTTCGGCGCCCGGCTGAAGCTCGGCTGGACGGACGGCCGGCTCGCGGCCGGGGCGCTCGAGACGCTGCTCGAGCGGCCGGACACCGGCGACACCCCCGACACCGGCGCGCGCCTACCGCCGCTCGAGGCCGTGCGCTTCCACGACCTGCGGATCACGCTCGCGACACCTGCGGGTCGTATCGCCGCGCGCGGACCGCTCGAGGCCGTCTTCGACGCCGGCGGCACGCGGGCCAGCGCCACGTTCCGCGGCACGACGCCGTGGGGGCCGGTGGCGCTCGCGGCG
>DATMAZ010000231.1:0-17133 GCA_035559675.1 Candidatus Limnocylindria bacterium
GCGGGCGCTGCCCGGGGCGCCGGCGGCGGACGCCCCGCGCGCGCCCGACGCGCTCGGCCCGGAGCCCGATCGCCCTCCGCCCGAGATCCTTCGCGCCTGACGATCGACACGGACCGTTTCGTCAACTCGACAGCGAAGGAGTCTCTCCATGCTTCGGACATACCGGACGCCCGGGTGGCGTCCGCTCGGCCTCTGTGCGGGCCTGCTCGCGGCACTCGCGTGTCCGGCGCCCGCCTGCGATCTGCACATGCTGCGCACGGGGAGTGCGCACGAAGACGACACGCCCGGCTTGCGGCTGGGGCTGGTAGAGCAATGGACCCACTACGCCACGCTGCAGGACGGCGACCACGACATCCCAGATCCTGACGACCAGCGCCTCGACAGCGCGATCACGCAGCTCGTGGCGCGCTACCGCTTCACGGACCGCATCGCCGCCGAGCTGCGGCTGCCCTACATCCACCGCGACTATCGGCGGCCGCGGCCGCACGGCGGCATCGAGCGCGGCGACGTGTCCGGGTTCGGCGATCTCGCGCTGCTCGCCGACGTAGTCGCGTTTCGGCACGAGACCGACGCGTCGTCGTTCCAGGTGGCCGTCTTCGGGGGCCTCGAGCTGCCGAGCGGCGACCCCGACCGGCTGCGCGAGGAGAGCGAGGGCCACCACGCTCACGACGACACGCCGGGCCACACGCGGAACGGCATCCACGGCCACGACCTCGCGCTCGGCTCCGGCTCCGTCGACGGCATCGTCGGCATGGATCTCTTCTGGGCGCACGAGCGCCTCGTCTTTCTGGGCTCCCTCGCGTACGGCATCCGCGGCGAGGGATCGTTCGACTACCGCTACGCAAACGACCTGCAGTGGGCGGCCGGACCGGGCGTGCAGGTCTGGCGCGCCCCCCAGGGTCAGGCGGGGCTCATGGCGGTGCTGTCAGGAGAGACCAAGGGCCAGGACGAGCTCGACGGCGAGCGGCTCGACGACACGGCCGCCACGACGCTCTACGTGGGCCCGACGCTCCGTGTCGACTGGATGCAGCTCGAGGCCGAGGTCGCCGTCGACGTGCCGGTCATCACGCACCGCACGGCGGTACAGATCGCGCCCGATCTGAGGGTGCGGGGCGCCCTGCGCTGGCGGTTCGGAGACTCCTCGTAGGCCCACGCTCAGGGCGTGAGCTCGCCGGCGCTCGCGGCGACGAAGGCGGCGCGCAGCTCGTCGTACGTGCGCGTCACCGGGAACTGCGGGAAGTCGTCGATCACGTTCTGCGGCGGCCGAAACAGGATGCCCGCGTCGGCGGCGGCCAGCATGCTCGTATCGTTGTAGGAGTCTCCGGCGGCGACCACGCGGAAGTTGAGGCCCCGCAGCGCCTCCACGGCGCGCCGCTTGCTGTCGTCGATCCGCAGTCGGTACCCGGTGATGCGCTGCGCCGCGTCCACCTCGAGCGCATGACAGAAGAGCGTCGGCCAGCCGAGCTGGCGCATGAGCGGCGCCGCGAACTCCGCGAACGTGTCGGAGAGGATCACCACCTGCGTGCGCTCGCGGAGCCAGTCGAGGAAGCCGAGGGCGCCCTCGAGCGGTCGCATGCCGGCGATCACGTCCTGGATGTCGCGCAGCGTGAGCCGGTGCTCGTCGAGGATCGCGAGCCGGTAGCGCATGAGCGCATCGTAGTCCGGCTCGTCCCGGGTCGTGCGGCGCAGCGCCGCAATGCCGGTGCGCTCGGCCACGTTGATCCAGATCTCGGGCACCAGCACGCCTTCGAGGTCGAGGCAGGCGATCATCGGGCCGGGACCCTAGCACGGGCCCCACACCCCCGCTAAGGTCCGCCGCCATGCCCGAGTTCAGCGAGCGGTTCTTCCGGAGCGGGACGCTGCGCGTCCACTTCCGCGACTGGGGCCGCGAGGGCGCGCCGCCGCTGGTGATCGTGCACGGGCTGCGCGACCACTCGCACTCCTTCGACGACCTCGCCCGCGCGCTCTCGGACCGCTTCCGCGTCTACGCGCTCGACCTCCGCGGCCACGGCGACAGCGAGACCACGCCGTACTACGCCTTCGGACACTTCGTGCTCGACCTGCACAACCTCGTCCGCGCGCTGCGGCTCGAGCGGCCGGTGCTGGTCGGCCATTCGATGGGCGGCGAGATCGTCGGCACCTACAGCGGTGCGTTCCCCCAGGTGCCGAGCAAGGTCGTGATGATCGAGGGGCTCGGGCCGCCGCCGCTCGACATGGACGAGGAGGTGCAGTGGATCGTCGACGGCTTCGCCCGCATCGACCGCGCGCTCGCCGGCCCGCCGGGGCTCGCGAACCTGGACGCCGCCGCGCGCCGGCTTCGCGAGCGCAACCCGCGGCTCAGCGAGGAGCAGGCGCGGCGGCTGGCGCTGCTCGGCACCCGCGCGCGCGAGGACGGCATGCTCGAGTGGAAGTTCGACGCCATGCTCTGCACGCTCGCGCTCACCGGCCCGTTCAACCTCGCGCTCGCGATGGCGTTCTGGCGTCGCATCGCGGCGCCGACGCTGCTGGTAAACGGCACGGAGTCGGGCGAGTTCTGGCGCGGCACGCCCGGCAGCCCCTATCTCGAGCCCGACGACCTCGCCCGCCGCGTGGGCGCGTTCAAGCACGCGCGCCTGGTCGAGATCGCCGGCGCGGGCCACATGGTCCACTTCGACCGCCCCGACGAGCTGGCGGCGGTGATCCGCGAGTTCGTCTAGCGGCCCTCAGAGCCGCTCGATGATGGTCCCGGTGCCGAGCCCGCCGCCGCAGCACATGGCGATCAGCCCGTAGCGGCCGCCCGTGCGCTCGAGCTCGTGGAGCGCGGTGCCGATCAGCCGCGCCCCCGTGCAGCCGGTCGGATGGCCGAGCGCGATGGCGCCGCCGTTCGGGTTGACGCGCGCCGGATCCGGCGCGCAGGCCTTCTCCCACGCCAGCACGACCGAGGCGAACGCCTCGTTCACCTCGAACACGTCGATGTCGCTCATCGTGAGCCCGCTCTCCTTCAGCACCTTGCGGGTGGCGGGGATCGGACCCTTCAGCATCGTGACCGGGTCGACGCCGACCAGCGTGGTGGTGACGATGCGCGCCCGCGGCCGGAGCCCGAGCGCCTTGGCGCGGGCGGGCGAGGCGAGCAGCACCGCGGAGGCGCCGTCCGACACCTGCGACGACGTGCCGGCGGTGTGGATGCCGCCCTCCTCGACGGGCTTGAGCACCGCCAGCTTCTCGAGCGACGTCTCGCGCAGCCCCTCGTCGCGCGCGACCACGCGTGTCTCGGCGGAGGGCTTGCCGTCCTCGCCGAGCACCGGCGCCGTCACCGGCACCACCTCGCGGTCGAAGTGCCCCGCCTTCCAGGCCGCGTTGGCGAGCTGCTGGCTTCGCAGCCCGAAGCGATCGGCGTCCTCGCGCGTGATGCCGAACTCCTTGGCGATCATCTCCGCGCCCTGGAACTGCGTCGCGAAGGCGAAGCGCCGGAAGTACGACTTGGAGAGCGGCGCGCCGCCCTTCACCGAGGCGCCGAGCGGGATCACCGACATCATCTCGATGCCGCAGGCCAGCACGAGGTCCTCGATGCCGGCGCCGACGAGCCCGGCGGCGAGCGTCGTCGCCTGCTGGCTCGATCCGCACTGGGCGTCGACCGTGGTGGCCGGCACGTCCTCGGGAAAACCCTGCGCCAGCCACGCGGTGCGCGCGATGTTGAACGACTGCTGCGCCACCTGCGAGACGCAGCCGCCCACGATCTGCCCGATGGCGGCGGGATCCACGCCCGCGCGCTCCACCACGGCGCGTTGCACGACGCCGAGCAGGTCCGCCGGGTGCATGGCGCAGAGCCCGCCCCCGCGCCGGCCGATGGGAGTGCGAGCGGCGCTCACGATCAAGACCTCGTTCATGGCCGCGTACCATCGACCGCCTGCGGCCCTCTGGCAAGAGCGTCAGTCGAAGGCCGCGGCGCAGAATTCGGCGCCGCGTTGCGCCACCGCTCGCTCGCGCGCGGCCGCCGCCGCGAGCAGACGCGGGCCTTCCAGCTCGGGTGCGTGCGGGCCGCCGCCGGGACACGTGCCCGGATCGCCCGGCAGCGGTGCCGGGGCGGGGTGCGGGCGGCCGCGCCGCCGCCCGGCGGCGTCGAGGCCGAGCCGAGCGAGCAGCTGCGGAATGCCGAACTCGCCGGTCCAGGAATAGCCGGGCCGCGCCTGCTCGGGTCCATCGACCCGCATGCCGTCGGCGCCGACGTAGACGGGCGAGCCGTCGGCCAGGTCGACGAAGCGCGGCCAGCACCCAGACGCGATCGACACCCGGGCGAGCCAGCGGACCGCCCGCGCCGCGGCCTGGCAGTAGCGCACCTCTCGCGTGGCCTCGGCCAGCGCCAGCAGCGCCTCGGCCGCGTGCCGCGTCTCCCAGGTGGCGAGCGCCGCCGGCTCGAAGCCGCGGCCCGGCGCGGGCCGCACCTCGGCGTTGTACTGCTGGGCCCAGCCGGGCGCCGGCTCGCCAAGCTGGACCGACAGCAGCCAGTCGCCGGCGCGGGAAGCGGCGTCGAGATGCCGCGGATCGCGAAAGACGCGCGCCGCCTCGAGCAGCGTCTCGATGGCGAGCGGTGTGGCGCCGTCGTTGAGACTCGGCGCGTCCTCCTGGCTCTCGTGCAGGCGGTGCAGCCACGGCGGCCGCCACACGATCGGAAAAGCGCCGTCCGGGAGCTGGGCCTGGTGGAGGAGGTCGAGCCCGCGGCGGGCGGCGAGCCGGAGCGATTCCTCGCGGGTGCGCTCCCAGACGGCGAGCAGCGCGCGGATGGCGCCCGGCGTGACGTCGTCGTCGAGGGTCATCCGCCAGGCGATCTGGCGGAACCACCAGGCGGGACGCCCGTCGTGGAGCGGCATCTCGGAGAACCAGCCCCCGGGCTCAAGCTGCACGTCGGCCAGCAAGTGGGCGGCGCGGCGGGCGGCGGCGTCGTACGCCTCCTGCCGCTCGGGAACGCCGCCGGCGAGCAGCTCGAGCGCCGCGGCCGGCGTTCCCGGGCTGCGGAGCACCAGGAGGTCCCAGGTGGCGAGCCCGAGCGGAGCGGCCAATCGCTCCGCCAGGCCCACGACCTGTGTGAGCGGCTGCGGGCGCTTGCCCGGGGGCGCTGCGAACACCCAGCCGCCGGCCGGCTGCTGCTCCGCGACCAGCGCGTCGAGCAGCTCGCGCCGCCCGGCGCCCTCGGCCGGGACCGCGACGAAGATGGCGGCGAGGAGGAGGACGGCGTGCGTCACCGGGTGTAATCGGCCGTGGTCGTGGAGCGTGCGCCGCTCGCCCGCACCGCGGCGACGGCATCCGCGAGGTCGGCGACGAACCGCTCGCACGCCGGCTCGTGCCGGGGCGTCAGCAGGAGATGCAGCGACGGCGGCGTCGTCGGCTGGCGCAGCAGCGCCCACTCGCGCTCGAGGAGCCGGTCGGCGACGGCGTTCGGGTCGACGGCCGGATCGTCCGGCGTGAACGCGAAGACGCTCATGGGCGGCGCACCGAGGATGCGGCAGCCCGCGGCGCGCACGCCGGCCATGTAGCGCGCGGTGAGCTCGAGGAGCCCCACGTGAAGACGCGTGTACCCCTCGCGGCCGAAGTAGCGCGTAGCCGCCCACGCCGCCGCCACCGCGCCGCCCGGCCGCGAGCCGGCAAGCGTCGGCGTCGCGTAGGGCCCGCCCACCCAGGTGCCGAGGCGAAAGCTCGCCGCCCGCTTGAGCGCCGCATCGCGGTAGAGCACGAGCGAGGTGCCGCGCGCCGCGAAGCCGTACTTGTGGAGGTCGGCCGACATGGTGCACACGCCCGGCACGCGGAAGTCCCAGGCCGGCACGCGGACGTGGCCTGCCTGCTCGAGCCAGGGCAGCGCGAAGCCGCCCACGCACGCGTCGGTGTGGAAGTGCACGCCGCGCTCCGCGGCGGCCGCGGCCAGCGCCGGCACGTCGTCGACGACGCCGAACGGGTAGCAGGGCGCCGAGGCCGCGGCAGCCACCGTGCGCGGCGAGAGCGCGCTCGTGAACGCGGCGACGTCGGCGGTGTAGTCGGCGGCGAGCGGCGTGCGCACGCAGCGCATCTCCATCAGCGCGCAGGCCTTCTCGAACGCCGGGTGCGCGCTCGCCGGCACGACGACCTCCGGCTCCGCGGGCAGGGTGCCGGCCGCCCGGCGGGTCTCCTTCGCCGCCCGGAGGGCCATGATGATGCTCTCCGTGCCGCCCGAGGTGAAGCTGCCGGCGCCCTCGGGATTGCCGAGCAGCTCGAGCGTGTCGCCGATGACGTCGGCCTCGAGCTTGGCGAGGCTCGGGAAGACGAGGCCGGCGCCGAGCCCGTTGGTGGCGAGGTAGGCGCCGTAGGCGTCGGCCAGCAGCCGCGCGTGCTCCTCGCTCACGCCGTAGACGAGCGCGAAGAGCCGGCCGTCTTCGTAGCGCACGTCGCGCGCCCGGGCGGCGGCCAGCGCTTCCAGGATGGCGGTCGGATGCTGCGGCTTCTCGGGGAACAATCAGCCGCCTGCCGGCCGCACGTAGATGGGCGACGACCAGGCCCGCTGTGCGGCGGGTGCCAGGCAGTCGTCGTCGAACGGCGTGCGGTAGTCGCCATAGCACGGATGCACGCGCACGCAGACGCCCTCGTCGTCGTACTCGCAGCGGAGGGGGTTGGCGTTGATCGCCAGCGTCGGCTCCTGCACGGCGCGCACGTAGTACACGTTCTCGCGGCCGGAGGCGACGAAGTCGGGGTCGTCGAACTCCACCACGCACCCGGTCTCGTCCCCGGGGCACTCGAAGCGGCGCCACGGGTCGTCGATCAACGGTCGGATGGGCTCACCGGGCCGCACCTGGGGACGGACGCGGATCACGTCGATGTGCGTGATCACGCGACGGCCGTCGGTCGGGTTGAAGCACTCCCCGCGACAGAGCAGCTCCAGCCGCTCCGGGCCGAGCGCGGTGCGGGCCCGCTCGGGACAGCCCGGCGCCTGCTTCTGCTCGCCCACGGCGCGCACCCGGAAGCGGGGCGCCTCGCCGAGCGCCACCTGCGCGCCCATGGGCGCCGGGCCGTCCGGGGCGTTCAGCAGGTCGAACCAGAGGAGAATGCGCGGGCCGCTCGTCCCGTAGACCTCGCGCCGCTGCCAGGCCTCCCAGATCGCGTCGCGGTCGCGGCCGGTGGCGTGCACCGCCACGAGCCCGCCCGTCATGAAGAAGGACGCCTGCCGCTCGAACTCGAGGAACGCGAAGGCCGGCAGCGGCGGCACCTCGTCGATCGGCACCGGGGTCGGCTTGGGGGGCCCGAGGTCCGGCATGATCCGCGACCGCCAGGTCTCGTCCTTCGCGCCGGCGGCCTCGGTCATCATCCGGCGCTGGTACTCCTTGTAGCCCGTGCCCGGGCGCGCGCTGTGGTTGTCGCTCGAGGCGATGAAGCCGAAGCGGAAGCGCTTCGGCGTGGGGTCGTCGAAGTTGGTGAGCGCCAGCGCGTACTGGGCCGAGTTGCCGGGCCGGTAGTTGAAGGCCGGGAGAAAGCAGTCGCGGCACTGCCCGCAGTCGAGCCAGTCCTCGACCGTCGAGCCCGGCACGGTGTTGTGACCGGCCACGCCGGCCTCGACGTAGAGCTGGCGCGCGCGCTTCACCTGCTCCTCGCACTCCGGTGAGCCGGGCTGCTCGCAGCGCGCGCGGATCAGCTCGCCGGCGCGCCAGCAGCAGGGCAGGTAGTCGTCGGTCGGCTCCGGACAGCTCGCCGTGCCGTCCGGCCCGGTACGCACGGCGTCCCAGTCGCGGTATTCCTCGGAGTTGCCGTGTCCGGAGAAGATCTCGAACAGCGTCTGGCGCGCGGGGTCGTGCTGGGCGCTGGTGAGCTGCTTGTCGAAGCGCGTGCCCGGCGGCGTGTAGAGGCCCCAGGTCGTGCCGTGCGGGATGACGAGCGCCTCGCCGCCCCATTGCGAGAGCTTCTCGAACAGCACGCGCGGCTCGAGCGCGATCTCGTGGCAATCCGGCGGCAGCTCGCGCGTGTCGACGCCCGCCGGGCAGATCGGCACGGCGCGCGCCTCGTCCTGCAGCCGCCCGAAGTCGAAGTAGCGCTGCCGGTTGGCCCAGTCGCGCAGCGGGATGCCGATGCGCTGCGAGAGCGGCGGCCGTTGCACCATCGCCCCGACGAGCTGGTCGTCGCGCGCGCTGATCGGCCGCTTCGGTACCTTCTCGTCGGCGGTCTCGCGCAGGATGATGTTCTTGTGGCCGTAGTGGTTGTCGGGCGTGGTCCCGACCTGCGTCCACTCCCAGCCGAGGAACGCGACGAGGTCCGGGTTCTTGGCGTCGCCGGCCACCGCGTTGCACTGCCGGATGGCCTCCTGCGTCTGCTGCCAGTGGCCCGGCGTGAGGCCCTCCGCGTGGTCCGTGATCGCCCAGAAGTCGAGCGCCGAGCAGTAGCGTGCGAAGTCGCAGGCGTCGGCCGGCGGATGGGAGCCCTCGCCCTGCATGAACGGCAGCGTGCGCATGAAGGCGTCGACCGAGAAAGTGGTGTGGACGTGCAGGTCCCCGAAGAGGATCTGCTTCTCCGGCGGCGCCTCCTGCGCCAGACGTGCGAGCGCGTCGCGCTGGACGGTCGCCCGCGCGGCCACTTCGGCGGGCGGCACCGCGGGCCCGCGGATCGTGCCGGCGTCCTCGAGCTTGCCGCGGCAGGCGGCGAGCGACGCGAGGACGACCAGCGCAAGGGACGCACGCACGAAACGCATCGAGAACCTCCTCAGCTGAGGTACGAGAGACAGCCCGTGTCCGCGAGGATCGGGTCGAGCGCGGAGCGGTCCGCGACTCGCGCGTAGCGGTCGCGCAGCGCGGCGAGCGACTTGGCGTGGTACTTCTGCGTCTCCTGCGTGAACGGGCGGCCGTCGAGCTCGACCGTGAACTCCTTCGTACCGGCCGCGAGCGCGCGGGCATTGGCGGTGCTCCAGGGGAGGAAGATGCGGGCGACCTCCTCGCGCAGCAGCGGCGTCAGCGTGGGGGCGAGCGCGCTCCAGGGCTCGAAGCCGCCCTCGGCGCGCGGGTGCAGCATGCGCTCGACCCAGGCGAGGACCCGCGGATAGCCGCGGCGCATGATGGCGCCCGGCGTGGGATCGATCGACAGCTCGTAGAGCTGGCCGGCGAGCCCGAAGTCGCCGAACGCGGGCCGCCCGCCGAACACGTAGGCGCGCGCGGCCAGATGCTCCTCGAGGAGATCGAGCTGGCGGAGGAACGAGCCCTCGATCTGTCCCTTGGTGGCGGCCGACGAGCCGACGAAGCTGAGCCGCGGCACCATCCGCCCGCGCACCGCGTCTCGCAGCTGCCCGAGCGCGTCGCCCTCGATGCCGGGCTGCATGCTGCGCGCCAGGCGATCGGCGGCCGACGCGGCGTCCGCGTCGTAGAACCAGCGGTAGTGGAACATGGGCTTGTTGCCCCACTCGTCGGCGTACTCCTCGAGGAGCGCGGAGAGGAACGCCAGCGCGGGGTCGTCGGGATGGATCGACGGCTCGGGGTAGCGGCGCTCGAGGTGCTCGATGATCGGCGTCGAGTCCTGCATGCTCGTGCCGTCCGGGAAGACGAGCAGCGGGATGAGCGGCAGCTTGGCGTGGCGCGCGAACTCCTCCTGGTTGGTGGCGTCGCGCACGATCCAAACGTGCGGAATGTTCTTGTAGCGCAGGTACGACCGGACCTTGACGGAGTAGGGAGACAGCTCGTTCCCGAACAGGCGCAGCAGCTCGGCCATGGGTGGGCCCCCTTTAGTCGCCCGCGCCGTGCCGACACAAGAGGCGGTTTCCCCCGGCGCGGTCGCTCTGCTGCGGGAGCGCCATGCTCGATCGCGCCGTCGAACGACCGAATCACCAAGAGCGGCACGAACAGCAGCGCGCCCGCCGTCGTGCAGCCGAGGAGCAACGCGCGGCGAATGCGCCAGTGGTCGGCGGCGTGCGCCTCGTCGGATGTCGCGGCAGGCATGCGTCGGCGCTCGCGCGGCGGCTCAGCGCCGGTAGCAGATCGTCGGCCGCACGCCGACGTGCGCCATGCACTCGTTGCAGGGGACGCACGGCGAGGCGTCGAGCGTGCCGGCCTCGAGCTGGCGCACGAGGTCGGGCTGGCGGATGAGCCCGCGGCCGAGCGCCACGAAGTCGAAGCCCTCCTGCATGGCGGTGATCATGGTGGCGAGCTTGGTGACGCCGCCGAGCAGCATGAGCGGCAGCTCGAGCGCGGCGCGGAAGCGGCGCGCCGCGGGCAGGAAGAACGCCTCCTCGAAGGCATAGCTCCGGAGCACGCGCGGCATGACGACGCGCATGATCGCGCGCTGAAAGGCCGTCGGCTGGTTGGCGATGAGCTGCGCCAGCGGTGTGGTGCCGCGCATGAGGAACATCGGGGTCTTGGTGGTGTGGCCGCCGGTCAGCTGGATCGCATCGAGCGCGCCGTCGCGCTCGAAGAGCCGGGCCACCTCGAGGCCGTCGTCGAGCGTGAGCCCGCCGCCGAAGCCGTCTTCCATGTTGAGCTTTATCCAGAGCGCGGCGCGGTTCAGGATCGCCGCGCGCACCGCGCACACCACCTCGCGCGGGAAGCGGCTGCGATTCTCGATGCTGCCGCCGTAGCCGTCGCGGCGGCGGTTGTTGTACGGGGAGAGGAACTGGCTCAGCAGGTAGCCGTGTCCGACGTGGATCTCGAGGCCGTCGAAGCCCGCGTCCACGGCGAGCCGGGCGGCGCGCACGAACTCCTCGCGCACGCGCCCGAAGTCGTCGCTCGTGAACGCGCGCGACCATGTGAGCCCCTTCGGCGCGAACATGCGCGAGGGGCCGAGCGGCCGGGTGCCGGTCGCGTGCGGGTCGGCGAACCATCCCGCGTGGCCGAGCTGGATGGCGGCGCGCGCCCCCGCCGCATGCAGCGCGTCGGTGAAGCGTCGGAGCCCCGGCATCGCCTCGTCCGTGACGACGATCTGATCGGGAAACGTGCGGCCCTCGCCCGAGACGGCGCAGTAGGCGAGCGTGCACGTTCCGACGCCGCCCTCGGCGAACTCGCGATGCCAGGCGATCAGCTCGTCGGTCACCAGCCCGCGGCGCCCGCGCGTCTCGTAGGTCGCGCACTTGATGAAGCGGTTCGGGACCTCGATCGGGCCGAGCCGCGCCGGCGCGAACAACCGGGCGCGGGCGGCGGCGGCGTCCATCGGGGCCGCGTTTCGGTCCGCGCGCTGCACATCGCTCTTCTGCATCTCGGTGACGGATCGACGCAACCGCCCCCGGCAGGTAGATCCAAGGTGTGCGCGGACCGCGTATCCGGCGGACGGTCTTGCTGGCGGCGCTGGCGGCGAGTACGTCGCTCGCCATGGCGACGCCGCCGCACCACGGGCCCGACGGCTTCCGCAACGCCGAGCCCACCTCGCACGGCTCGCTCGGCGTGGCCCTGCCGTTCTTCGCCCGGCGCATCTGGTCGAACGTGGTCGGGCGCGGCGGCGGGGCGTCCGCCGTCGCGGTCGACACGGCGTTCCTGCGCTACAACGCGCGGCACTCGGTGCCGACCGCCACCTGGATCGGCCATGCGACGGTGCTGGTGCAGATGGACGGCGTGACGTTCCTCACCGACCCCATCTGGTCGGACACGGCCGGGCCCGTGGCCGGCCTCGGCGCGCGCCGCCTGGTCCCGCCGCCGCTGGCGCTCGACGAGCTTCCGCCGATCGACTTCGTCGTCGTCTCCCACTCGCACTACGATCACGCCGATCTCCCGACGCTGCGCGCGCTCGCCGCCCGCGGCGCGCACGTGTTCGTGCCGCTCGGGCTCGGCCGCCTGCTGAGGGACGAGGGGATCACCGCGGTGACCGAGCTCGACTGGTGGCAGGCGGCGCCGTTCGAACGGGTGACGGTTCACTGCGTGCCGGCGCGCCACTGGAGCCGTCGCGGCCTGTTCGACGAGAACGAGACGCTGTGGAGCGGCTGGGTGGTGAGCGGGCCGACGCGACGGTTCTACTTCGCGGGCGACACCGGGCCGACGGCGAGCTTCGCCGCGATCGGCGAGCGGCTCGGCCCCTTCGGTCTGGCGGCGCTGCCCATCGGCGCCTACGAGCCCGCGGCGATGATGGGCACCGTCCACCTCGACCCCGAGCAGGCGGTGGCCGCCGCGGCGCCGCTCGGCGCCGAGCGCGTGCTCGGCGTCCACTGGGGCACGTTCGACCTCACCGACGAGCCGGTCGACGAGCCGCCCGTGCGCTTCCATCGCGAGGTCGCGCGGCGGGGCCTCGCGGCGGACCGCTTCCGCACCCCGCGGCTCGGCGAAACGGAGCAGTGGTGAGCGGCGGCGAGCTGCGCTAGAAGCCGCGCCCATGGCACGACGAGTCCGGTTCGGCGTCACCTTGCCGCAGATCAAGCGGAGCTGGGAGCAGGCGCGCGCCGCCGCCGTCGCCTTCGACCGTCTCGGCTTCGATTCCGTCTGGGTCTGCGACCATCTCTACGGCGTGCCGATGCCGACGCTGCCCATCTTCGAGGCCTGGACGCAGCTCGCGGCCGTGGCGGCGATCACCGACCGCGTGGAGCTCGGGACGCTCGTCTCGCCGCCGTTTTTCCGCAACGTCGGGCTCTGGGCCAAGCAGATCGCGACCATCGACCACGTCTCCAACGGGCGCACGATCGTCGGCCTCGGCGGCGGCTGGTTCGACGCCGAGTTCACGGCCTACGGCCTGCCGTTCCCGTCCACCCGCGAACGGCTGCGCGCGCTCGAGGAGACGATCGTCGTGCTGAAAAGCCTCTGGACCACCGAGCAGACGTCGTTCGCGGGCAAGCACGTGACGATGACCGGGGCGTACTGCGAGCCGAAGCCGATCCGCCGGCCGCCCATCTTGATCGGCGGCGGCGGCGAGCGGGTGCTGATGCGGCTGGTGGCACGGCACGCCGACATCTGGAACAACGGCGCCGTCTCGCAGCACGAGCTCGGCCGCAAGGCCGCGGTGCTCCGCCAGCGTTGCGAGGAGGTCGGACGCGACCCCGCCGAGATCGAGATCTCGCAGCAGTGCGTGGTGGTGATCGCGCCCGACGAGGCCGCCGCGCGCGACGCGCTCGCCAAGGCGAGCAAGATCTACGGCGGCCACATGGGCGCCAACCTGGAGGAGCACGGCATCTGGGGCACGCCGGAGCAGGTGGTGGAGCGCATCGCGCGGCACGTGCAGCTCGGCTGCACGCTGTTCGTGATCGAGTTCTTCGGCAAGGACACGCGCGAGCCGGCGCACCTGTTCGCCGAGCGCGTGATGCCCGCGTTTCGCTGACGCGCCCGCTACGCGGAGTACCGCCCGGCGCTGTCCGGGCGAGCGGCGCGACCGGGAGCGAGGCGGTAGAGCGCGATCGCCGCGGCCGCGGCCACGTTGAGCGACTCGCGCGTCGGAATGCCGACGGCGGCGACGGAAGCGCCGCGTGCCGCCGGTGACAGGCCCGCCCCCTCGTTCCCCACCACCAGCGCCATCCGGTGCGGCAGGCGCTCGGCCACCGCGTCGAGATCGTCGCCGTCCGGCGTGAGCGCCACCGCCTCGATGCCGCGGGCGCGGAGCGCAGCCCCCGCCTCGCTCCAGTCGGCAAACCGCGCCCACGGGATCCGCAAACTCTCGCCCATCGAGACGCGGATCGCCTTGCGATAGCAGGGATCGCCCGAGCGCGCCGTCAGAGCCACCGCGCCCACGCCGAAGGCGGCGGCGTTGCGAAAGAGCGCCCCCACGTTGTCGGGATTGAGGACGTCGTCGAGCACGAGCGTGAGCGCCGGCCCGGGCGCGAGCGCGTCGAGGACGGTGCCGAGCGGGGGCACCGGGCCGCGCTCGGCGAGGGCGAGGCAGCCGCGGTGGAACGGATAGCCGGCGACCGCGCGGAGCAGCGCCGCGTCCGCGACCAGGATCTCGGGCACGGCGGCCGCGGCCGCCAGCGCGTCGCCGAGGGCGTCGAGCGCGGCCTCGGTGGCGAGGATGGACGACACGCGGTGCCGCCCGCCGCCGAGCAGCCGGCGCACCACGAGACTGCCCTCGGCGACGAACTGATCGGCGCGCCGCAGCGCCGGGTCGCTTCGCACCCGGTACGCATCGAGGCGGGGATCGCCCGGATCGTCGATGCGTCGCGCCGTGCCGTGGACGGCGCCCATCAGCCCGAGCGGGAGGACTCTGCCGTGCGCCAGGCGAGACCCTCGTCGCCGTAGCGGCGGCGGTACTCCGCCACCACCGCCTGCGAATCCGGACACGCAGCCTGGCGTGCGACCAGCTCGTCCAGCTCCCGCCAGCCGAGAAAACGTCCTTCCACGACCTCCTCCGGCTGCAAGACGAACGGGCCGTCGTGCACGGTCGCGTAGACGACCGCATGCGCGACGGTGGAACGGTCTTCGTAGCGGAAGGGAAAGAGCGGGGTGAGCGGCGCCGTCACCCCCAGCTCCTCGGCCAGCTCGCGCCGCGCGCCGTCGTCGAACGATTCGCCGGCTGCCAGCACGCCGCCGACCGCGGCGTCCCAGTGCGACGGGTAGATGTCCTTCCCGGCGGTGCGGAGATGCACGAAGAGCCGGCCGCGGGCATCGAAGACGAGGATGTAGACGCAGCGGTGGGGGAGGCGCCGACGCCGCATGTCGCGCCGGGTCGTGCAGCCGACCACGCGCCCCTCGGCGTCGAGCACGTCGACCGGCTCCGCCCCGGGATCCGCGGCGCTCACGCGTCGTCGAAGCGGCCGCCGACCGCCGCCAGCTCTTCCGGCGTGTTGACGTTGGTGAAGCTCGCCGCCGCCGCCGCGAGCGCGCGCAGCTCGCTCTCGCGCACCCAGTCGACGCGCACGAGCGGCAGGAAGTCGCGCATGGCGGGCCGGCCCTCGGCGAGGCAACGCTCGACCAGGGGGAGCAGCCGCACCGCGTAGACGGCGTGCAGCGGCTCGATGTCGCCGTCCCAGCACGGCACCACGGCGTCGGCGTCGCCGATGCGGCCCACCAGATGCCGGATGACGCTCGCATCCAGCCCCGGCATGTCGCAGGCCACCGCGAAGACGTACGGATGGCGCGCCACGCGCATGGCGGCGTGGAGGCCGGCCAGCGGCCCGGCGCCCGGGAAGACGTCGGCCACCACCTCGACGTCGAAGCGGGTGTAGGCCTCGGGCGCGTTGGTCGCCACGATGACCTGCGGAAACGTCTCGCGCAGCACGCGGATGGTACGCGCGGCGATCGCTTCGCCACCGACCGCCGCGAACGCCTTGTTGCGCCCGCCCATGCGGGTGGAACGACCGCCGGCCAAGAGCACGCCCGCCACGTTCGGCGCTGCGCCCTGCATGCGCGACGCACATCGCCTGCCGGGGTAATCTAGTCAACCGTTGACAGCGCGGGCCGCACCCGACGAGAGTGCCGGACGGTGGCTTTGGACGACGATGCGATCGCGCGCGCGACCGACGCGTTGCTGCGCGCGCGCTACGTGATCGCGCTCACCGGCGCCGGGTTATCGGTCGAGAGCGGCATCCCGCCGTTTCGCGGGCCGGGGGGCCTCTGGACGAAGTACGGCGAGCCGCCCATGAACGGCTACGAGCGCTTCCTCGCCGACCCGAAGAAGGCGTGGCAGGAGCGGCTCGAGCCCCGCGGCCCGATGCGCGAGCTGTGGGCGGCGCTGGCGGCGGCGCGTCCCAATCCGGGCCACGTGGCGCTCGCCGACTTGGAGGCGGTGGGCGTGCTGCGCGCGCTCATCACGCAGAACGTCGACGATCTGCATCGCCAGGCGGGTAGCCGCCGGCTGCTCGAGATCCACGGCAATGCGACGCTGGTGCGGTGCCTCGAGTGCGTGGCGCGGTTCGCGCGCGAGGCGATCTCCACAGCCGAGCTGCCGCCGCGTTGTCCGCGTTGCGGGGGCTTGCTCAAGAGCGACACCGTGTCGTTCGGCGAGCCGATCCCGCCCGACGTGCTGCGCAGCTGCCAGGACGAGGCCGAGCGCGCCGACTGCGTGATCGTGGCCGGCACCTCGGCGAGCGTCTATCCGGCGGCGCAGTTCCCGATCTCGGTCCGCGAGCGCGGCGGGACGCTGATCGAGGTGAATCCGCACCCGTCGGACATTACGCCGCTCTGCCAGATCAGTCTCCGCGCGGAGAGCGGGATCGCGCTACCCCGTCTGATCGAGCGCGTGCGCGCGCGGCTCGCCCGCCACTGAGCCGCGTGCGGCGCCGGCGGCTATGGCCGGGACGTACCCGGCGAGCAGCGGGACGCCGAGCCAGGAGACCGCGCCGAGGACCGCCACGAACCCGAGCCAGGGCAGCAGCCCCCGCACCGAACGTCGCACCCGGCGGCCCCAGCACACCCGGATCGCCGTGGAGAGCCCCCTCCCTAGAAGCTCAGCCCGAAGCCGGCGTTCACCTCCGCGCCCTCCTCCGAGAAGCCGACGTCCACCCGGAAGGGCGCGCTGCGCTCGAGCGTGGCGCGGAAGCCGATGCCCGCCGACTGGCGCGGCGTCGAGCGCGCGAGGTCCCACCAGCGATCGCCGACGGCTCCCACGTCGTAGAACAGCGCCAGCCCGAGGCGCTCGACGCGCAGCTCGGGGGTCCACGGCGAGAGCGCGAAGCCGCGCGGCACCACCCAGAAGCGGTACTCGACCGTTCCCGCCCAGAGGCTCCGGTCGCGAAAGCGTCCCTCGATGTAGCCGCGCCCCCGGTCGGCGCCGCCGAAGCTCGGCAGCGCGTAGAACGGCAGGTACCCCGCCGTGGTGGCAGTCTCGAGATGGAGAGCCACGGTGTCGGTCGGCGGGTGCTCCTCGCTCGTGCCCGTGCCGCCGGAGTGGAACAGCCCCGGCACGGGGACGAAGCCGCTCGCGAAGAGCGAGAAGATGGCGCCCGCCTGCCAGTCGGTCTGAAACGGCGCGGCGTCCACGCGCGCGCCGACGTCGTAGCCGCGGTAGGGGAGCAGCTGGCTGTCGCGGGTGTCCCAGCGCAGCTCGGTGCTGAGCCAGCCGAGCACGTAGCGGTCGCTCGCCTCGAAGAGCGCCGGGAACGCGCGCGCGGTCTGCCCGGCGTCGTCCACGTGGCCGGGGCCGAGATTGTGCCACTCGACGCGCGTCCCCACGCCGAAAACGAGGTCGTCGCCCGGATCGGGCACGGCGAGATCGAGGCCGACGCCGAGGTGCGCGTGCTCGTCGGTGTAGCTGGTCTCGTCGTCCTCGTCGGTGTCGTCGCCGAGGCCGAAGAAGCGGCGGGTGAGCGTGCGGCTGTACCCG
>DATMAZ010000232.1:0-2808 GCA_035559675.1 Candidatus Limnocylindria bacterium
CGGCGCCGTCACCGCGATGGTGCCGAGCACCGCGCGCGCCGCCCCGGCGGCCAGCACCGCGGCGACCGCCGCCTCGTCCCGCAGCCCCCCGCCCACCTGCACGGGAACCGCCACGGCACGGCAGATCGCGGCCACCAGCTCGAGCTGCGCCGGACGGCCCGCGCGCGCGCCGTCCAAGTCGACCACGTGCAGCCACTCGGCACCCTCGGCGACCCAGCGGCGGGCCGCGGCGACCGGGTCGTCGCCGTAGACCGTCTCACGAGCGAAGTCCCCCTCGCTCAGCCTGACGCAGCGGCCGCCGCGCAGGTCGATGGCGGGATAGACGATCACGGGGAGCCCAGCATCGCCGTGAAGCCGGCGAGCAACGCCAGGCCCACCCGCTGGCTCTTCTCGGGATGAAAGACGCCCGCGTAGACGTTGTCGCGCGCCACGCTGGAGGCGAACTCGACGCCGTACTCGGTGGTGGTGGCGACCAGCGACGGATCGCGCGGCTCGGGGTAGTACGAGTGCACGAAGTACACGTAGTCGCCGTCGGCGACCTGCGCGAGCGCGGGCACGCGGCGCCGGATGCGCAGCTGGTTCCAGCCCATGTGCGGCACCTTCAAGTCGGGCGCGGGCGGAAAACGCACGACGCGGCCCTCGAACACGCCGAGCCCCGCCACGCCCGGCGACTCCTCGCTCTCCTCGAACAAGAGCTGCATGCCGACGCAGATCCCGAGAAACGGACGCCCGGACCGCGCCGCCTCCCGCACCGGCTCGACCAGCCCGGCGCGGCCAAGGTTCGCCATGCAGGTGCCGAACGCTCCCTGTCCCGGGAGCACGACCGCCGGCGCCGCCGCGATCACGTCTGCGTCGCTGGTGACGACGGCGGCGCACCCCAGGTGCTCGAATGCCTTCTGCGCACTGTGCAGGTTGCCCACGCCGTAGTCGACGATGGCGACTGGCCGTCTCATCCAGAGAGCGTCCCCTTGGTCGACGGCACGCCGCGCACGCGCGGGTCGCGCTGCGTGGCGGCGTCGAGCGCGCGGGCAAAGCCCTTGAAGGCGGCCTCGATCACGTGGTGCGGGTTGCGCCCCGCCAGCATGCGCACGTGGAGGTTCATCCCGGCCTGGTTCACCAGCGCCAGCAGGAAGTCGTGGATCAGCTCGACGTCGAAGACGCCGATCTTCGCCTGCTTGAGCCGCACCTCGTAGGCGAGGAACGGCCGTCCCGAGCAGTCGACCACGCTCTGCACGAGCGCTTCGTCGAGCGGCACCGTGGCCTCGCCGAAGCGGCGGATGCCCGCCTTGTCGCCGAGCGCCTCGCGCAGCGCCTGCCCGAGGGCGAGCCCGACGTCCTCGACCGTGTGGTGGAAGTCGACCGCCAGGTCACCCGTCGCCTTCACCGTGAGGTCGAACAGCCCGTGGCGGGCGAACAGCTCCAGCATGTGGTCGAGGAACGGCACCCCGGTGTCCACCTGCGCCCGGCCGCTACCGTCGATGCGGAGCTGCAGCCGGATGCTCGTCTCCTTGGTGGTCCGGGCCACCGTGCCGATCCGTCCGTTCGCCGTCGTTCGTGCCACCGCCTTCACTCTGGCCATCACCGCTCTCCTCCGCCGCGGCCGAGCCGCAGCTCCACGGCCCGCGCGTGCGCCTCGAGTCCCTCCGCGCGCGCCAGCCGCGCCACGGCCGGGCCGAGCTGGACGAGCGTCGAGCGCTCGGCCGCGATCACGCTGGTGCGCTTCTCAAAATCCCATACTCCGAGCGGCGACGCGAACCGCGCCGTACCCCCCGTGGGCAGCACGTGATTGGGGCCGGCCAGGTAGTCGCCGAACGCTTCCGGGGCGCCGCTCCCGAAGAACACCGCGCCCGCGTGGCGAATCTGGGCGAGCCAGCGGCGCGGCTCGGCCACCGCCAGCTCCAGATGCTCGGGGGCCAGCGCGTTGGCGAGCGCCGTCGCCTCGGCGCGCGACCGCGTCGTCACGATGGCGCCGAAGCGCGCAAGCGAGCGCGCCGCGATCGCGCGCCGCGGCAGCATGGCGAGCTGCCGGTCGAGCGCCGCCGCGACGCGGCCGGCGAGCGTCCGGCTGGTGGTGATGCAGACGGCCGCCGCGTCCGGGTCGTGCTCGGCCTGCGCCAGCATGTCGGCGGCGACCAGCGTGGGATCGGCCGTGCCGTCGGCCAGGATCAGCACCTCACTCGGTCCGGCGATCGAGTCGATGTCGACCCGTCCGAACACGAGGCGCTTCGCGGTGGCGACGTAGGCGTTACCCGGCCCGACGATCTTGTCGACGCGCGGGATGGTGGCCGTGCCGTACGCCAGCGCCGCCACCGCCTGCGCGCCGCCCACCCGGTAGAGCGCGTCCACGCCGGCCAGGTGACAGGCCGCCAGGATCACCGGCGCGCAGCCGGCGGCGCCGCTCGGCGACACGGCGATCACCTCGTCGACTCCCGCCACGCGCGCCGGGATGGCCGTCATGAGAACCGTGGACGGATACGCCGCCCGGCCGCCCGGAACGTAGAGCCCCACCCGCTCGAGCGGCTCGACGCGCATGCCGCAGGCCGCGCCGCTGGCGTCCCGCCTGGTCCACGAGCGCCCGCGCTGCAGCTCGTGGAAGGCGCGGATGCGCCGCGCCGCGAGCGTGAGATCGGCGCGCAGCCGGTGCGACAGGTCGCGGAAGGCGGCGGCCATGTCGTCGCGCGGGACCCGCAGCGTGCGGGCGGTCAAGCGCACCCCGTCGAGCTTGGCGGTCCAGGCGAGCAGCGCGCGATCGCCGCGCCGCGCGACGTCGGCCACGATGCGCCGAACGACCCGCTCGACCGCGCCGTC
>DATMAZ010000233.1:0-2332 GCA_035559675.1 Candidatus Limnocylindria bacterium
GTCCCCGTGACGGTCGACCCCGCGACCACTGCGCTCCTGGTTCTCGACTTGAACACGGCGGTCTGCCCTCCGCGCCCGGGCTGCGTGGCGTCGCTGCCCGCGGCGGCGGCGCTGCTCGAGTACGTCACGCGCAACGCGCGCGTCGACACGGTGCGGCTCTGCCCCTGGGCGCTGCGCGAGGGGCTGCTGCTCGAGCTGGCGCGACTGCCGCTCGGGCGGCGCGCGACGACCCGGCAGGCGCGACGCGGTGCGGTCGAGCGGCTCGCCCGACGCTGGGCGGGTGCCAACGCCCACGGCCGGCAGGTCGCACGCCTGGCCGGCGCGCTGTTCGACGGAACCCGGGAGCTGCTCGACCTCGCCCCCGAGGCGCGCGAGCTGCTCGAGTACGCGGCGCTGCTGCACGACATCGGGCACGCGGTGAACCACCACCGCCACCATCGGCACACCGCCTACCTGATCCGCAACGGCGAGTTCCCGGGTTTCACCACCCGGGAGGTCGAGGTAATCGCGGAGACCGCCCGCTACCACCGCAGGCAGATTCCCAAAGCGTCCACGCCGGAGCTGCAAGCGCTCCCCGCCAAGGCGCGGCGAACGGTGCGCGCGCTCGCCGCATTGTTGCGCATCGCCGACGCGCTGGACCGGACCCACACCGGTGTGCTTAGAGGGGCGGCCGTCCGCATCTCCCCGGGCCGGCTCGTGATCGAGCTCGACACCGGGGGCCGCGACGGCGACTTGGAGCTATGGGCAGCAGAGCGGCGCGTGGATTTGCTATCGCGACTGGCCGATCGGCCGGTGCGGCTCCGCGTGCGGGCCGAGCCGCCCGGACGCGTGTCGCGTCGCGCGCGAGCGCGCGCACGCTGCTCACCCGCCCGCATCCGTATCGCGGGCGGCTGATCGCCGTCGAGGGCATCGACGGCTCCGGCAAGTCGACGCAGCTGCTGTTGCTCGAGCGCTGGCTCGGCGCACAGGGATACCGGGTGCACTTCACCGAGTGGAACTCCTCGCCGCTCGTGCGCCGCTCGATGAAACGCGGGAAGAAGAAGGATCTGCTCACGCCGAGCACGTTCTGCCTGCTGCATGCCGTGGACTTTGCCGATCGGCTCACCTACCAGATCGTGCCGCCGCTCAAGGCGGGCATGATCGTGCTGGCCGACCGCTACGTCTACACGGCCTTCGCCCGCGACGTCGCTCGCGGAGTGGATCCCGGCTGGGTGCGCGACGTCTACAGCTTCGCGCCCCGGCCCGATCTCACGCTCTACTTCCGCGTGCCGATCGAGACGTCGCTCGAGCGCCTGCTCGCCGGCCGCACGAAGCTCAAATACCACGAGGCCGGCATGGACCTCGGGCTCGCCGCCGATCCGGTGGAGAGCTTTCGCCTCTTCCAGAGCCGCGTGCTGGAGATCTACGACGAGGTGACGCGCGAATTTCGGCTGCCGGTGATCGACGCCACCCAGGACATCCCGACGCAGCAGCAGCAGGTGCGGGACATCGTCCAGGAGGTGCTCGCCGACTACGACGGCCCCCGGAGCGTGGACCATGGCCCGCTCGGCTGAGCGGCAGGGACCGCAGTGGTTCGGGCGCGGCATCCCCTACGTGAAGCAGGGCACGATGCCCGGCCACCTCGTGGTCATCGAAGGCACCGACGGCGTCGGCCGCTCCACCCAGATCCAGCTGCTCTCACCCTGGCTCGAGCTGGAAGGCTACGCGGTAAGCAACACCGGCTGGACGCGCTCGCCGCTGCTCTCCGACACCATCAACGAGGCCAAGGCCGGCCACGAGCTCACCACTACCACGTTCAGCCTGCTCTACGCCGCCGACTTCGCCGACCGGCTCGAGCACCAGATCGTGCCGGCGCTGAAGGCGGGCTTCATCGTGATCGCCGACCGCTACATGTACACGGCGTTCGCCCGCAACACGGTGATGGGCGTCGATCCGGCGTGGACGCGCGCGCTGTTCGGCATGGCGGTCGTACCCGACCTGGTGCTTTATCTGCAGATCGACGTCGACAGCCTGATCCCGCGCGTCTTCGACGGCAAGGGCATGGACTACTGGGAATCCGGCATGCATCTGGCGCTCGGCAGCGACCTCTACGACTCGTTCGTACGCTATCAAGGCGAGTTGATCGCCGAGTACGACCGCCTCGCCGAGGAGTTCGGCTTCGTCACGATCGACGCGCGCGACTCGGTCGACGCCATCCAGGAGCAGCTGCGCGCCCACGTCGCGCGCTACCTCTCGACGACGCCCGCGGGCGGCTCGGGCGCGGCGCTCCCGCGCCGGCGCCGGCCGGCGCGGCGCGCGCAGCGCGGCTGAGGCGGGCATGCGGCTCTACATC
>DATMAZ010000234.1:0-3230 GCA_035559675.1 Candidatus Limnocylindria bacterium
CGCCCGGCGGCACGCGCAGCGCGGAGGCGGCCGGCGTCGCCCGCACGACCACCGGCGGACCGACCGCCTCGACCGATACCACCCAGGTATGACGGGCGGCCACGTTCGCGGCCACCGCCGTCACCGAGACCTCGTGCGTACCGACCAGCGCCGCGGTGGGCCGCAGCTCGAACTGCGGTCCCTTGCCGGTGCGCGTGCCGTCCAGCGACCACGAGTACTCGGCGCCCGGCTCTGCCAGCACCGCCGAGAACCCACGCCGTTCGCCGACGCGCATCTCCACGCGCTCGCCCGCCGGCGACACGACGAGCGGGCTCACGTCCTCGGCCGCAGCCTCGAGGACGCAGGCAACGAGCACGGCCCCCGCGGCACGCCACAGGGTTCGCCCTCCTCCTGCGTGCATGCCGGCCGGAGGATACCGGCGGCCCCGGCGACCCGCAACGCGCCCGCGGTACGCTGGGGCCCGGTTGTTATCCTTCCGGATCGGCTTCGCTATACTGAGTCGATGGTCTTTCGAGCTCTCGGCGCGGCGCTGGCGCTCGTGCTGGCGGCGGCCCCCACGACCCTGGTGTGGGCACAGACCTGCACGCCCGCGACGCCCGACGGCACGCTCTGCGAGGACGACCTCGACCCGTGCACCGAGGACGCCTGCGACGACGGCGTGTGCGAGCACGAGACCGTCGGCTTCGCGATCGCCTGCCGCCCGATCGCGCTGCCGTTCCAGCGCGTGCTCGTGCTGCGTCCCTTCACGGCCAGCCTCACCTCGCGGGTCGCCGCGCTGCCGACAGGCGATCCGCCCGCCTTCACGAGCGGACAGCGGGCGGCCATGATCGCCTACCTCGACGCGCTCGCCGACGAGCTCGACAGCGCCCGCAACACGCTCGCGGGGCGCGGCGGCGACGCGGACGACACCGCCCAGAGCCGCGCGGTGGCGGCACTCCCCGACGTCGAGGCGGCGCTGCGGCTCGCCGTGCTCGTGCGCAGCCTCGTGCGCGCCGCGGTCCGCGCCGATCAGCTCGAGGCGGCGGTCGCGCGCGAGCTCGAGCGCAGCACGGCGGACTTGGTGCGGGGCGCCAAGGCCGTGCGGCGCGACCTGAGACGGCTCCGCAAGGTCTCGCAGGTCTTCCAGCCATGAGGAGGTATCGCGTGCCGAAACGTATCGGACTCTGGACGGCTCTGTTCTGCAGCATGTGGGTGGTGGGCGCGCGCGCCGCGTCGCTGCGCGATCAGCTCGTCGAGGGCGCGGCCCGCGTCGGCATTCAGGGCGGCTCCGCCTTCGATGCGCTGGCGGAGCAGCTGGCCAACACGGCCGCTCGCAGCATTCCCGTCGTCTCGGCGTCGGCCGGCTTCACCTACCGCTACAACGCCGATCTCGAGGTGTTCGAGCGCACGTCGCAGACCCTCGGCCCGATCTACCTCGAGCGGCCCGATACGCTCGGGCGCTCGAAGTTCAACGTCAGCATGAGCTACCAGTACGTCCGGTTCGACGAGTACGACGGCGACGACCTCGACTCGCTCGCCTCCCCGTATCCCATCGTCACCCGCGTGCGCTCCGGCGGCGTCGTCACCGGCGCGAACGCCACCCGGCTCACCTACGATCTCGGCCTCAGCAATCACGTGGTGGGCTTGAGCGGCACCTACGGCGTGCTCGACGACCTCGACGTGAACCTGCTGGTGCCGCTCATCCGGACGAGCTTCGACACCGGGGTCGACGCGCTGGTCACCAAGACCGCGCCGGCGGGCGGCGCGTTCACGCCGTGCGTGTCCGGCTGCGGGCCGCGGACCGCCGACCTCGACGGCGACGCCTTCGGCGTGGGCGACATCCTGCTCCGCGCCAAGTACCTGCTGTCGCGGCGCGAGGAGCTGCGCACCGCGCTCGGCCTCCAGCTCCGCCTGCCCTCCGGCGACGAGGACGACTTCCAGGGCACCGGCTCGTTCGAGATCTCGCCCGCCGTCTACGTCTCGACGCTGCTCGGCGACCGCGTGAGCCCGCATGCGAACCTCGCCATCGACATCGACACCGAGGCGGTGAGCCAGAGCCAAACGCGCTACGGCATCGGCATCGACGCCGACGTGCTGCCACGGCTCGGCCTGTCGCTGGCGTTTCTCGGCCGCTCGGAGTTCTCGGAGAGCGCCTCGCCCAGCGAGACCGATTTCCAGCATCTCGTACGCGGCACGCCGCAGCTCGAGCCGTTGCTCGGCCTCGACTTCGGCCGCAACGACTACTTCGATCTCTCGTTCGGGCTCCGCGCCGTGGTGTGGCGCGACATCATGGTGTTCGTGAACGGCCTCTACGCGCTGAACGACCAGGGGCTGCGCAACGACACGATCATTCCGCTCATCGGAGTCGAAGGCACCTTCTAGCGTCCCGCCGCATGTACCAGCACTTCTTCGGCTTCCGGGAGCCGCCGTTCCGGATCACGCCCGATCCGCGCGTCCTCTACCGCAACCGCTGCTACGACGAGGCCATCGCGGCCCTCGTCTACGGCATCGAGCAGCGCAAGGGCTTCATGTCGCTCGTCGGCGAGGTGGGCACGGGCAAGACGACGCTGCTCCGCCACGTCCTCGAGAGCGTCTCGCCGAACGTGCGCACGGTGCTGCTCCTCTACCCCACGATCTCCTTCGAGGAGATCCTCGAGCAGATCCTGCTGGAGCTCGGCGTGCCGCTCGGCGCCAGCAGCAAGGGCGCCATGCTGCAACGGCTCCACGAGTACCTCCTCGAGCACACGCGGGGCGGCGGCAACGTGGCGCTTTTGTTCGACGAGGCGCAGGCGCTCGAGACCCGCACGCTCGAAGAGCTGCGCCTCATCTCGAACTTCGAGACCGGGACGGAGAAGATCGTACAGCTCGTGCTCGCCGGGCAGCCGGAGCTCGAAGAGAAGCTGCGGCGGCCCGAGCACCGCCAGCTCCGGCAGCGGATCGCGCTCCACGTGCGCCTGCGGCCGCTCGGCACCGACGAGGTGGCCGACTACATCCGCGTGCGGCTCGAGCACGTGGACGCCCCCGACCTCGGCGTCTTCGCGCCCGACGCCGTGGCGCGCATCGCCGAGCTGACGGCGGGCATCCCGCGGCTCGTGAACGTGCTGTGCGATGCCTGCTGCACGTCCGCCTTCGCGCTCGGGCGCCGGCAGGTCGACCGCGGCATCGTCGACGAGACGTGGGCGGACTATGCGGGCCTCGCCCCCGAGGGGTCGGCGCCTGCCGCGGAGCCGTCGCCGTTCCTGCCGCCCCCG
>DATMAZ010000235.1:0-21005 GCA_035559675.1 Candidatus Limnocylindria bacterium
GGGCGCCGGCGGCGATCCACGGCGACGCGCTGGTGCGCACGCACGGCGACACCGTCTTCGTGGTGAACCGCTTCCTCGGCGACAATGTGCAGGTGCTGAATGCCCGGCTCGCCACGCGGCTGCAGTGCTCGACGGGCGTCGGGTCCAATCCGCACGACATCGCGGTGGTGGCGCCCGACAAGGCCTACGTCACCCGCTACGACCGCGATGCGCTCTGGGTGATCGACCCGCAGGCCGGCGGCTGCGGCGCCTTTCGGCGCGGCACGATCGAGCTCGGCGCGCTCGCCGACGCCGACGGCCTTCCCGAGATGAGCCAGATGGCGCTGGTGGGCGAGCGCCTGTTCGTGAGCCTCCAGCGCCTCGACCGCGCCCGCGGCTTCGTGCCCGCCGGGCCGTCGTTGCTCGCGGTCGTCGACACCGCCACCGACGCGGTGGTCGCGGTGGTGGAGCTCGCGGGACGCAACGCGTTCGCCGACAGCGCGGGGCTGCAGCAGGAGCCCGGCACGGGCAAGCTGCTGGTGCCGCAGGCCGGCAGCCTCTTTCGCACGGGCGACGGCGGCATCGAGCGCGTCGATCCCGAGGCGCTCGTCTCGGAAGGCTTCGTGGTCACCGAGGACACGCTCGGCGGCAGCGTGACCGACTTCGTGGTGGCGTCGCCCGCACGCGGCTACGCGATCGTCCTCGACCAGTCGCTCCGCAATCTCCTGGTGGCGTTCGACCCGCGCGACGGGACGTTCCTCGGCCGGGTGTTCGCCAGCGCGCAGTTTCTCTCGGACGTCGCCCTGGCGCCCGACGGCACGCTCTGGCTCGCCGACCGCGCGCTGCCGCGTCCGGGCATCCGCATCTTCGACGCCGCCAGCGGCGCGCCGCGCTCGCGCGAGACGATCGACGTCGGGCTGCCGCCGTTCTCGATGGGGTTTCTCCCGTGAGCCGGCGTGCCGGCACCACCGCCGGGCGCCTCGTCGTGGCGCTCGTGCTGCTCGTGCCGCTCGCGCCGCGGCCGGCGGCGTCGTCGCCGTTCGCGGCGGCCGTCGTGTCGCTGATGCTCGGGCCGCTCGGCGGCGGCGGCGCGGTCTCGAACGTGCTCGGGCCGCCGCACGGTGGCGGGGCCTTCCAGGGCACGTCGCACACGCTCTCGCTCGGGCTCCGCGGCAGCATCGTGCTCGACTTCGGCGACGATCTGGTGGTCGACGGACCCGGCCCCGACCTCACGGTCTTCGAGAACGCGTTCCTGGTACGCGGCGCCACCACGCTCGCGCCGTGGGCGGAGCCGGCCTGGGTGTCGGTGAGCGCCGACGGCACGACGTTCCGCACCTTTCCGTGCGCCATCGACGTGCCGCCGTTCTTCCCCGGGTGCGCCGGCGTCTATCCGGTCTTCGCCGCCGACGCCGCGGCCGCGCTCGTGCCGTCCGTCGTGCCGATCGAGAGCCTGGTCGGCATTCCGGTCGACGACTTCGTGCCACCGGCGGGATCGGGCGGTGACAGCTTCGACCTCGCGGCGGTCGGCATGGCGAGCGCGCGCTACGTGCGCATCCAGGGCGGCGAGCAGCGTCTCGGGCTCGACGGGCTCGGCGGCTTCGACCTCGACGCCGTGGCCGCGGTGCACTCGGCGCCGCGCGCCGGTGCGGACGCCGACGGCGACGGCGTCCCGGACGCAGTCGACGCGTGTCCCGCGACGCCGGACCCGCTGCAGGGCGACGCCGACGGCGACGGCATCGGCGACGCGTGCGACGTCGAGGCGCCGCCGGCTGACGGCGACGCCGACGGTGTGCCGGACGCGCTCGACCGCTGTCCGCTGCTCGCCGATCCGGGGCAGCACGACACCGACGGCGACGGAGCCGGCGACGCCTGCGACCGGTGCCCCGGCGTGGCCGATCCGCCGCTGCCCGATCCGTGCCCGGAGCGGCCGCCCGACGCCGACTACGACGGCGCTCCCGACGCCGGCGATCCGTGCCCCGAGGATCCGGCCTGCCGGCCGGCCGAACCGATCGTGTTTGCCGGCAGCGGGCGCTCGCGCGCCGAGGGGCTCCTCGGCTACGTGCTGCCGGTCGAGCGCCGGGTGCGCGTGCCGTCCACCGTCACCACACTCGATCTGGTGGTGGTGGTCGATGCCGCGGTCGCGCCCGGCAGCGTGCGGCTGCGGGTCGGGCGCCGAGACCTCACCGATGCCGCGGGACCGTTTGTGCCGGGCTCCACCCGGACCGTATCGATCCCGCTCGCCAAGCGCCGCACGCGCGTCGTGCTCGCGGCGCGCGGTGCCGCCACACGACGACGCGATTGCGACCGCTTCACCGTGGTGAAAGTGGCCGCCGACTAGGAGGAACCGATGAGACTACGAACGATTCCCGTGCTGCTGGCTGCCGCGCTGACACCCGTCGGCGCCGGCGCGCAGCCCACACCGGCCCCCGGGTATGCGATCCAGTCGCTGCCGACGCCCAGCGTGGTGGCGGGCGGTGTGGTGCAGCGCAACGGCGCCCTGCTCGTGGGCCAGGGCGCCTTCGGGCCCGGGCTCCAGTCGATCGTCCGGCTGGAAGCCGGGCGCGCCGTCACGATCGCCACGGGCTTCGGCGGCCTCGGCGGCTTCGACCTCGCCGCCGACGGCACGCTCTACGTGGTGGACAACTGCTTTGCCGCCGACTTCGGCTGCGCCGAGGCCACCACCGGCGACACGGTCTACGCAATCCCCGATGCGCTCTCGCGCACCACCGCCCTCGACGCGGCGGACGCCGAGCTGCTGCCGCCCGGATCGATCGGCTTTCCGTTCGACGTACTCAGCACGCCGATCGGGCTCCTGGTGAGCGATGCGGCCGGTCCGGGCATCGGCCGGGTGGTGCGGGCCGAGACGTCCGGCGTGACGGACGTTGCCACGGGGCTCGACTACGCCGCCGGGCTCGCGTTCGAGGATCCGTCGCTCTACGTGGCCAATCTGGGCGGGGACTTCACCGGCGCGGTACACGAATTCGTGGCGGGCTCGCCGCTCGGCGCGCTCGTAGACGGGCTCGCCGGCGCCGCCGGTCTCGCGCTCGACGGCGACGGCGACCTGCTGCTCGGGGCGGGGAACGCGCTGCTCTCGGTGGATGCGGCGGGAAGCGCCACACCGCTCGCCACGGGGTTCGGGTTTGCCGGCGACGTGGCCTACGACGCCGATCGCGAGGAGGCCCTCGTGCTCGACTTCGGCGCCTCGGCCGTCACCGTGGTGTGTGCTGACGACGACGGCGACGGCGTCTGCGACGCCACGTGCGACGACGGGCCGCTGCTCGAGGACGCACGGCTCTCGCTCAAGCCGGGACGCAATGGCGGCGCCGGGTCGCTCAAGCTGCGCGCCGAGCTGCGCGTCGACGGGGGGCTCACGGCCGATCCGTCCGAGGAGGGGATGCGGCTGCAGCTCCTCGACGCGGACGGCGTGCGCGTGCTCGACGTGCTGCTGCCGGCCGAGCGCTGGCGCGCCCGCAAGCGCGGCTGGCGCTTCCGTGACCGGAGCGGTGCGCTCATGGTGACCGACGTCAAGGTCGTACGGGCGCGCGGCGACGACGGGCTCGTGCGCGTGGCGGTTCGCAGCCGCAAGCGCTTCGCCGTGGGGCTCGCCGGGCTCGCGTTCCCGCTCCGCGCGGTCGTCGCGCTGGACCCCCTCGGCGAGTGCGGTGCCAGTGCGTTTGCGGGCTGCGAGACCGAGGCGCGCGGCGCGGTTGTCTGCGAATGACGCACACGCAAGCGGGCCCGGGGCCGCTCGGCCCCGGGCCCGCATTCGGCTCGGTACGATCAGTACGAGATACTGATGCCGGCGGTGCCGACGACCCAGGGATCGTCGTCGTCGTTGATCTCCTGCAGGTTGTGGTTGAAGGTGTAGAGCGTGGCGCCCATGGTGAACGCCCACGAGCCGTAGTCCTCCGGGATGAACGCGAGCGGGATGCTGCCGACGAGCCCGAAGGTCGTGTAGCCCCACGTCTCGTCGTTGCTCCCGTTGGTCTCGTAGTAGTCGTTCAGCGAGAAGCCGGCGACGATCGGAATCGCCAGCGTGACCGGATAGCGCTCGCTCTTGATGACCTCGAAGGCGGGCCGGATGCCGAGCTGCAGGTAGGCGCCGTTGTCCTCGCCGAGCGCCCGCTTGTCGAACTCGTAGGCCACCACTGCCGACGGGTAGAGCGCGAACGTGCCCAGCCACTCGCTGTCGTCGAGCGCCAGGTTGAGGTCGAACTCCTGCACCGTCCGAAACGCGTCGCTCGGGCTCGTGTAGGCCACGTAGGAGAAGCCCGCGGTGAGCTTGTTGAAGAGCCCCACGTTCATCCCGCCGAGCCAGTCGTTCTCGTAGAACACCGGCGTGTTGTTGTCGGTGCTGCCGGTGTGCTCGGAGTGGAGGCTCGCCCAGGTGCCGGCGAACAGGCTGACACTGTTCACCGGGCCGTCGCGTCCGAGGTCGTAGTCGTCGACGCTGTAGAGGTTCGCGCTCACCGTGAGGTAGGGCTGCCAGATGAGCCCGTTGCGCTCCTGCAGGATGCCGCGAAAGAAGTACGCCGTCGTGAAATCGAAGCCGCCGCTCAGCGAGAACCTCCCCGTGTTGGGAGCGGCTCCGGCGGGACGCACGGCCCCGAGACACACCACGAGCGCGGCCACGCCGAGCACGGACCGCCAACTACCGATTCGATTCATTCCATCCCCCTTCGTCTTGCGTTCGTTCGTGCGCCGGCGGGCTGCGCGGCGCGCCGCCCGGACATTGCAACGTCCCTGCCAGGCAATGGAGGCGGCCCGTCCGTGCGTTCGCGCCTGATCGCGTGCCCGCCGTGCAGGCAGTGCTCACGCCGCGGGCAGCGCTGGCGTGCTCGAGCCGCAGCGCTGCTGGCGCTGCTCCTGGCCGCGCGCGGCGCGGCGGCGCCGCCGCCCGAGCGCATCGTCGCGCTCGCCCCGTCCACCACGGAGATCGTGTTTGCGCTCGGGGCGGGCGAGCGGCTGGTCGGTACCTGCGGCCAATGCGACTATCCCGAGGCGGCGCGGCGGGTGCCGCGCATCGGCAGCTATCTCGTGCCGAGCGTCGAGGCCGTGCTGGCCGTCCGGCCCGATCTGGTGATCGCCGTGCCGACGCCCGCCAACCGCGAAGCGGTGCGCGCGCTCGAGCGGATCGGCACGCCGGTGCTCGTGGTGCGCGACCGCGTGCTGGCGGACCTCTGGGACGCCATCGCCTCGATCGGCGCCGCCACCGGTGAGACCGCCGCGGCCCGCGCGCTCGAGCGGCGTCTGCGTGCTCGGCTGGCGGCGGTGGCGGCCTGCACCGCCGGCCTCCCGCGGCCCCGCGTGCTCATGGTGGTGGGCCACCGGCCGCTCATCGTGGTCGGCGGGGACACCCTGCAGGACGAGCTGATCGCGATCGCGGGCGGCGAGAACGTCGGCGCCGACATCGGCGCCGCCTTTCCGCAGACGTCGCTCGAGATCGTTGCGGCCCGGGCGCCCGACGTGATCGTAGACGCGGCCATGGGCAGCGAGGCCAAGGGGACGGCGGTGTTTTCGGCCTATACGCAGATCCCGGCGGTGCGCACCGGGCGGGTGGTGCCGATGGACGCCGACGAGCTGCTGCGCACGGGCCCCCGGGTCGCCGAGGCGGCGCGCCGGCTGGCGGCGGTGATCCATCCCGGGGCGGACGCATGCCGGTGACCCGCGCCACGCATCTCACGCGGGCGCGGCTCGGTGGAACGGTGGCGCTGCTCGCCGCCGCGCTCGCGCTCTCGCTGCTCGCGGCGGTGCTCCTCGGACCGGTTCCGGTGGACCTGGCGGTGGCGCTCGGCGACCCGCGCTCCGCCGACCACGAGATCCTGGTGTACGCACGGCTGCCGCGCGTGCTCCTGGCGGCGGTCGTGGGCGCGGCGCTCGGCGCCGCCGGCTCGGTCCTGCAGGGGCTGCTCGGCAATCCCCTCGCCGATCCGAACCTGCTCGGCGTGTCCGCGGGCGCCGCCGTCGCCGGGGCGATTGCCATCGTCGCGGGCGCCGATCCGGTCTCGCTCGTCGTGCCGTGGTGCGCGTTCGCCGGCGCGCTCGCCACCGTGAGCTTCGTCTACGCCGTGGCGCGCACCCACGGCCGCACCTCGCCGCACGCCATCCTGCTCGTCGGCGTGGTGTGCAACGCGCTCGCGGCGTCGATCATCATGCTGGTGAACGCGCTCGCCAGCTACACGGAAGCGCAGGGCGTGCTCTTCTGGATCATGGGCGCGCTCTCCACGCAGAGCTACACGCTGGTCGGCGTCGCCGCGCTCTACGTGGCCGTGGGCTCCCTCCTGCTGGTCCGCTACGCCGCGGCGCTCAATCTCCTTGCCACCGGCGAGGAGGGCGCGGCGGCGCTCGGCGTGGACGTCGACCGCGTGCGCCGGGCCGTCTTCGTGCTGGCCTCGCTGCTGGTCGGCGCGGCGGTGTCGGTGAGCGGCATGATCAACTTCGTCGGGCTCATCGTGCCGCATCTCCTGCGCTTGGTGGTCGGGCCCGACCAGCGCCTGCTGCTCCCCGCCTCGGTGCTGGGCGGCGCCGCCTTCCTCGTCTGGGCGGACGCCGCGGCGCGCACGGCGCTGGCGCCGGCGGAGCTGCCGGTCGGCGTGGTGACGGCGCTGCTCGGCGGGCCGTTCTTCCTCTACCTGTTGCGCCGCAGCCTGCGGGGCGAGCGATGAGCGCGCGGCTGGCGGCCGACGCTGTCACCTTCGCCTTCGGGGAGCGCACGGTGGTGGCTGACGTGGACCTGGCACTCGCGCCGGGCGAGCTGGTGGCGGTGCTCGGGCCGAACGGCAGCGGCAAGAGCACGCTGCTTCGGCTGCTCGCCGGCCTCGCCGTGCCGCGTGCCGGCGCCGTGCGGCTCGACGGCCGCGACCTCCGGACGCTCGACCGCCGTACCGTCGCCCGGCGCCTGGCGCTCGTGCCGCAGGACCCGCGGGTCGACTACCCGTTCACCGCGCTCGAGGTGACGCTCATGGGGCGGGCGCCGCACCAGCGCGGGCTCGGGCTGCCGAGCCCGCGCGATCTCGCCATCGCCGAGCAGGCGCTCAGGTGCGTGGACGCCGCCTCGCTCGCCGCCCGCCCGCTCGATCGGCTCTCGGGCGGCGAGCGCCAGCGGGTCTTTCTCGCGCGCGCGCTGGCGCAGCAGCCCGAGGTGCTGCTGCTCGACGAGCCCGTCACCCACCTCGACGTGCGCCATCAGCTCGACGTCCACGCGCTGCTCTGCCGGCTCTGCCGTGAGCGGCAGCTCGCCTGCGTCACCGTGGTCCACGATCTCAACCTGGCGCTGTCGTACTGCGACCGGGCGCTGGTGCTGTCGGCGGGACGGGTGGCCGCACAGGGGCCGCCGGCCGTGGCGCTCGACGCCGCCTGCGTGGCGGCGGTGTTCGGCGTGCAGATGCTGACCGTGGCGCATCCGCAGACCGGCGCGCCCGTGCTGGTGGCCGCCGAAAACGCGGCGGATCCGTTTGCCCGGCCGGGGGGCGCCTGATAGGAGACACCTGATCGGGGCCATGCACTTCCATTTCGCCAACGTGTTGGTCTTCTTCGGCTTTGGCATCCTGCTCTGTGCCCTCATGCTCGGGCTCGGGATGCTGCTTCGGCCGTCGAACCCGAACCCCAACAAGCTCACCACCTACGAGTGCGGCGAGCCGCCGAGCGGCAGCGCCTGGATCAACTTCAACATCCGCTTCTACCTGATCGCCCTGGTGTTCGTGATCTTCGACGTCGAGCTGGCGTTCATCTACCCGGTGATGGCGGTCTACAAGCAGTGGGTGGCCGACGGTGCCGGCGGCCTCGCGCTGGCCGAGATCGTCACGTTCATCGGCATCCTCGCCGTCGGACTGGTGTACGTTTGGGCCAAGGGAGACCTCGCGTGGCTGCGGCGCACCGTTCGCGAGGCGCGCGCCCGCGAGCCGGCCGTGCGCCGCGCCGCCTGAGAGGCACGCCATGTCATTGATCAACACCGCGCCCGAGATGGCGCTCACCGCCAAGGTCGACGACCTGCTGAACTGGACCCGCAAGTCGTCGCTTTGGTACATGATGTTCGGGCTCGCCTGCTGCGCGATCGAGATGATGCAGACGGGCGGACCGCGCGCCGACCTCGAGCGCTTCGGGATGGCGCCGCGCGCCACGCCGCGGGTCTCGGACGTGATCATCGTGTCGGGCACGCTCACCCTCAAGATGGCGCTGCGGACCAAGCTCCTCTACGACCAGATGCCGGAGCCCAAGTACGCCATCTCCATGGGGAGCTGCGCGAACTGCGGCGGGCTCTTCCAGCTCGCCTACTCGGTGTGCGACGGCGTCGACAAGGTGATCCCGGTCGACGTGTACGTGCCCGGCTGCCCGCCGCGGCCCGAGGCGCTCACCGAGGGTCTGGTGAAGCTCCAGGAGAAGATCCAGAGCGAGCGCTGGCTCGTCCGCAAGACCGAGCCGGTCGGAGTGCGCGCCTAACATGCCGCTCGACGCCGCGCGCATCCACGCCCGCCTGGCCGAGCGCTTCGGCGACGCCGTGAGCGCGCCGGCGGGGCAGGGCCGCGACGCCTGGCTCGAGGTGCGGCCCGAGCGGATCGCCGACGTGGCGGTCTTTCTGCGCGACGAGCCCGACCTGGCGTTCGACTGCCTCTCCAACCTCTCGGGCGTCGACTACCCGAAGCAGGGGCACATCCAGGTCGTCTACCACCTCTTCTCGTATCGCCATCGGCATTGGATCGTGCTCAAGGTGAACGCGCTCCGCGACGACCCGGTGGTGCCGACGGTCTCGGGCGTGTGGAGCCACGCCAACTGGCAGGAGCGGGAGTGCTTCGATCTGCTCGGCGTGCGGTTCACCGGTCATCCCGACCTCCGCCGGCTGCTCATGCCGGAGGACTGGCCCGGACACCCGCTGCGCAAGGACTTCGTCGAGCCGCAGGAGTACCACGGCATCTCCACCTCTCGGGAGAGCCTGCTCAAGGTGTAGCGCCATGGGACTCGCCGGCTTCGAAGTCGAGATCGAGCGCTCGCGCAACGGCGGGGGCGTCGTCACCGAGGACATGACGCTCAACATGGGTCCGCAGCACCCGTCGACGCACGGCGTGCTGCGCTTCGTCGTGCGGGCCGACGGCGAGGTGATGAAGAGCGCGGTACCCGACGTCGGCTACCTCCACCGCTCGATCGAGAAGATCGCCGAGAAGGTCGGCTGGCACGGCTTCATTCCGTACACCGACCGGGTCGACTACGTGGCCGCCATGTTCTGCAACCACGGATGGGCGATGGCGGCGGAGAAGCTGGCGGGCATCGAGGTGCCGAAGCGCGCCGAGTACTGCCGGGTGATCGCCGACGAGCTCTGCCGGCTGCACAGCCACCTGCTGTCGGTCGGGTCGATGGCGATGGACATCGGGGCGTTCACGCCGTTCACGCACGCGATCCGCGAGCGCGAGTACCTGAACGACCTCTTCGAGGAGCTCTGCGGCGCCCGCCTGACCTTCCACTACATGCGCATCGGCGGGGTGGGCTGGGATCTCCCGCCCGGGTGGGCCGAGAAGGTGCTGGCCTTCCTCGACCGCTTCGAGGCGATGATCGACGAGTACAACCGGCTCATCTCCTACAACAAGATCTTCGTCGAGCGGCTCGCCAACGTGGCCGTCATCACCGCCGCCGAGGCCATCGACTACAACCTGGTCGGGCCAAATTTGCGGGGCTCCGGCGTGCGCTACGACGTGCGCAAGGACGACCCGTACTCCGTCTACCCCGAGCTCGACTTCGAGGTGCCGGTCGGCCGCGGCGAGATGGGCACGCTCGGCGACTCCTTCGACCGCTACATCGTGCGCATGGAGGAGATGAAGCAGAGCTGCCGCATCATCCGCCAGGCGCTGCGCCAGATCCCCAAGGGGCCGGTGATCGCCAAGGTGCCGCGCAACTTCAAGCCGCCGGCGGGTGATTGCTACGTGCGCCTCGAGAGCGCGCGGGGTGACATGGGCTGGTACGTGGTGAGCGACGGCACCGCGTTTCCGCACCGCTGCAAGATTCGCACGGGGTCGTTCTCGGGCATCAGCATCATCGAGCACGTGAGCCGCGACCTCATGATCGCCGACCTCGTGGCCGTGATCGCGAGCCTCGACCTGGTCGCGCCGGAGATCGACCGCTGACATGCAGGAGCTCGTCGACAGCCTGATCGCGTCCGGCCTGCTGCCCGACACCGTGCCGGCGTGGGCGCACTACCTCGCCGCCATGCTGCTCTTCGGCGGCATCGTCGTGTTCGGCTTCGTGCTCCCCATCGCGGGCATCACCACCTGGGTGGAGCGCCGCGTGATGGGACGGATGCAGAGCCGCATCGGGCCGAACCGCGTGGGGCCGGCGGGATTCCTCCAGTGGCTGGCCGACGGCATCAAGAACCTGCTGAAGGAGGACATCGTTCCGCGGGCCGCCGACGTGCCGCTCTTCAAGCTGGCGCCCTACGTGGTCATCGTCGGCTTCGTCGCCACCTTCGTGGTGCTGCCGTTCTCCGGCGATCTCATCATCGCCGACATGAACGTCGGCATTCTCTACGTGACGTCGGTCACCGCGCTCGTCGTGGTCGGCATCCTCATGGCGGGCTGGGCGTCGAACAACAAGTGGTCGCTGCTCGGCGGCATTCGCTCGGCGGCGCAGATCGTGAGCTACGAGATCCCCGCGGGCCTCTCGATCTTCCCGATCGTCGCGCTCACCGGCACGCTCAGCATGCAGGGCATCATCCGGGCGCAGGGGCCGCATCCCTGGCAGTGGTTCCTGTTCGACAACCCGTTCACGCTCTGCGCCTTCGTGGTCTTCTTCGTCTCCGCGCTCGCCGAGGGCAACCGCACGCCGTTCGATCTGCCGGAGGCCGAGTCCGAGCTGGTCGCCGGCTTCGCCACCGAGTACAGCGGCATGCGGAACCTGCTGTTCTTCATGGCGGAGTGGGGCAACCTCTACGTGATCGGCGCCATCGTCACCACGCTCTTTCTCGGCGGCTGGCAGATCCCGTGGGCGCTCGACGGCCAGCCCGTGCTGCGCAACGTGCTGCAGTTCGGGGTCTTCTTCGCCAAGGCGTACTTCTTCGTCTTCCTCGCCATCTGGCTTCGCTGGACGCTGCCGCGCGTCCGCGTCGATCAGATGATGACCATGTGCTGGAAGTACCTGGTGCCGATCGCGCTCGTGAACCTGCTCGGCACGGCGGTCTGGATGCTGGTGTTCCCCGAGGGCGTGCCGGCGGTTCGCTGGCTGCTCACGCTCGGCGCCGGCGTCGCGCTGCTCGCGTTCTTCTGGCGGGTGCGTCACCACGTGGTGGCGGCGGGCTACGGGCTCAAGCAGCTCTCGTTCAATCCGCTGGCCACGCGGCGCGTGGAGTGGTGAGCGCGATGGGCGTGGGCACCTACTTCCGGAACATCAAGGACGCGGTGGTGACCATCGCCGACGGCATGGCCGTCACCTTCTCGCATCTGGTCCGCAAGCCCACCACGATCGAGTACCCCGACCGCCTGCCACCGGGCGTGCGCGTGCAGGACACGCTGCCGTTCCGCTATCGCGGCATCCTCGAGGTGGATCTCGAGATCTGCACCGCGTGCCTCGCCTGCGAGCGCGCCTGTCCCATCGACTGCATCGTGATCGACGCGCAGAAGGACAAGGCCGCGGGCGGCCTGGTCATGACGCGCTTCGACATCGACATGGCCAAGTGCATGTACTGCGGGCTGTGCAGCGAGCCGTGCCCGACGGGCGCGATCCATCACACCCCGGAGTTCGAGGGCGCCGATTACTCGCTCGAGAGCCTGGTGCGGCACTTCGTGAAGGCCCCGACGCTCGCCTACAAGCCGAAGAAGGCCGGCGAGGACGATCCCGCGATCAAGCCGATCCTCGACCGCGGGCTGCGCTACGTGGCCGAGTTCGCCGTGGCCGGCGGCGGCGACGACACGTCCGACGCCTGACCGCGCCGACGCGCCGGCTCGCTTCCACGTATCGACGCCAAAGCGGAACGCGGCTACAACGAATCCGAACCACTCGCGGCGGGCGGTCGGTCGGCTGCTCCGCCGGCAGAGGCCGTGGGATGTTGCGGGCGTCGCAGAAGCGTGAGGCGGCATGACGCGGCAGCGGGCGGTGAGACTCTCGGCAACCGCACGGCGGGCCGCGCCACGGGGGCCTGGCTGGCCCGCACGCTGCGGCGGGCGACCCGACGGGGGGCTCCGCCGGCGCGCATGCGTCGTTGACCCGACGGGGCGCCTTTGGAAGGCCGGGCGCGCGGGCAACCAGGTTTGCCCTGCTTGGGGGCATTTGGTATCCCCCGCGAGATTTTTCCGGCACATTCCGGGGCATCCGTGACGCTCACCGCCGTCTTCTATCTCCTCGCTGCCTTCACCGTGGCCGCCGGCCTCGGCGTGGTGTTCACCACCAACGTGGTGCACAGCGCGCTGGCGCTGATGGGCACGCTGCTCGGCGTGGCGGCGATGTTCGTGCTGCTGGGCGCCGATTTCCTCGGCGTGATCCAGCTGCTGGTCTACGTGGGCGGCATCCTGGTGCTGACGCTGTTCGCGGTCATGCTCACCAGCCGCATCGACGTGCGCGTGTCCAACCGCGCGGTCGGCAGGCTGCCGGCGGCGGCGATCGTGCTCGTCGTCTTCGGGGTGATGACGCACGCCATCACCACCGCGACCTGGACGGTCGCGGCCGCGGCCCCCGGGGCGCCCGAGCCCACGGTGTACGGCATCGGGAGCAAGTTTCTCGGCACCTACGTGCTGCCCTTCGAGATCGCGTCGCTCGTGCTGCTGGTGGCGCTGATCGGCGCCGTGGTGGTCTCGCGCAAGGAGGTCAAGGGCTAGTGGGGGAGCTCTCCCTGCAGCATTTCCTCGTGCTGGGCGCGGTGCTCTTCTGCCTCGGGGTCTTCTGCGTGCTCACGCGCCGCAACGCCATCGGCATCCTGATGGGCATCGAGCTCATCCTCAACTCGGCGAACCTCAACTACGTGGCCTTCGCCCGCTACCACGGCGGCGCGTACGACGGGCAGATCTTCGCGGTCTTCGTCATCATGCTGGCGGCGGCCGAGGCGGCCATCGGGCTCGCGATCGTGCTCGCCATCTATCAGGGCTTCGAGACCATCGAGGTGGACGCCACCGATCGGCTGCGCGGGTGAGGGGATGACCGAGACGCACGCATCCTACGTGGCGCTGATCCCGCTCCTGCCGCTCGCCGGCGCGACGGTGCTGGGGCTCGGCGGCGCCACGATCCAGAAGCGGTTCGGCGAGCGCGCGATCGGGGCGATCGCGTGCGCCACCGTGGCGGCGTCGTTCGTGCTCTCGGTCGTGGCGTTCGCCGCGCTGCTCGGGCGGGCCCCGGACGAGCGGCTGCTGCTGGCCGAGCTGTTCACCTGGATCGACCTCGATCCGCTGAAGGTCGAGCTGGCCTTTGCGGTCGATCCGCTCTCGGCGGTGATGATCCTGATCGTCACCGGGATCGGCGGGCTGATCCACCTCTACGCCACCGGCTACATGCACGGCGACCAGGGCTTCTGGCGGTTCTTCGCCTATCTGAACCTGTTCACGTTCGCCATGCTCACGCTGGTGCTCGGCGACAGCCTGCTGCTGATGTTCGTCGGCTGGGAGGGCGTGGGCTTCTGTTCGTGGGGCCTGATCGGTTTCTGGCACAAGGAGATGGCGAACGCCCGCGCCGGCAACAAAGCGTTCATCGTGAACCGCGTCGGCGACTTCGGCTTCCTCCTCGGCATGTTCCTGCTGTTCTGGGCGCTCGCCGAGGTGGGCGACGGCACGCTCACCTTCCGCGAGATCCAGCGGCAGGCCCACCTGCTCGACGGCTTGACGTTCTGGGGCTGGCCGGTCGCCACGCTGGTGACGCTGCTGCTGTTCGTCGGCGCCACCGGCAAGTCGGCGCAGATCCCGCTCTACGTCTGGCTGCCCGACGCGATGGCCGGCCCCACGCCCGTCTCGGCGCTGATCCACGCCGCTACCATGGTGACGGCCGGTGTCTACATGATCGGGCGCATGAATTTCCTCTTCGCGATGGCGCCCGCCACGCTGGCGGTGGTGGCGACCACCGGCGTGCTGACGGCGCTGCTCGCCGCCACCATCGCCACCTCCCAGACCGACATCAAGAAGGTGCTCGCCTACTCGACGGTCTCGCAGCTGGGCCTCATGTTCCTCGGCATGGGCGTCGGTGCCTACGCGGCCGGCATCTTCCACCTGATGACGCACGCCTTCTTCAAGGCGTGTCTGTTCCTCGGCTCGGGCAGCGTGATCCACGCCATGGGCGGCGAGCAGGACATGCGCAAGATGGGCGGGCTGCGCGCGCATCTGCCCGCCACGTCCACCACGTTCATCGTGAGCACGCTCGCCATCGCGGGCATCCCGCCGCTCGCGGGATTCTTCTCGAAGGACGAGATCCTCTGGCAGGCGTTCTCGAGCGAGCACGGCAGCCCGCTCCTCTACTTCGGCGGGCTCGTCGTGGCCGGCTTCACGGCCTTTTACATGTTCCGGCAGGTGTTCATGGTGTTCTTCGGGGAGTGCCGCGCCGACGAGCACACCAGGCACCACCTGCACGAGTCGCCGGCGTCGATGACGGTGCCGCTGTGGATCCTGATGGCCGGGGCCGTGGTCATGGGCTTCCTCTGGATCCCCAACGTGTTCACGCCCTTCGAGCACTTTCTCGAGCCCGTGCTCGGCGGCCACCACGCGGCCGCCGCCGCGGGCGGCCACCAGGCGCATCACGCCGTCGGGGTCGAGCTCGCGCTGATGGCCGTCTCGGTGGCGGTGGCCGTCGCCGGCATCGCGCTCGCCTACCTCATGTACTACCGCGGGACGATCCGGCCGGAAGCCGTGAGCGGCTTCGCCGGCGGCTGGCTCTACCGGACGGTGCTGAACAAGTACTGGGTCGACGAGCTGTATGAGCTGGTCTTCGTGCGCGGGCTGGCCATCGGCGTGGCGCGCATGCTCGCCTGGTTCGACGCGCACGTGATCGACGGCATCGTGAACGCCGCCGGCGCGGCCGGGCGGGGGATCGGGTGGCTCATCGGTCTGTTCGATGCGGGGGTGATCGACGGCGCCGTCAACGGCGTGGCCGACGGCGCCTACGTGGCCGGGCGCAGCCTCCGGCGCCTGCAGAGCGGGGCCATCACGGCGTACCTCTACGTGATCGCCTTCGGCGTGCTCGGCGGCGTCTTCCTCTACTGGTCGCTCGCGGTCGCCTCATGAGAACAGGGAAATCGGTGGTGCAATGATCGAGACCTACGTGCTCACCTGGATGACCTTCGTGCCGCTGCTCGGCGCGGCGGTGATCCTCTGCCTGCCGTCGCGGCTGGAGAACGCCATCCGCTGGACGGCGACGGCGGCCACCGTGCCGTCGCTGCTGCTCGCCGGGTGGCTGCTCCGCCACTTCGACCCCCTGAACACCTCCCCCCAGTTCGTGCACCGCTTCGCCTGGATCAAGAGCTACAACATCGAGTACTTCCTCGGCGTCGACGGCATCAGCATCACCATGGTGGTGCTGACGGCGCTGCTCTCGTTCCTCTGCATGATCGCGTCGTTCGGCATCGAGAAGGCGGTGAAGGGCTACTTCACGCTCTTCCTGCTGCTCGAGACCGGCATGATGGGGACGTTCCTCGCGCTCGACTTCTTCCTCTTCTACGTCTTCTGGGAGCTCATGCTGCTGCCGATGTACTTCCTGATCGGCATCTGGGGCGGCCCCCGGCGCGAGTACGCGGCCATCAAGTTCTTCCTCTACACGCTGCTCGGCTCGGTGCTGATGCTGGTGGCGCTGCTCTACCTCTACTTCACGCCCGACCCGCACAGCTTCGACATGACGCGGCTCGGCGAGCTGGTGAAGGACAAGATTCCGCTGCAGGTGCAGGTGCTGCTGTGGGTGGCGCTGTTCATCGGCTTCGCCATCAAGATCCCGGCGTTTCCGTTCCACACCTGGCTGCCCGACGCCCACGTCGAGGCCCCCACCGCCATCTCGGTCATCCTGGCGGGCGTGCTGCTGAAGATGGGCACCTACGGGCTGCTGCGCATCAACTACGGCATCCTGCCCAGCGCGACGCTGGCGCCGCTTTGGGAGAACGGGCCCGCGGTGGCGACCGTGCTGCTGGCCGCGCTCGGCACGTTCAACATCGTCTACGGGGCGTTCTGCGCCATGGCGCAGCGGGATCTGAAGAAGCTGGTCGCGTACTCGTCGATCAGCCACATGGGCTACGTCATGCTCGGCATGGCGGCGTTCACCCCGCAGGGCATCAACGGCGCCGTGCTGCAGATGTTCAACCACGGCACGATCACCGCCATGCTGTTCCTGCTGGTGGGCGTCATCTACGACCGGGCCCACCACCGCGACATCGACGGCTTCGGCGGGCTCGCGTCGATCATGCCCGTCTACACCGGGCTCACCGGCTTCGCCTTCTTCGCCGCCATGGGCATTCCGGGGCTCTCGGCCTTCATCTCGGAGGTCCTGGTGCTGCTCGGGTCGTGGCGCATCCACCCGGAGATGACGGTGATCGCGGCCAGCGCCGTCGTACTGACGGCGGGCTACATGCTCTGGGCGCTACAGCGCATGTATCTCGGCGCGCCGAACCCGAAGTACGCGTCCACGGGCTGGGAGATCAACGGCCGCGAGCTGTTCACGCTGGCGCCGCTGGCGGTCATCGTGCTCGTGCTCGGTGTCTATCCGATGCTCGTCCTCGACCTCCAGGACAAGGCGCTCGTGACGCTCGCCAACAAGGTCGCGGCGGCGGCCCCGGAAGCCCCGAAGGCGGTCGCCGCGCTGGCGGGCGGCCAGTAGCCGGCGATGGGCACCGCGGCGAGCTTTCAGTACTTCGGCCCCGAGCTGGCGCTCGGGGCGGCGCTGCTGCTCGTGATCTTCGTCGACCTCGCCACCAAGGGGGGCGAGCGGCGGGAGGAGTGGCCCGCCACCATCGCCATGGTGGCCGCGGCCACGACGATCGTCATGTCGGTCGGGCTGCCGCTGTTCGGCTGGACGGGGCTCAGCGAGACCGTGCGACCCACCTGGCTCTTCGACCGCATGCTCGTGCTCGACCGCTTCGCGATCTTCTTCAAGGTGCTGCTCGGCCTCTCGCTGCTGGCCGTGGTCACCATGTCGATCGCGTCGCGCGAGATCCTGGAGAGCGGCAACCAGGGCGAGTACTACACGATGCTGCTCGGCTCGACGCTCGGCATGTTCCTCATGGCCAGCGCGGCCAACCTGCTCATGGCCTACCTGGCGCTCGAGTTCGTGAGCCTCAGCGCCTACGTGCTGACCGGCTTTCTGCGGCACGATCGCCGGGCGAGCGAAGCCGCGCTCAAGTACCTGATCTACGGCGGTGTGGCCTCGGGGGCGATGATCTTCGGGATGAGCTGGGTCTATGGGCTCGCCGGCAGCATGGACTACGGGCAGATCGCCGCCGCGCTCGGCAAGCTCGGGCCGGAGAGCCGGCTCGCGCTCTTCATCGGGCTCGTGCTGGTGCTGGTGGGCTTCGGCTACAAGGTGGCGATGGTGCCGTTCCACATGTGGGCGCCGGACGTCTACACGGGGGCGCCGCTGCCCGTCACCACGTTTCTCGCGGTCGCGTCCAAGGCCGCCGGCTTCGCGATGCTGCTGCGCTTCTTCGACTTCGGCGTGGGGGCGAGCGGCCCGACCGCGAGCCTCGGCGGGCTGCCGCTCGTGCAGCTCATGGCGGCGCTGTCGGCCTTCACCATGCTGATCGGCAACCTGGCGGCCATCTCGCAGACGAACGTCAAGCGGCTGCTCGCCTACTCGTCGATCGCGCACGCGGGCTACGCGCTCATGGGCGTGGCGGTGTTCGCGAGCGCGGGGGTGGCCTCCGTGCTGCTCTACCTCTCCGTCTACTACGTGATGAACCTGGGCGCCTTCTGGGTGGCGCTCATGGTGGTCAACTCGACGGGGCGCGAGGACCTCGACGCGTTTCGCGGGCTCGCCTGGCGGGGCGGGGCGGGCGTGGCGGTGACGCTGGCGATCTTCCTGTTCTCGCTGGCCGGGCTGCCACCGTTCGCCGGCTTCATCGGCAAGCTCTACGTGTTCGCGGCCGGCATCCAGGGCGAGCTCTACTGGCTGGTCGTCTGGGGCGCCCTCAACAGCGTGGTGTCGCTCTACTACTACGCCCGCATCGTGAAGCTCATGTTCCTCGACGCGCCGGGGCCGCAGGACGCGGCGGTGCGCTTCCCGCGCGCGGACCTGGGCGCGGTGGCGCTGCTGTCGGTGCTCACCATCTACCTCGGCATCCGCTTCGAGTGGCTCTACCAGGCGGCGTCCGCGGCGAGCCGCATCTTCCGCGGCTGAGCCCGGGGTGCCCCCGGCGGCGAGCGGTGTGTGACCGGGCGCTCAGCGGCAGGTGAGCCGCGCGGCGTCGCCCTCGCAGCGCGGCCGCGGATCCTCGGGCCCGTTCCACGCGTGGCTCGCGCAGGCCGTGCCCGTCGCGAGCGTGCCGCGCGTCTCCGAGACGCCCGGCAGCGGGATCGAGCCCGCCGCCTTTCCCTTCACCACCGTCGCTGTAGCGCCAGCGCGTGCCGGCGGCGTTCGTCTTCCAGCCGGCACCGCCTGGCACCGTCACGTCGAGCCCGCCCGGGCCGCTCGTGCCGTCGATCACGACGCGTACGCCCTCGCCGGCGCAATCGGTGTCGTCCTCGCACGCCTCGGCGCCGCACACGGCCCCGTCGCCGCAGACGACCGGCGCCGGCGCGCAGGTGCAGCCGCTGCACGCGGTGCACGGGTCGGCGCAGGCTCCGAGGCCCGGCTCGCCGCACTCCTCGCCCGGGTCGATCCCGCCGTCGCCGCATTCGAGGAGCTGCATCTCGTAGCAGCCGGCGTCGACCGCGGCGCCGGTGGCGCCCGAGATCTTGACGACGAGGTCGGGACCGGGAGTCCGACCGCGAGCAGCGAGCACCGGCGTGGCGACGAGCAGCACGATGGCCGCGAGCAGCTGCGATCGCATGGACCGCGGCACGCTAGCAGGCAGCCGGTGCCGCGCGCAGCGGCCGTTGGTCGCGGTCGGGGCTTGCAGACCTGCAAGGCGCCGGCTCGTGGAACGGGCGATCGCTGCCGGCGCGCGCTCGCACTCGCACCCGCATCCGGGCAGTCTAGCACGCGATGCAGGCGGGAGTGCGGCGGCCCATGGCCGCGCTGGGCGTGCTGTGCGCCGTCGTATCGGCCTGCGCGCCCGAGACGTCGTGGCGCGTGGCGCGCCAGCACCTGGCCGATGCGGACGCGGCCAGCCGTGGCGAGCCGGAGCCGGTGACGGCGCAGATCGGTGCGATCACCGCCTACGTGCTCGGGCCGGGCCCTGGCCGCTGGCAGATCCGTGCCGGAACCACCGACGCCCGCGGCACGAGCCGCGTGGACGTGGCCTGCGACGGCGATCTCGCGGGTCGCGCGGTGATGGTGGAGGTGCGCACGCTGCCCGGGCTCCACGGCGAGCACGCCGGCACCGAGACGATGGTGGTGCGGCGCACGTGTCCGGCCGACGGCACCGCGGTCGCGGTCGACGTGCCCACCGGTGTCATCGAGAAGCCGGTCGGTCACGTGGTGCGGGTGGGCGTGCTGCCGGCCTCGCTGGTGCGAACCGGCACGCTCGAGGTCGGGGCGGGCGACGAGCTGTACCTGGACCTCGGGCTCGTGGGGACGGTGGGCTTGCACCCGCTGCGCTTCGCGGTGCGCGCCATCGGCCCGTCGGGGCGCCGTGTGCCGTTGCTGCGTACGACGGTGCCCGGGGACGGCCGCTGGCACGCGCACCGCGTGCCGCTCGCGGCGGCGCGAGACGCGCTCGGCGGCACACTGCGGCTCGAGTTCAAGCGCGAGCTCTCGCGCGCCGCCGACCGCCTGGCCTACGTCGCGATCGGGAACCCGACGATCTGGGGGCCGGCGCCCCGTGGCACACCGGCGCCACGCAACGTGCTGTTCGTGTCGCTCGACACGCTACGGGCCGATCGACTGGGCGCCTACGGCTATCCGCTGCCGCTGACCCCGGTGCTCGACGCGCTCGCGCGCGAGGGCACGCTCTTCGAGCAGGTCGTGGCCCAGGCGAGCTGGACCATCCCCTCGCACGCCGGCATGCTCACCGGCACGTACTCCTGCGTGCACGGGCTCGGCATCAACGAGTTCGACCAACGCAGCGAGGCGGAGCTGCGGGACGACCCGCTGCTCGGACGGCCGCTCCCGATCGGGGTGACGCCGCTCGCCGAGATCCTGCGCGACGCCGGCTATCGCACGGGCGCGTTCACCGAGGACGCGTTCGTCGATCCGGGATCGTTCCAGCGCGGCTTCGATCGCTTCAGCGCCGACAAGGACGTCGGCTGGGCAGCGGGGGTGGTGGAGCGCACGGTGCAGGCGTCGGTCGAGTGGCTGCGCGCGCATGCGCGCGAGCCCTTCTTTCTCTTCGTGCACACCTACCAGGTCCACGGGCCGTACACGCCGCCGCCGGCGTACGACGCGATCGCCACACGCCGGGACCTGCCCGTGGCGCCGGGCGGCCTGCCGCCGGCGCCCGGGGCCGCCGCCGATCTCGCCAAGTACACCGCCGAGGTGGCGTACACCGACGCGGCGCTCGAGCCGCTGTTCGCGGCGCTGGACGAACTGGGGGTGGCCGACCGGACCATCGTGGTGGTGACCAGCGACCACGGCGAGGCGTTCGGCGAGCAGGGCGGGGCCATGGGACACGCCACCGGCATCGTCGAGGAGCAGCTGCGCGTGCCGCTGATCGTGCGGGCGCCCGGGCTGGTCGCGGCTGGCCGTCGCGTCGCGTCGCTGGCCGGCGTCGTGGACGTCACGCCCACCGTGCTCGAGCTCCTGGGGCGCGCGCGGCCGCCCTGGATGCAGGGCGTGTCGCTGGCGCCGCTGGCGGCGCCAACCGCGGCGCCCGCGCCGCAGCCGCCCCGGCTGCTGCCCGCCGAGGGGTACACCGTGCAAGGCGTGCGCGCGCCCGACTGGAAGGTCACCCGCCGGCCCGACGGCGCGCTCGCCGTGGTCGCGGTCTCCCCGACCGGCGTCGAGACGCCAGTTGTGCGTCCCGAGGAGCGGCAGACCTCGGGCGCGTTTGCGGCGGTGCG
>DATMAZ010000236.1:0-12483 GCA_035559675.1 Candidatus Limnocylindria bacterium
GGCGAGCGTGCGGGCGCGGGCCAGCGCGGGCGCCGCGCCGCTCAGCACGACCGCGTTGGCGCGGCGATCGGCGATGACGCGGACCTCGGGCGTCTCGCCGCCGCCGAGCGCCTCCGTCAGCTTGCGCGCGACCGTCTCGGCCGAGGCGTGCCGCAGCCGAACGGTGGACGCCGCGGCGCCCGTCGCGGGCCGGTCGAGCTCCGCGAGCAAGGTCTCGAGGCGTGCGACGTTGTCGCGCGCGTCGACCACCACCAGCCGGTTGGTGTCGGGATGCGCGGTGAGCACGCCGTCCTTCGAGACCAGCGGCTGCAGGACGGGGACCAGCGAGAGCGCGTCGGCGTGCGCGAGCGGGAGGATGCGGGTGACGAGCTGGTCGCCGCCGCCCTCGGTGGGCAGCGCCGACTCCCGGGCGTCGCGCACCGGCACGATCTTCACGTGACGCCCGCTCGGCACCGTCGTGAACCCGCGCACCGCGAGCACGGACTGAAAGACCTCGTAGGCCTCCGCGGGGGTGACGCGCGTGGGCGAGAAGACGCTCACCTTGCCGCGCACGCGCTCGTCGAGGATGAGGTTCCTGCCGGTGACCTCGCTCACGAAGCGCGCCAGCACGGCGATCTCGACGTCCTGGAAATTGAACGCCACGGACGCGGCCTCGTCGGCCGCCCGGACGGGCGCCGCCGCGAGCAGCGCCAGCAGGAGAGACGTCCACCGCGTCATCGCAGATCGTAGACCAGCGTATGCGGCTCGCCGGCGCGCACGATGTCGAGCGCCACGCGCGGCTCGCGCCGCAGGCGCTGGAGGAACCCGAGGAGCGAGGCCGGATCGGCGAGCGTGCTGCCGTTTACGCGCTGCACGACGTCGCCGTTGCGGATGCCGAGGCGGGCGAAGATGCTCTGCGGGTTGATCCGGAACAGGCGAAAGCCGATCGGGCGCCCGTCGCTCACCTCGGGAACGGCACGAAGCTGGGTGAGCAGCCCGCTGGTGTTGTCGACCGCGTCGGTGAGCGCGTCGCGGTCGACGATGAAGCTGTGGGGCCCCGTCTGCCGCACCGGAACGTCCGGGGCGTCGGGCGGCATGCTGCCGGGGGGCAGGGCGGCGCTGCGGGCGCCCTCGGTCGCGGCCGGCTCCGTGATCACGGCGAGCGTGCGTTCGACGCCGTCGTCCCGGATCGTCACGTGATCCCAGGCGATCGCCGTGATGCGCGCGCGCCCGATCTCGTCGCCGACGCGACAGAGGCGCTGCTCGCGCGTGGCGGCGTCCTCGATGACGGCGTACGCCCGCTCGCCGTGCATGCCGACGCCCCAGACCCGCAGCGTGGCGGTCGCCCCGCCGCCCGCCGCCGCGCGTCCGCCGTTGAAGACGTCGCGCGCGGCGATCGTCTGGTAGGCCTCGAGCGGCTCGGGCGCGGCGAGCGGCACGGGTGGAGCGTCGTTCTGCCAGACGGCCGGCGGCTCTTCGAGCAGGAGCCGCGCGATCCCGCTCACGCCGACGGCCGCCAGCCACGCGAGCACGGCGACGAGCAGGACTTCGAGCAGCGTGCGGGAAAGCGGCGGGACGGCGATCACGTCCGCCGGTCATAGCGAAGCCCGCGCGAGCTGAAAATGGGTCCAAACGACGGGGGGCGGCAGATGCCACCCCCCGTCGATGACTCGCAGGCCGTCAGCCGCGCCTACTGGACGATCAGCTCCGTGCGCCGGTTCTGCGCGCGGCCCTCTTCGGTGTCGTTGCTGGCGACCGGACGGCTCTCGCCGTAGGAGACCGTGGACAGCCGGCTCGCCGAGATGCCGTGCGACACGAGATAGCTCTCCACGGCGTCGGCGCGCCGCTGGCCGAGCTTCATGTTGTAGGCCTCGCTGCCGATCGAGTCGGTGTGCCCCTCGATCCGCACGTTGATCTGCGGGTGCTTCTCGAGCGTGGCGATGGCCTGGTCGAGAATTGCCTCGCCTTCGGGCGTCAGCCGCGCGCTGTCGAAGGCGAAGTGGGTGCCGCGCAGCTCAACGATCTCCGTGCCGGGCGCCGGCGGGGGCTCGACCGGCGGCGCGGCCTGCGCGACCGGCTCGTCGATCGGGTCACAGATGTAGTGGCCCAAGAGGGCACCGATGATGCCGCCGGTCGCCGCGCCGATGGCCGAGGCCGCAGCGGTGGTGCGATCCGAGGCCACACCGTGGTCCTGTGAGTTGTAGCGGATGACGCCCGCGCCGACGCCGCCGGCCGTGGCACCGAGGAGCCCGCCGCCGAGCGCACACATGCCCCAGCGCCGGTGGCCGCAGCCGGTGGCGAGGAGCGCTACGGCGAGCGCACACACCACGGCATTCATATTGCCCTTCTTGGTCATGGTTTCCTCCCTCACTTGTTTGCAAGTCGACCGGGGGACGGTCACTGCGAGCATGGAAAACCTAGCATTCACGCAGGCGCGAGGGAAGTGGCGGCGAGCGAGTCGCGGGGAGCTCGTCCCCGAGGGGAGCACGCATGATTCCGACGTTGGCGAGTCGTCGATGCGCGGCGGCGGCCCCCACCGTCGGCGACGCGCTAATTTCCCGCGGCCGCACTCGAATTCGGTCGCGGACCCGTCGTTGACAACCTCGGTTGCGGCAGCCTAAAAGGCCGCATTTTGACCGAGGAACCACCCAGGCCAGTCGCGGCGCCCAGGTCGCAGCAGAAGCTGGATGGGGACGTGGAGGAGCTGGCGCAGCGAATGGTCGACATCATCAATTCGGCGGGCCCGGACGTCCGGCCGGGGCTGCGCCAGTATGCGATCGACCTCCTACGGGACGGGACCGAGATCGGCGACCCCCCGGTCACCGCGGCGTCCGCCGCCGCCGCCGACCGGCGGGGCGGCAATCCGCTCGGGATGGGGCTGTTGCTCGGCTTGTTCTCGCTCCCCATGATGCTGCTGTTCCTTCCGGTGGGTCTCACGCTGTTGGCCATTGCGCTGGTGTTGAGCGTCTGGGGCGTGGTGGCGATGGCGGTCCGCCGGTGAACGAGCGCGACGACGATGGAGTTTTCCTAATGCGTGTGGTGAGAGCAATTCGTTTGCCGGTGCCCTCGCGGCCTGCGACCGTGCGCGCGGAGAGGAGCATGCGCCATGGCGAAGGGTGAGGCGCGGCTGGCCGAGAAGGCCGCGGTCGCGGAGCAGCGGGTCGTGGAGCAGCGGCTGCAGCGCGAGAAGGTGGCGCGCGCCCGCTCCGAGCTCGGGGGCCTGTGGTCGCGCCGGGACATCTTCGGTCGCTTCGGCTGGGGCGTGTTCGCCGCCTTCTCCGGCATCACGCTCCTGGCCGCCCTGCGCTCGGCGTTCCCGCGCATCCTCTTCCAGCCGCCGACCACCTTCAAGGCGGGGTTCCCGTCCGACTTCACGGTCGGCGAGGTCAACACCAAGTTCCAGAAGGAGCAGCGCGTGTGGATCGTGCGCGAAGAGGAGGGCATGTACGCCATCTTCGCCAAGTGCACGCACCTCGGCTGCACGCCGCGCTGGCTCGTGGCGGAGAACAAGTTCAAGTGCCCCTGCCACGGCAGCGGCTTCTACAAGACGGGAATCAACTTCGAGGGGCCGGCGCCCCGTCCGCTCGAGCGGGTACGGATCACGAAAGCCGAGGACGGTCAGGTGCTGATCGACAAGGGCGTCAAGTACCTCTTCGAAAAGGGCGAGTGGAACAAGCCCGGCGCCTATCTCAAGGTGTGACGCGCATGTCGAAGTGGGAAGAGCTGAAGCAGCAAATCGTCGAGTCGCCGGTCTGGCAGTCCATCTTCCGGCACGGCTACGACGACACGCCGCGCAACCGCGTGCTCATGGTGTCGGGCAACGTGTTCCTGCACCTGCACCCCTCGAAGGTGCGGCGCCACGCCGTGCGGCTGCGGTTCACCTGGTGCATGGGCGGCATCACGTTCCTGATGTTCCTGGTCACCGTCGTGACCGGCGTCTACCTCATGTTCTACTACCGCCCGGTCGCGGAGTACGCCTACGCGGACATGAAGTACCTCGAGTACGACATGCCGTTCGGCATGCTCATGCGGAACATGCACCGCTGGGCGGCGCATGGCATGGTGATCGCGGTGTGGCTGCACATGTTCCGGGTGTTCCTCACCGGCTCGTACAAGCCGCCGCGCGAGTTCAACTGGGTCGTGGGCGTGCTGCTGCTCGTGCTCACGTTGCTGCTGTCGTTCACCGGCTACCTGCTGCCGTGGGACCAGCTCTCGATCTGGGCGGTCACCGTGGGCTCCAACATGGGACGCGCCACGCCGATTCTCGGCCACGAAGGACCGGGACACGAGCTGGTGCCGGGCTTGAACAACGTCTACGACGCGCGCGCGTTCCTGTTCGGCGGCGGCGAGATCGGGCCCCACACGCTGATGCGCTTCTACATCCTGCACTGCATCTTCATCCCGCTCGTGACCAGCATCTTCCTGGCGGTGCACTTCTGGCGCATCCGGCGCGACGGCTTCTCCGGACCCGCGTTGTGAGGGCACGGCGATGGCGATGATCGTCCTCGTGCTCACCGTGGTGCTGGCGCTGGTGTTCCGGCGCCCGCCCGAGCTGCACTACGCCATCTGGACGACCGGATTGACCGTGCTGTCGCTCGTGGTGCCCGGTGGCCGCGTGCTCACCATCCCGTTCGCGTTGGTACTACTCATGATCTGGCTCTTCTGGCTCGCCCGGCGGGCCGCAGAGCGCGAGGAGCTGTAGGCACATGGCAACACCGGAACGAGTCGTGAGCGGCCGGCGAGTCGAGGTGAGTCTCAAGAAGGCCACCGGCCCGGGGGACGACAAGATCCACACCTGGCCGCATCTCGTGCGCGCCGAGTTCCTGTGCGCCATCGCGGTGACGCTGCTGCTCATCGTGTGGGCGCTGCTGGTCGATGCGCCGCTCGAGGAGCCCGCCAACCCGGCGCGCACGCCGAACCCGTCGAAGGCGCCGTGGTACTTCCTCGGCCTGCAGGAGATGCTGGTGTTCTTCGACCCGTGGCACGCCGGCGTGGTGCTGCCGAGCCTCATCATCGTCGGGCTCATGGTCATCCCGTACATCGACATCAACCCGGCGGGAAACGGCTACTACTGCTTCCGGGCGCGCAAGTGGGAGATCCTCACCTTCTACCTGGGGTTCCACATCCTCTGGGTGTCGCTGATCATCATCGGCACCTTCGTGCGCGGCCCCGGATGGAACTGGTTCTGGTTCTGGGAGAAGTGGGACCCGCACAAGGTCGAGCAGCTCACCAGCGTCGACCTGCCGTACGCGCTCGGCGTGCGCGACGAGTTCACGGCGACGATCGTCGGCGCCATCTTCGTGATCGCGTTCCTCGTAGGTGGCATGGTGGCCTTCTACTACATGTGCAAGGTCATCAAGGGGGCGGACTTCGACGACTTCATGGCGCGCTGGGGATGGGCGCGGTTCGCGCTCACCGGCTTCCTGGTCGTCAACATGTGGGCCCTGGTGGTGAAGATGCTGCTGCGCCACCTGGGCAACATCAAGTACGTCATGTCGCTCAAGACGGCGTACTTCAGCATCAACATCTGAGGCCGGGGCGCGAACCGTCGATGCGGATGTGGGACGGTGTTGTTCGTCGTCGCCAAAGGCTTGCAAGCGGTCGGGATCGCCGACGTCGCCTACGGGCTGTACCTGGGCGTGTTTCAGGACGACATGTGGGGCGAGCTCTGGCTGTCACTGGTAGGGCTGGCGCTCTTCGGAGTGGGCCGGCTGCTCGAGCGGAGGACGTGAGCTGACCATGGCCCGGCGAGATTCCGTCATCGACGAAGAGAAGCGCTCCTACGGCGCCCTCTGGCTCGTCTTGTCGCTGCTGCTGTTCGTGGCGGGCCTGTGGGCGATCGCCGACGACTACATCTTCCGGCGGCCCTGGAAGTACTATCAGGAGCGCTTCAGCCAGATGGAGATCGCCAAGGTGAAGGAGGCGATCGCCGCCGAGCAGGCGCGGCTCGACCAGGACCCCGAATACCAGAAAGCCGTGAAGGCGCTCGAGGAGGCCACCGCCCAGGTGCAGAGCGGCGAAACCGGCGAACAGATCGCCCAGCTCGAGAAGCAGCTCGAGCGCGCGCGGCTCGAGGACGTCGAGAAGGACCTGAACCTCCGCTTCGTCAAGAGCGAGCTCGAGGAGCTGCGCTTTCTCTACGACGACGCCATGCACCACGGCCGCGAGGACGAGGCGCAGGAGGTCCTCGAGAAGATCCGCGCCAAGGAGCAGCTGCAGGTCGAGCGGCAGGCGATCTACAGCGAGTCGCAGGAGCGCATCGCCAAGCTCGAAGCCGAGATCAAGGCGAAGCAGGCGGCGGTGAAGGCCGCGCAGGACGCGCTCGCTAAGCTCACCGCGACCCGCGACGACCTCCAGCAGAAGCTCGAGACGATCTCGCTCGGCCGCTACCCCGCGCCGAGCGCCTCCCCGCCGTTCATCAAGGTCGACTGGGTGCCGAAGATTCCGAAAATCCAGCAGGTGGTGCTCGAAGAGTACGACCGCAACAGCTACCAGCAGCCCGTGGCGCGGGTCGACCGCTGCATGTCGTGCCACACCGGCATCGACAAGAAGGGCTTCGAGGACGCGCCGCAGCCGTACCGCACGCACCCGAAGCGCGAGCAGATCCTCGGCCCGCACCCCGTCGACAAGATCGGCTGCACGCCCTGCCACAACGGCGACGGGCCCAACGTCAATAGCGCGCGCGGCGCGCACGCCAACTACTACGACGAGCACGGGCAGCTGCACGAGGTGCATCTCCGCGAGGAGCTGGCGCTGTTCCGCGGGCCGATGATGCAGGCCAACTGCCTCAAGTGCCATCCGACCGCGGTTGGGCTCGAAGGCGGCGAGATCGCGGCCCGGGGCGAGACCTTGTTCATCGAGCTGGGCTGTCACGGCTGCCACCTGGCGGAGGGCTACGAGACGCTGGCGAAGCAGAACGACGTGTCCATTATCGGCCCGTCGCTGCGCCGCATCGGCGCCAAGGTCGAGCCCGGCTGGCTCGTGCGCTGGATCCGCAACCCGCACCAGTTCCGCCCGCGCACCCGCATGCCGAACTTCATGTTCGACGAAACCCAGGCGACGCAGATCGCCGCGTTCCTGCTGGCCGCCACCAAGGACTCGAGCGCGGCGTGGGTGAGCGAGCACCCGGCGCCCGACGTGCCGCGCGACCCGCAGACGGTGGCCGCGGGCAAGGCGCTCGTCGATTCCATCGGCTGCCGGGCCTGCCATGCGCTCGCGCCCGACGAGGTCGCGGGTCAGATCGGCGCCAACAAGGACATCGCGCCCAACCTCTCCGCCGTGGCCGAGAAGACCGACGCGCGCTGGTTGTACCACTGGGTGAAGAACCCGCGGGGCTTCTCGGACATCGCCCGCATGCCGAGCCTCCGGCTCACCGACGACGAGGCCCGCGCCGTGACGGCGTATCTGCTGACGCTGGGCGCCCCGCAGCCGGCGCCGCCCCCGCTGCTCACCAAGCTGCGCGACCCGGGGGCCGTCGCCGCCGGTGAGAAGCTCGTACGCAAGTACGGCTGCGCCGGATGTCACGACATCCCGGGCATGGAGCTGGAGTCCCGCATCGGCGCCGAGCTGTCGACCTACGGCAACAAGACGAAGGAAGAGCTCTTCTTCGGCGACCGCATCGACCTGCACGAGGACTGGGCGACCTTCACCTTCCACAAGCTGAAGGAGCCGCGGGGCTACGCCACCAAGTGGATCGAGCAAGTGATGCCGCAGTTCAATCTGGCCGACGAGGACATCGAGGCCCTCATGGTCTTCCTCCGCGGCCGCACGGAAGCGAAGATCAAGGAAGACTATCGCTACAGCCACAGCTTCTCGGAGGCGGTGGTGCGGGGCCAGCGGCTGGTGGCCCGCTACAACTGCACGGGCTGCCACATCATCGAGGGCCGCGGCGGCGACATCCGGCGGCTCTACGAGAAGAACCCGAGCGAGGCGCCGCCGAATCTGCTCGGCGAGGGACAGAAGGTCCAGGCGCCGTGGCTCTACGCCTTCCTCCAGGCGCCCACGACCATCCGGCCCTGGCTCTCCGTGCGCATGCCCACGTTCGGGCTGAGCGACGAAGAGACCGTCACCCTGGTCCACTACTTCCAGGGGCTCGACGGCGTGACCTCGCCGTTCACCTACATCGAGGTGAGCGACTACGTCGGGGCCAACGTCGAGGCGGGCCGCATGCTGGCGTCCGCCGACTACCTGTCGTGCTTCTCGTGCCACGTCCGGGGAAACACGTTCCCCGAGGGCGAGAAAGACAGCTGGGCGCCCGACCTCGCCATGGCAGCCAAGCGGCTGCGGCCGGCGTGGATCGTCGACTGGCTGCACGACCCCCAGAAGCTGCTGCCCGGCACGAAGATGCCCTCGTTTTACGCCGACCCCGACAACCCGGACGGCCCACCGGACATCCTCGGCGGCGACGACGACGCGCAGATCCGCGCCCTGCGTGACTACGTGATCTCGATCGGCCTGGCGCAGGCGGGACAGTTGCCGACTCAAATGACGCGTGTTCAAAACGACCAGGCTGCGGTGCAGTGAGCACCCGCCCAATCCGTAAGGAGGATCGAATGAAGAGGATCATGGTTGGGGTGGCGCTGGTAGCGGGGCTGCTGGCCGGCACCGTGCATCCCGCGCCGGCCTACGAGGCCATTGAGGTGACCAATGGCGGTTCGCTCACCGGCACGGTGAAGTACGCCGGCACGCCGCCCGCCCCGGAGAAGTTCGCCGTCACCAAGGACACCCAGGCGTGCGGCACGGAGAAGACCAAGCCCGATCTCGTCGTGGGGTCGGATGGCGGTCTCGCGAACGTGGTCGTGATCGTGAAGGCCATGAAGGGCAAGAAGCTCGAGGTGCCGGCCACGCCCGTCAGCTTCGACCAGAAGGGCTGCGAGTACAGCCCGCACGTGCTCGCGGTGCCGGCGGGCACCACGATCGAGGTGCTCAACCCCGACGGCGTGCTGCACAACGTCCACGTGATGGGGAAGGTCAACCCCGAAGCCAACCGGGCGATGCCGAAGTTCCAGAAGAAGATCCAGTGGAAGGTGGAGAAGCCCGAGATGCCGATCGCGGTGAAGTGCGACGCACATCCGTGGATGCACGCTTACTGGTTCGTGATGGACCAGCCGTACTACGCGGTCACCGATGCCGCGGGAAAGTTCACGATCGCGGACATCCCGCCGGGGGACTACGAGGTGGACGTGTGGCACGAGCAGCTCGGGCAGAAGACCGAGAAGGTGACCATCCCGGCCGGCGGTGCGGCCACCGTCGCTTGGTCGCTCGGTAAGTCCTGACCTCGGTTCGACTCGCGGTGCTCCTCGCCGTGCTGCCGGCGCTGCTTGCGGGGCCGGCAGCCGGCGCGACGGAGCAGGAGCGCCTCGAATGCCTCGGCCGTATTCGGCGTGACTTCGGCAGCTGTATGCGCGAGGCGCAGACGCGCTGCCGCCAGCAGTTCGAGGCGCGCCTCGGCGGGTGCTTCGGCGGGCCGGAGTGCCCGCAGGCGTGCCTCGCCGCCGAGCGCACGTGCTCCAAGCAGCCGCTGCTCGAGCGCGATGGGTGTCGCCTCGCCTGCCAGGCCGACGCGCGCGTCGAGCAGCGGGGGTGCCGCATCGAGGTCGATCGCGAGGCCTGCCGGCGCACGGTGCGCGTGAAGGCGATCAAGTGCCGCGAGCAGTGCAACCGCCGTGCCGGCCCGGCGGTGCTGCGCTGCCGCGAGCAGTTCTCGGAGTGTCTGCGAACCTGCGCCGCCCGCCCATGACGATGCGGCTCGCGGGCCGCGTGGCGGTGGTAACCGGCGGCGCCTCGGGCATCGGGCGCGCCGGCGCGCTGGCGCTCGCCCGCGAGGGCGCCCGCGTCGTGGTGAGCGACGTCGACGCTGCCGCTGGCGAGGAGACGATGCGTGCGATCGTGGCGGCCGGCGGCACGGCGACGTTCGTCCTGGCCGATGCCGGCGATCGCGTGCAGGCAAAGGCGCTCATCGACCGCGCGGTGGACACGTACGGCGCGATCGACGTGCTCTACAACAACGCCGGCATTGCTCCGGTCGGCCGCGACGGCTTCACGCCGGAGATCGCCGAGGACGACTGGGACCGCGTTCTGCGCGTGAACCTCACCAGTGTGTTCCTCTGCTGCAAGTACGCGATCCCGCATCTCGCCAAGCGCCCCGGCGCGAGCATTATCAACACCGCCTCCTCCATGGCGCTGCTGCCGCTCGGCATGATGGACGCATACGCCGCCTCCAAGGGCGGCGTGGCGCTGCTCACCCGCTCGATGGCGGCGGGCTGCGGGACGCTCGGGATCCGGGTAAATGCCATTTGCCCCGGTTACGTCGACACCCCCATGAATGCGATCATCTTCGGCAGCGAACCGCTGCGCGAGGCATTCGCCCGCGAGGCCGCAATGGGCCTCCAGCCGCCGGACGAGATCGCGGCGCTGGTCGTATTCCTGGCCTCCGACGAGTCGGCCAGTCTCACCGGGGCGGTGATCGCCTGCGACCGTGGCTGGGTGGCATTCAAGCGCCCGGCGGTGCTGGCCGGCTCGTGACGCGGTAGCCGGTCGTCTCTCCGCGCCTCGAGCGACAGCCCGTTGACGGTGCCCTCCGGCTCGCCACCGCCGCGCCCGCCGGCAAACAGACCGCGCGTGCCCGGCTCGAAGAGCCGCAGCCGCGCCCCGGGGCGTCGACCGCCGCGAGCCCCGGCGTCGAGCCGCGGATGACGTCGCAGGCGGGGGCTAGAGCCCGCACTGCCGGAAGTAGTTCGAGAAGATTCGCTGCGCCGCCTCGCCGATCCGCGCGGTACGCTCGGCGGCCTCGGCGAGGAGCTTCTCCGGCGCCACGCCGCTCTCCCGAAGCGAGCGGGCGGCCTCGGGGTCGCTCGTGAGCCGCTGGATCATGCTCTCCGTAAACTCGAGATGAAACTGCAATCCGTACACGACGCCGCCCCACTCGAACGCCTGCTGCTCGTAGACGTCGGAGCGGGCGAGGTGGCGGGCATCGGGCGGCAGCTCGTAGGTGTCGCCGTGCAGGTGGAAGACTTCGAGCGGCGAGGGCGAGTCGCCGAACACCGGATCGTCTGCGGCCTCCGCCGTGAGCATGACCGTGCCCCAGCCGACCTCGCGCCGCTCGCCCGGGAAGACCCGGGCGCCGAGTGCGTGGGCGATCATCTGCGCGCCGAGGCAGATGCCGAGAACCGGGCGTCCCGCCGTGATGGTGCGCTCGACGAGCTGCAGCTCGGTCTTCAGGAAGGGAAACTGCTCGACTTGGTGGAGGCCCATCGCGCCGCCGAGCACGATGAGGCCGCCCATGCTGCGCGTGTCTTTCGGCGCGGGCTCGCCACGATACAGGTCGAGACCGCGATGGTGGATGCCATAGTCGCGCAGCACGGTGCCGAGCAGACCCACACCTTCGAGCGGCGAGTGACGCAGCACGATCCAGGCGCTGTTACCCGCATCCTCCTCGTCCCTAACACGCGACATTTCGCCCACTTAGTCCATGCTCGGAGAGCTGACAAGCCCTGTGACGCGCGTCTAGGCGCCGCGCCGCGTGGCACAACCCATGCCATGATCGGCGGGAGCGTGTCCACCGCGGATCGCCGGCCCTTGGGCGCTCTTGGGACGGCGAAGAGTTCATGCTCTGGTAACCTGTGCGTCACGCGGGGGCGATAGGGTTCGTTGCGAGCGTGATGCGAGTCATGGCCACCCAGACGAAGCCCAGCGTGCTGCTCGTCGAGGACGAGAAGGACATCCGCGAGCTCGTGCGCTACCACCTGGCTGGGGAGGGCTACGAGGTCCGCGAGGCCGACAGCGGAGAAGCCGCTGCGGCAGCGCTCCGGGCGGGCGTCCCGGATCTGGTGGTGCTCGACATCATGCTGCCCGGCATCGATGGGCTTGCGCTCTGCCGCCGGCTGCGTGCGACGGAGGCTACGGCCGGCGTTCCCATCGTCATGCTGACGGCCAAGGCGGCCGAGGTCGATCGCGTGCTCGGCCTCGAGATGGGCGCCGACGACTATATCACCAAGCCGTTTTCGCCGCGCGAGCTGGTTGCTCGCGTGAAGGCCGTCATGCGGCGGGCGCGGCCGACCGACGTGGCGGTCGGTCTCGACGTCTACGAGCGCGGTCGGTTGCGCATCGACTTCGATCGCTACGAGGTGGTTCTCGACGACCGGCCCCTGGCACTCTCGCTCCGCGAGTTCGAGTTGCTCAAGTTCTTCGTCAAGAACCCGCACAAAGTGTACGATCGACTGCAGCTGCTCGACTGCGTGTGGGGGCAGGAGGTACACGTGGAGCCGCGAACGGTCGACGTCCACGTGCGACGGCTGCGCAGGCAGATCGAGCGGAACGATGCCGTCCCCGAACTCATCCTCACTGTCCGGGGCGTCGGGTACAAGTTCAATCCCGACGCCCTCGATCGGTAGCGCGGCCGGCGACCTGATCCTCGTGCTGATCGCCGCGGCGGCCGGCGCTGCGGCGGGGGCGGCGCTTGGCGCGCCGGGCGGCGGGGCGCCGATCCTCCCCACCGTCGGCGGC
>DATMAZ010000237.1:0-6862 GCA_035559675.1 Candidatus Limnocylindria bacterium
CCGGCCCGCGGCAGAGCCGCCAGGCCGGGACGTCGGGCCCGACGCCGCGCCGCGCCCGCATGAGCGGCACGCCGTCGAGCGGCTCGAGCGCGCGCAGCAGCACGGCCTCGGGGTGGCCGGCCGGCCGGGTGACGACGTTCATGCAGAAGTGCATGCCGTAGACGAAGTAGACGTAGGCATGCCCGCCGACGCCCCACATGGCCTCGTTGCGCGGCGAGCGGTGCCCGCCGCGGCTGTGGGCGGCGCGGTCCGCCGGACCGCGGTACGCTTCCACCTCGACGATGCGGCCGCTTGCACGCCCCTCGGGGGTCTCGTGGACCAGCACCTTGCCGAGCAGCGCGCGCGCGACGGTGAGCGTCGGCTGCAGGTAGAACGAACGGGGCAGCGGGCGCTCGGTCCCGCTGCGCCGTAGGGCGCGCGTCACAGTTTCAGGCGTGCTTCAGCTTCTTGATCTCTTCGGTGAGCTCGGGCACGGCCTTGAACAGATCGGCCACCAGCCCGTAGTCGGCGACCTGAAAGATCGGCGCCTCCTCGTCCTTGTTGATGGCGACGATCACCTTCGAGTCCTTCATGCCGGCCAGGTGCTGGATCGCGCCCGAAATGCCGACCGCGACGTAGAGGGTCGGGGCCACGACCTTGCCGGTCTGTCCCACCTGCAGGTCGTTCGGCACGAAGCCGGCGTCCACCGCGGCGCGGCTGGCGCCCATGGCGGCGCCGAGCGCGTCGCAGAGCGGCTCGAGATACGTGGTGAAGTTCTCGCCGCTCTTGAGCCCGCGCCCCCCCGAGCACACGATCGAGGCCTCGGTCAGCACGGGGCGGTCGGACTTGGTCTCGTTGAAGGAGATGAACTTGGTGGTGCCGGTGACCGCGGGCGACGCCTTCTCGACCGTCCCCTTGGCGCCGCCCTTGGCGGCCGCGTCGAAGGCCGTGCTGCGCACCGACACCACGCGGGGCGTGGACTCGACCGCGATGGTGGCGATCAGGTTGCCGGCCCACATGGGCCGCTGGAAGGTCCTGGCGTCGACGATGCCGGTGATGTCCGGGGCGATGCCGGCATCGAGCCGGGCCGCCACGCGCGGCAGCAGGTCCTTGCCCATCGCGGTGGCGGTGCCGACGACGACCTCGACGCCCTTCTGGGCGACGATCTCGGCGATCGCCGAGGTGTAGGCGTCGGCGACGTAGTGGGCGAGCGGGGCCGCGTCGACCGCGACCACGTTCACGCCGTACTCGGCCAGCTCGCCGGCGAGCGCGTCCACGCCCTGGCCCAGCACGAGCCCGATGCACGTGCCGCCCGTCTTGCTCGCCAGCTCCTTGGCGGCGGTGAGGCCCACCAGCGTCGTCTTCGGAAACTTGCCGTGCGAATGCTCGGCGATCAGCAGAACGTTGCCCATGTCAAATCACCTTCGCTTCTTCGTGCAGCACGCGCACGAGCTCCTGCACGGACTCGACCTTGCGGCCGGCCTGCCGCTTGGGCGGCGTTGCGAGCTTGACCGTCTTCACGCGGGGCGTGGTGTCTACGCCCAGCTCCGCGATGGGGATCTCCTTCAGCTCCTTCTTGCGCGCCTTCATGATGCCCGGCAGCGACGCGTAGCGCGGCTCGTTCAAGCGCAGGTCGGCGGTGACCACCGCCGGCAGCGGCACCTCGAGCGTCTCGAGCCCGCCGTCGACCTCACGGGTCACCTGCGCGGACTTGGCGTCGGCGGCGAGCTTCAGCTCGGAGGCGAAGGTGGCCTGCGGCCAGCCGAGCAGCTCGGCCAGCATCTGGCCGGCGCAGTTGGAATCGTCGTCGATCGCCTGCTTGCCCATGAGGACCAGGTCGGGCTTCTCGGTCTCGATCACCTTGCGGAGCACCTTGGCCACCGCCAGCGGGTCGAGCTCGGCGTCGGAGAGCACCAGCACGGCGCGGTCGGCGCCCATGGCGAGGCCGGTGCGGAGCTGCTCCTGCGCGGCCTTGTCGCCGATGCTCACCAGCACCACCTCGGTGCCGGAGACCTTCTCCTTTATCCGGAGCCCTTCCTCGATGGCGATCTCGTCGAAGGGGTTTACCACCCACTTGAGGTTGTCCTTGACGAACCCGGTGCCCTCGGCGTTGACCTTCAGTGTCGACTCGGGATCGGGAACGCGTTTGACGGTCACGAGAATCTTCACGGCGCGCCTCTCCTTCGCTGCGGGTAAACCGGGACTTGGTACACAGGGCCGGCTACCCAGTCAACGGGTGCCGCATGGCGTCATGCGAGCGAGCGGACCGGATGATCGGCCGCTCGGCCGTGGTGCGATCAGGCCTGCGCTTCGCGCCGTGTGCCGAGATCGAAGCCGAGGCGGCTCGAGAGCTCGTGCGCGGCGCGTACCACGACCGGGGCCAGCTCCTTTTCGAGACGCTCCGCCTGGAAGCGATAGGCCGGGCCCACCACGGTGAGGGCTGCGATGACGGTGCGCGTATAGTCGCGGACCGGTGCCGCGACCCCGCGCACGTCGTCGGCGTGCTCGCCCATGTCGATCGCGTAGCCGGCGGCGGCCACCGCGCGGAGCTGCGTCATGAGCGCGGCCCGGTCGGCGGGCGTGCGATCCGTGAAGCGCTGCAGCTGCTCGGGGACGAGCGCCTTCACCTCGTCCTCGTGCTCGAAGGCCAGCAGCGCCTTGCCGGCGGCGGTGCAGTAGAGCGGCAAGAGATCGCCGAGCGGGGAGGCGATGCGCACGGCGCGCTCGGCTTCGGCTACGTCGACCGCGATCGCGGCGCCGCCGCGCAGCACGGCGAGAAAGGCGGTCTCGCGCGTGGTCCGCGACAGCTCGGCCACCACCGCGTGCGCCTGCGGGAGGAGCCCCATCTGCTCGACGTAGCTGCGGCCGAGCTGCAGACAGCGCACGCCGAGACGATAGTTCTCGGTGGCGCGGTTCTGCTCGATGTAGCCCCGCGATTCGAGCGTGGCGAGCAGGCGGAAGACGTTGTTCTTGTGGAGCTTCAGCCGCTTCGAGAGCTCGGTGACGCCGAGCTCCTCGTCGTGGTCGCGGAACTGCTCGAGCACGTCGAGCGCGTGCGACACCGCCTGGATGACGTAGTTGGATTTCTCGCGCCGCATCGTTCCTTCCGAAAACGCGTTTTAGGCTACGACGCCCCCCTGAGGGAGTCAACGGGCTTGGGTCCGCTGCCCGGTTTATGAGATTCATTCGCTAGATCGCTTACTTATCGGCGCCTTGTTCAGTCATAGGTGGCCGTAAACAGTGTCTTGACAGCGACGATCGCGTATGACTCGTAGAGCCATCATGGACGTGACCAGCGAGATGATCTCCATCGCCACGCCGGCCGGCAGCATGCCGGCGTTGCGGGCGTGTCCGGCGGGTGCACAGCGGCTGCCGGGTGTGATCGTGGTGCAGGAGGCCTTCGGGCTGAACGACCACATAAAGGGCGTGGCCCGCCGGCTCGCGGCCGAGGGCTACGTGACGCTCGCGCCGGACCTCTTCTACCGCGGCGGGGCGGGACGGACGGCGAGCTACGCCGAGCTGCCGAAGGCGCTCGAGATGATGAACGCGCTGAAGGATCCGGAGATCATCGAGGACGTCGCCGCCGCCGTCGCCCGCCTCGAGAGCGACCCGGCGGTCCGGGCCGATCGCATCGGCATCACCGGCTTCTGCATGGGCGGGCGCGTCGCCTACCTCGCCGCGTGCGCGCTGCCGGACAAGATCAAGGCGGCGGTGCCGTTCTACGGCGGCGGCATCCCGGTCGAGCGCACCGACGGCCTCGCCTGCCCGGTGCTGGCGCTGTTCGGCGAGGACGACCCGTACATCCCGATGACGCAAGTGGCGCACCTCCGTGCCGAGGCCGCCCGGCTCGGCAAGCGCGTGGACGTCGTGGTCTATCCGAAGGCGCCGCACGGCTTCTTCTGCGACGAGCGCGACTCGTACCGTCCCGCCGCCGCCGCCGACGCCTGGAAGCGCACGCTCGCATTCTTCGCCCAGCACCTGGCCTGACGCGTGCGCATCCTGCTCATCGGCCAGGCTGCGTTCGCCGAGCAGGTGCTGGTGCGGCTCGCGGACGGCGGGCACGAGATCGCGGCCGTCGTCTGTCCGCCCGATCGCGGACCCAAGCCCGATCCGACCAAGGCGGCGGCGCTGCAACGCGGCGTGCCCGTGCATCAGTTCGCCTCGCTCCGGGGCTCCGAGGCGCGCGACGCGTTCGTTGCCGCCGACGCGGACCTCGCCGTGCTCGCCTACGTGACGCAGATCGTGCCCGAACCGCTGCTCGCGGTGCCGCGCCTCGGCAGCATCTGCTTCCATCCGTCGCTGCTGCCGCGCTACCGGGGCGGCAGCGCCATCTCGTGGCAGCTCATCCGCGGTGAGACCACCACCGGCGTCACCGTGTTCTGGCCGGACGCCGGCATCGACACGGGACCCATCCTGCTGCAGCGCTCGGCGCCGGTGGGCCCGGACGACACCGCGGGGAGCCTCTACTACCGCACGCTGTTCCCGCTCGGTGTCGACGCCGTGGTCGAGGCGGTGGAGCTGATCAGCGCGGGCCGCGCGCCCCGCATTCCGCAGGACGAGTCCAAGGCGACTTACGACCCCCTGCTCACCGACGCCCATGCCGCCATCGACTGGACCGCGCCCACCGCGCAGGTCCACAACCTCGTTCGCGGCTGCGACCCGCAGCCGGGCGCGCACACCACGGCCGGGACGGCGCGCGTGCGGCTGTTCGAGCCGAGCCGCGTGAGCGGTCTCGCCTTGGCGCCGCCGGGCACGGTGGTGGCGCTCGACGAGAGCGGGGTGACCGTCGCCACGGGTGACGGCGCGCTCAGGGCGGCGCGCGCGCGCGGCGGCGGCCCGAAGGCCGCCGCCGCCGACGTGCTCCGCGATCTCGGTGTGACGGTCGGCATGCGCCTCGGCGTCTAGCTCGGCGACCAGAAGTCGAAGAAGGTGCCCTGCTCGCAGCCGAGGTCGACGTCGAGGTCCGCCTTCACGCGCACGTTGACGTTCACCGCGAAGCCGAGATCCTGGTTGCGGTCGATGGCGGCCGCGGCGAACACCGATCCGCCGGGCGCGTGCCCCTGGAGCGTCGCCAGGATGAACGGGAACTCCGGGTCGGGCTGGATGACCGTGGAGGCGTCGTGGATCGTGACGCTCGGGCAGATGGCCGTGCCGCCCGAGCCGCACTTCCACGTCACTCGCTGGCCGGGCGAGAAGCCGGGGAGCGTGGTGTCGATGCCGTCCTCGTCGACGTCGTAGACGCTGCTCGGCTCCGAGCCGTCGTTCGGTCCGTCCGCGGCCGCGAGCGCGGTATGCAGCGCGCCCGAGATGGACGCGCCCGCCTGGCCCTGGCCGTCGCGCCGGCGGACGTCGAGCCAGTGGACGACGGGCGTCGTCCACGGCGTGCACACGCCCGCGGAGCAGATGCGCGGCAGGAGCTCCGTGTAGACGCCGCCTGCGCACCCGCCGCCGGTCGCCACGCCCGGAAACATCATGACCGACGACACGAGATGCAGGTTCGCGAGCCGCCAGCGCCCGTCGTCATTCGCGGTTGCCGTGCCGAGCTGGACCGGCTCACCGCCATTCTTCCACCCGCACCATGAGAAGCCGGTGCCGTTGCCCTCGCGGAAGTTCCGCTGCCGGTACCACAGCTCCACACTGCTCCCGGGCGGCGCGAGACCGTCCACCGCCGCGAGATCGTTGTTCTGGACCGTCACGCGCACCACCTCGGGCACTCCGCCCACGGATCGAACCGAAACCGCCCGCAGCGCCAGCACGCACACCGCGCCCACCGCCAGGATCCGCACCATCGTCGTTCGCCATTGCATGGCCCACCTCCTGCCGGCGGGGATGTGCATGCCGCGTGCCGCGGGCGCCGCCGCGAAAATGTGGGCGGCGCCCGCGGCCGTGAAGCAGTCGCGACGCGCCGTGTTTCAGGCGCGCGCGGCGAGCAGCGGATCGCGAATGCCGTGGCGCTCCATGCGGCGCCAGAGCGTGACGCGCGAGATGCCGAGCGCGGCGGCCGCCCGCTGACGGTTCCAGCGGTGCTCGTCGAGCACCCGCATGATGCGCGTGCGCTCGTCGAGCCACGGCGATTCGGCGTCGCGCATGCGCTCGAGCACGTCGCCGAGATCGCGCTCGGTGGCCCGAGCGGTGACCAGCAGCGACTCGAGGAGATTCTCGAGCTCGCGGACGTTGCCCGGCCAGGCGTGCTCGAGCAGCGGGCGGCAGCGAGCCGGCGGCGGCACGGCGAAGAGCGTGCCGTGCCGGCGGTTGAAGCGGGCCACGAAGTGCTCGGCCAGCGGCAGGATGTCCTCGCGCCGCTCGCGCAGCGGCGGGAGCCGGATCACGAGGACCCGCAGCCGGTAGAAGAGATCCCGGCGGAACGTGCCCGCGTCGACCATGGCCGCCAGGTCGCGATTGGAGGCCGCCAGGAGCCGGATGTCGACCCGCTGGGCGGTGGTCGCGCCGAGCGGGCGCACCTCGCGGTCCTGGACCACACGCAGCAGCTTCGCCTGGAGGGCCAGCGAGAGGTCTTCGATCTCGTCGAGAAAGAGGGTGCCGTGGTCGGCCAGCTTGAGCGCGCCCGGCCGCTCGTGCACCGCGCCGGTGAACGCGCCCCGCGTGTGGCCGAACAGCTCGCTCTCGGCGAGCGCTTCGGGAATGGCCGCGCAGTTGATCGGCACGAAGGGCCGCCCGGGCCCGAGGCCCAGACGATGGATGGCGCGGGCCACGACTTCCTTGCCGGTGCCGGTCTCGCCCTCGATCAGCACCGGCGCGTCGCTGCCCGCCGCCACGCGCACGAGCCGGCGCACGTCCTCGAGCAGCGCGCTGCGGCCGATGAGCTCGGGATCGTCCGCGGCCGCCGCGCGCGGGGGCCGGCGCGCCTCGGCCGCCGGCGCCG
>DATMAZ010000238.1:0-4069 GCA_035559675.1 Candidatus Limnocylindria bacterium
CGCCGGCGATGGCGTCGGCCACCGCCCGCGGCGCCGCGGCGCGGCCGCACTCCTCGAGGAGCAGCCCGACGTCGAGCAGCGAGGCGCCCTGCCCGCCGTAGGCCGCCGGCACGCCGAAGCCGAGCCAGCCGAGTCGCGCGACGTCGCGCCAGAAGGCCGCGTCGTACCCCGCGGGCTCGCGGTCGAACGCCGCCAGCCGCTCGCGCGTGAGCTCGCCGGCGAGAAAGCGCCGGGCCTCGGCTTGCACCGCCTGCTGTTCCGCCGTGGGCGCGAGATCCATGCTACTTCCGCGGCAGCCCCAGGCCCATCGTGGCGATGAGCATGCGCTGCACCTCGTTGGTTCCGCCGCCGAAGCGCTGCAGCGGCGCGATCGTGTAGAGCCACTGGAGCCGCCCGTGCAGCGGCGCCGCCGGATCGGTGGGCGCGAGCTGCCCGGCGAGCCCCATGATCTCGAGCCCGGTCGACGCGAAGTGGGTATTGAGCTCGGTGGCGAACACCTTCGCCATGGCGCCCTCCTTGACCGGCACCTGCCCCTGGTCGATGAGCCACGCGTTCAGCAGGCCGAGCTGGCGGCCCACCTCGACGCGCATCTCGAGGTCGGCCATCGCGCGGCGCACCCAGGGGATGCGCCCGAGCGGGACGCCGTCGCGCTTGGTCCGGCGGACGAAGGCCTTCAGCTCCTCGAGCAGGCGGCGGAGCATGCCGACCGAGCCGAGCATGATCCGCTCGAAGGTGAGCGCCATCTGGGCATAGTAGAACCCCTGGCCGCGCTCGCCTATGAGAAAATCGCGCGGCACGCGCACGTTGTCGAAGAACACCGCGTTGGTGCGGATGTTGGACATGGTCCAGATCGGCCGCACCTCGATGCCCGGGGCGTCCATCGGCACGATGATCATGGAGATGCCGCGGTGCTTCGGCGCGTCGGGCTCCGTGCGCACGGCGACCCAGTTGTGGGTGGCGGTGTGCGCGCCCGTGTTCCACATTTTCTGTCCGTTGATGATCCACTCGTCGCCGTCGAGTTCGGCGCGGGTGGTGAGCGCCGCCAAGTCCGTCCCGGCGTCGGGCTCCGAGTAGGCCACCGCGAACTCGCACTCCCCCGAGAGGATGCGCGGCAGCCAGTAGTCCCGCTGCGCCTTCGTGCCCACCCGAAAGATGGCGGGCGCCACCGACGTCACGGTGAGCCGCATGGCCGGCGCGCCCGCCGCCTCCATCTCTTCGATGAAGATGAACTGCTCGACGGCGCTCTTGCCGAGCCCGCCGTACTCGGTCGGCCAGTTGACGCCCCACCAGCCCTTGCGAAAGAGCGCCGCATGGAAGGCACGCGCGAGCGGCCCGTCGCCCTCGTTGCCGGCCTGCCGCATCTCCGCGCGCAGCGCCTCGGTCACGTGCTCGCGCACGAAAGCACGCACGTCGTCGCGCCAGGCGAGTTCCTCGGGCGAGAAGGCGTAGCGCATCGCGGCGCGAGTCACCTATGCGATGGGTGCCGGCGGTGCAAGCCGCGGCGCGTGGCCGGCAGGTCCGCGCGCAGCACGAGCACGACCGCCGCCAGACACGCGGCCACGATCGCGGCCAAAGCGGGCGTGAAGCTGCCGAGGTGGTCGCGCGCGTAGCCCGTGAGCGGCACGGCGATCGCCTGGGAGAGCACCACGAACGGCGAGAGCCGGGCGGCGATCGCGCCGTAGTGCAGGCGGCCGAAGGCCTCGGCGATCAGGCTCGCCTGCAGGGTCGCGTTGCCGCCCATCGCATACCCGTAGAGCACGACGTAGAGCCCGAGCGCCCACGGCCCGCGCCCGAGCCACAAGAGCGCCACGCCGGCGGCCTGGGCCAGAAAGCAGAGCGCGGCGACGCGCCGCTGGTCGTAGCGGTCGAGCATCCGCCCGAAGCCGAGCTTGCCCAGCGTGCCCATGGCCGCGGTGGCGCCGAGCACCAGCGAGGCGTGCGCGGCGGGCACGCCGCGGTCGATCAGCAGCGAGTTCTGGTAGAGCAGCGTGCCGGCGATGCCGGACATGGTGAGCGCGAAGGACGCGGCCAGCAGCCAGAAGCTCGGCTCGCGCCAGGCCGCCTGCGGCGTGAGCGAGCGCGCCAGCTCGTCCTCGAGCCACGCCGCGTCGGCGCCGCCGTCATCGGCCGCGCCCGGGTCGATGCCGTCGGGCCAGAGGCCAAGGTCGCGCGGGTCGCGCCGCATGAAGGCCGCCACGGGCGGCACCACCAGCACGAGCACCAGGGTGCCGAGCACCGCGTAGGCGGCGCGCCAGCCGAACCGATCGATGAGCTGCTGGGACAACGGGGCGAAGACGATGCCCCCGAACGAGATGCCGGCGGTCGCGATGCCGAGCGCGGTGCCGCGGCGCCGAACGAACCAGCGTGCCACCGCGGCGTTGGCGGGAAGCCCGCCGACCGTCGTGGCGCCGACAGCGAGCGGGCCGAGCAGACACGCATAGAGCGCGGGCAGCGAGTCGATGAGCGACAAGCACCAGAATCCGGCGGCCATGGCGCAGGCACCGGCGAGCTGCACCGGACGCGCCCCGTGCCGGTCCACGATGCGGCCCACCCAGAGCCCGATCACGGCCGAGGCCGCCTGCATCAGCGAGTACGCGAGCGCCACGCGGCCGCGGCTGCCGAAGTGCGCCGCGAGCGGCGTGAGAAACACGCCCCAGGCGTAGAAGATGAGCCCGACGTTGACGGCGTGGCAGACGAACGCGGTGCCGACGATCCGCCAGCCGTAGAAGAGAGCAGTGCCGGCGGCGCGTCGCATCCGATGCGGGCGGCAGTTCACCGCCGGCGGGGGGCTGACGCAACCGCCGCCTGAGACCCCGCATGGCGGATGCGCCGATTTGTAACCCGTCGCCCCTCATGGCAACCACGAGTCGTGACCGTCCGTGGGCCGGGGGCGTCACTTCCGGGCGGCCAACGAGTTCAAACGGCGGCCTCGGCTGCGAGGCGAGGAGGAGATGGAATGAACGTGTCGAAGCGGATCACGGCGAGCGTCCTGGCGGTGACCCTGCTGGCCGGCTGCGAGGCCTGGCAGGGGCAAAGCCGCACCGTGAAGGGTGGCGTCTACGGGGCCGGCGCCGGCGCCGCCACGGGTGCCGCCATCGGCGGCATTCTCGGCGGCGGCAAGGGCGCCGGAAAGGGGGCCGCCATCGGCGCGGTGGTCGGGGCCGTCGGCGGGAGCCTCATCGGCAACTACATGGATCGGCAGGCGCGGCAGATGCAGGAAGTGCTCGACCGCCAGGACCGTATCGAGCGGCGCGGCGAAGAGATCTACATGTCGCTCGCGAGCGACATCCTGTTCACCACCGGCAGCGCGGCACTGCAGCCCGGCGCCGACGACAAGCTGCAGGACATCGCCGGCGTCATGCAGCAGTATCCCCGGACCATCATCGACATCGTCGGCCACACCGACAGTGTGGGCTCCGAGTCGATGAACCAGGTGCTCTCGGAGCGCCGCGCCGCGAGCGTGCGTGACGCGCTCGTGCGCTACGGCGTCTCGCCCCAGCGCATCATGACCCGCGGCGCGGGCGAGCTCCGACCGCTGGCCGACAACTCCACGCCCGAGGGTCGGGCCCGCAACCGGCGCGTGGACATCACCATCCGGCCGGACAGCAGCTTCAGCGAGCAGGGCGGCCAGGCCGCCCCTGTCGAGCCGCACTGACGCGGCGGCCAAGCCGGCGCAGCGCCCGCGGCGTGCTCATCCAGAGCAACGTCGCGCGGCGCGGCGCCAGGCGATCGAGCTCGAGGGCGATCACCCCGCCCTTCCTGAGCGCGATCGCCACGCCGTCCGGCGATCCCGTGAGCAGCAGCGCGGCGAGGCCGGAGAGGCTGGGCTCGTGGCCGACGACCATCAGGTCGCCCTCCCCGAAGCGGCGGAGCGCGCGCAGCATCTCCGCGGGCGCCATGCCCGTGGCGAGCGCGTCGAGCTCGACCGGCGCGGGCAGCCCGCCGTGCTCCGCCGCGAGGATGGCGGCCGTCTCGGCCGCCCGCGGCAGCGGGCTCGTCACCAGCGTGTCGGCCGCCACGCGCAGCCGGCGAAGCCCGCGGGCGACGAGACGCATCTTCTTGCGCCCGG